>CAYJXB010000018.1:0-25124 GCA_964374005.1 uncultured Planctomycetia bacterium
GCTACCAGACCTTCGCCAAGACTTCGCCGCCGATGCCTCGGCGCTTGGCTTCTTCACCGGTCATGACGCCTTGGGGCGTGGATAAAATACAAATCCCAAGGCCGTTCAACACAGTCGGGATCTTGTCTTTTTTCGCGTAAATCCTTAAGCCGGGCTTCGACACTTTCATCACTTTTGCGATCGTTCTTAAAGGCTCACTGGCCTTTCTTAAATAGACTCTTAAGATCCCCTGTTTTTTGTCTTCGATCAGGCGGTAATCGTAAATAAACTTCTCCTGACGCATAATCTTCAGGATCTCTGTCATCAAGAACGAAGATTTCACGTCCACTCTTTCTTTCTGAACTCTATTGCCATTGCGGATCACCGTCAATCCATCCGCGATCGGATCAGTCAAAGCCATGGCTATCCCTTTTCGTTTCTTACCAACTTGCCTTAATCATGCCAGGAATCTCGCCTTTCGAGACGAACTCTCTCAAGCAAATCCGGCACAGTTTAAATTTCCGGTAGTAACCCCTTGTTTTTCCGCAATTCATGCAGCGATGATAAGCCTGTGTTTTAAATTTGGCCGGGCGCTGCTGTTTCAACATCAATGATAATTTAGCCATGAGATTCCTTAGCCGCTTTCTCCATCTTGACCCGGAATGGCACGCCGAATAACGCCAAGAGTTCGTACGATTCTTCCTTGGACCGCGAGTCGATCACGAGGGTAATATTCATTCCCTGAACCCGGAGTACCCGGTCGGTCTCGAGTTCCGGGAAAATATTCTGTTCTTGGATTCCAAAATTGTAATTGCCCGCCTGATCGAATCCTCTCGGGCTCAAGCCCCGGAAATCCCTGACTCGGGGCAGCGCCACACGCACCAGTTTTTCCAAAAATTCATACATCACGTAGTGACGCAGCGTGACACGGCAGCCTACGGGGGAGTTCTCGCGAATTTTGAAATTGGATATGGCCTTCTTGGCGCGTGTGATCACCGCATGTTGACCGGTAATCTGTGAAAGCTCCCCTTGAGCCGTTTCGACGATCTTGATATCCTCGGCCCCCTTGCCGACTCCCATATTGACGACGATTTTCTTAAGCCTCGGCACCTGCAACGCATTTTTATAGCCGAATTTCTTCATCATCTGCGGGACCACCTCTTTTTTATAATATTCCACCAATGTCGGTTTGGTGTTCATGTTACGCAATCACCGCCTTATTTTTGGCCGAGACTCTCTGCTTGGATCCGTCGGCCGCGATTAGGGTCTTGAGTCGCGACGGTTTCCCGGAGACGGGGCACAACAAGCTTAATTTGGATAAATGGATCGGGATCTCCTGTTGAATAATGCCGCCTTGCGGGTTCTTCTGGCTTTTTCTGACGTGCTTTTTCACTAGGTTGATCCCTTCCACCAACGCTCTCCCTTTTTGGGGATAGACATGGATTACTTTCCCGGCCTTGCCTTTATCTTTGCCCGCCAACACCGCCACCTTATCGCCCTTTTTGATCCTCAAGCTCACCGCACCACCTCTTTTCTGCCTTTAGGCAGGGACGCGTGACTTGACGAACCTTGCCTTTTAAACCCACCACTATTAAACGTGGACGCGTCGAGGCGACACCCTGTCGCCTCCAAAAGAGGTGGTGGGGTCATTTCTAAATAACCTCCGGCGCTAGGGAGAGGATCTTCATAAATCCTTTATCCCGCAGCTCGCGAGGCACGGGGCCGAAAATACGGGTCCCTCTTGGATTCTTTTGGATATCAATGATCACGAGCGCATTGGAATCAAAGCGCAGCGACGTGCCGTCGGGCCTCCGGATCTTATTTTTTGTCCGGACAACAACCCCCTTTACGACCTCCCCTTTCTTAACCGTCGCATCCGGAGTCGCCTCTTTGATATTGGCGCTGATAATATCTCCGACTTCAGCCGTCATCCGGCCGGAACGGCCAATGACGCCGATACACGAGGCCTTCTTGGCTCCGGTATTATCCGCGACTTCTAAAAGTGTTCTCATTCGGATCATCGTGTTTCCTTAATATCTTCCGCGGCCTTGCCGTGCCCGTGACTCAATACTTCGACAAGACGCCACCGCTTGTCCTTTGACAGCGGGCGAGTCTCGACGATCCTTACCCGATCGCCCTCTTTCGCTTCATTTTTCTCATCGTGCGCTTTAAATTTCGTAAAACTTTTGACGACTTTTCCATAACGCCGATGCAGCGCTTTACGACCGATCTGCACCACGATCGTCTTTTGCATCTTATCGCTTAGAACGATTCCCACTTTCTCTTTTCTTAAATTCTGACGCACGGCTGCTGCACTAGACATGCTTGGCTTCTCTTTTCACGGTCAACACTTGAGCAATCTGACGGCGCGACCTTTTAAAAAGATGCGGCTTGTCCAGCTGCCCTGTGATCCTTTTCTGCCTTAAATCGTGAAGTTCTTTTTCGATTGCGATTATTTTTTGGTCCAATTCCTGCGCGCTAAGCGCTCTTAAATCATTGACCTTCAGCTTGCTCATGACACTTCCTTCCTCGAGATAAAACGGGTGTGAAGCGGGAGCTTGGAAGAGGCCAGCCGCATCGACTCTCGGGCGATCTCCTCCGGCAATCCTTCCACTTCAAAAAGAATTTTACCTCTCTTGACCACCGCCACCCAAAATTCCACGGCTCCCTTGCCTTTGCCCATGCGGGTTTCCGCGGGTTTCTTCGTCACCGGTTTGTCGGGGAAAGCGCGAATAAACACTTTTCCGAGCGCGACGTTCCTCGAGATCGCGACGCGCGCCGCCTCGATCTGAATATTGGTCAACCAGCCGTTTTCCAAAACCTGGAGTCCGTATTCTCCGAAACTCACCCGGTTCCCTCGTTGGGCCATGCCTTTCCGCCGGCCGCGTTGAGTCTTGCGGTATTTGACTCGTTTAGGCATCAATAGCATGAGAGACTCCTTGAGTGACCGGAGGTTTTTTCTTGATGATATCTCCTTTATACACCAACACTTTGACCCCAATTTTTCCATAAGTCGTGAGCGACTCGGCAAATCCATAATCAATGTCGGCTCTTAGCGTGTGAAGAGGGACTTTCCCTTCATGATACCCTTCGCTTCTGGCGATTTCGGATCCGGCCAGACGGCCCTTGGTCTGGATTTTGATACCCTTCGCGCCGCTATCCATCGCTTGCTGCATCGCTTTTTTCATTGCGCGGCGAAACGCGATTCTTTTCTCAAGCTGCAAAGCAATATTTTCCGCGATGAGCTGCGCTTCAATCGAAGGATTTTTGATCTCACGAATGTTGATATGCACTTCCTTATTTGCCGTGATGCCTTGTAAATCTTCGCGTAAGCGGTCGATATCCGCGCCTTTTCTTCCGATGATCACGCCGGGACGGGCCGTATGAATATTGACACGGATCTTTTCGCTCGCTCGCTCAATGTCTACCTTGGCGATGGCCGCTTGATTGAACGTTTTCAACACATGCTTACGGATTTTAATATCCTCGTGCAGGAATTTCGCAAAATCCCTTTTGTTCGCGTACCACAGAGAACTCCATGTCTTAATGACCCCCAGTCTGAAACTGACCGGATGAACTTTTTGACCCATTACCCCACCACCTGTTTTTGTCCCGTCAAATGACGGGACCGGCGCGCAAAGCGCGCCGAGGCGATTTTACGCCTCGATTGATTTTACCCTTACTGCCCATTTGAAAAATTTATCATTAACCTCATCGCCTGAAAACAGGTGGTGGGGTTATTTGGCTCCCACAAGTTTCTTTTTAAGCGGCATTCCCGCATGGCGTTTGGCTTTCTTTAAATCCTTAGACGAATCCACAGGCAATGCCCCCTTAATATAATCCAGCTCGATCGTAATGTGGCTCGTGCGCTTACGGATAATCGACGCGCGGCCCATGCTCGCCGCCCGGAATCGCCGCATCGTCGGCCCGCCATCCGCCGTGATTTTCGAGATCATGAGATTCGCGCTTTGCGCGTTGGAATTCTTGATGGCCGCGTCCACGGCCTGGTTTAAAAGCTTACGGACGATATCGCCCGCGCGGCGCGGAGAACCGTTCAGAATTCCCTGCGCCTCTTTGATCTTCTTACGGCGGATTAGGTTGATCACGTACCGCACTTTTCTGGGTGAGATCCTCACAAAACTAGCCGACGCTTTTGAAATCACCCCACCACCTCTTTTCTCCCACCACGCACCTTACTATCCCAACACTCGACAAAAGTGGTGGGAGGATTCGCTGAAAGCGAATCCATCAATCTGAAAGATTGAAAAAGAGGTGGTGGGGTCATATCCTTATCCTTTAGGTGAGATCCGTTGAACCTTTTGTCACCACGCCGTGCTTCCTGAACGTGCGGGTATGAGCAAATTCACCCAACTTATGCCCAACCATGTTTTCCGTAATAAAGGTCGGGATAAACGAGCGGCCGTTGTGAATCATCATGGTCAAACCCACGAAATCCGGCGTCACGGTCGATCGGCGCGACCAAGTCTTGATCGGCTTGCGATCTGCACGGATTTTCTGCATGGCGGCCACTTTTTTCAAAAGCTTTTCGTCGACAAAAGGCCCTTTGTCAATGGAACGACTCATCCCGTTAGACTCCTTACCAACAATGAGTTATCCTTATTAACACGATTCGTTGCTAGTTCACAATCTTTTGCGTTACAAATCTCGTAATTTAGGAGTCTAACGGGACTCATCGAGGTCTCCCGACGATAATATATTGAGACGTTGGCTTTTTCTTTCTTCTTGTCTTAAATCCTTTGGCCAGAATACCGCTACGTGAGGTCGGTTGGCGTCCGCCTGAAGATTTGCCTTCGCCGCCGCCCATCGGATGGTCAACCGGGTTTTTGGCGACCGCGCGGGAAGCGGGTCTCCGACCCATCCAGCGGTGGCGGCCCGCTTTGCCCAACGAAATATTTTCATGATCAATATTGCCGATCTGGCCGATCGTGGCAAAACATTCCGAACGGACGAGACGCACCTCACCGGACGGCAATTTCACGTGTGCGTATTCTCCTTCCTTAGCCATCAAAATGGCGTAGCTGCCCGCGCTTCTCACGATCTGGCCCCCGCGGTTCTTGTGGAGTTCAATATTGTGAATCTGAGTCCCCAGCGGCATCTCCTGGATCGGCATCGCGTTGCCGGGCTGAATTTCGGAACCGGAACCGCTCGATACCACGGCCCCGATAGTGATACCGGCCGGCGCCAGGATATATCTTTTTTCTTTATCAGGATATTCCACCAAAGCGATCCGGGCCGACCGGTTCGGGTCATATTCGATGGAAATGATCTTTCCCTCGACGCCGGTCTTATCGCGCTTGAAATCGATGATCCGATAATTCCTTTTATGCCCGCCTCCGCGGTGGCGCGAGGTCATCCGGCCGTGGGCATTCCTTCCGCCGCTCCTCTTCAAACTTTCAACCAGCGACTTCTCAGGTCTTTTATTTCTCGGAGACAGCTCCGCAAAATCCGAGACCGCGGTCCACCGAATCCCGGGGCTATACGGTCTAAATGTTTTAGTTCCCATTGTTTATTCCCTTTGCTTTAAGCCAGCTCGATCTTGTGGCCCGCTTTTAAAGTCACGATGGCTTTTTTCCAATCCGGCGTTCTGCCGGCCTGCGTGCGCACCTTTTTTAATTTGCCGGGCATCACCTGGGTGTTCACATTCAATACCTTTACTTTGAAAATATCTTCCACCGCTTGTTTGATCTGAATTTTGTTGGCATTCTTTCTGACAGAAAGAAAATATTTATTGTCCTTCTGCTGGATAACGCCCTTTTCCGTCCTTAAAAGCGCGTCGATCACCTGATAGGATTCTTTCACCCCACCACCTCTTTTGTTTCGCCCCACCACTTATTTTTTACGATTGCGAAGCAATCAGTTCGCTTCGCGAACAAAATAAGTGGTGGGGCGAAAGAATTCGCCCGAGGCGAATTCACCAATCCTTCGGATTGAAAAAGAGGTGGTGGGGTCATGATTTCAACCTTTTCAAAAGCCCCGTATACGCCTCTTTGGTCATCAGACATTCCTTGTGAGAGACCACGTCCAACGCGTTCACCTCGGAGGCGGTTTTCACCGCTATCCCACGGATGTTCCGTGATGCCAAAATAAGATTTTTGCTTTTCTGTTCTACGAGAAATAACGGTTTTTCCAGCTTGAAACTGTTCAAAATCGCCGAGACCAGTTTCGTCTTCGGCGCGTCCACGTCCAAACGGTTCACCAGCATCAACTTGCCATTCGCCACTTTATCTTTCATCGCCTCGACCACCGCTCTTCGCCGCACCTGAGACGGGATCGAATAAGAATAATCTCTGGGCTCCGGTCCGAATGTGGTCCCACCCCCGCGCCAGATCGGCGAACGCCGCGATCCATGGCGCGCTTGGCCGGTCCCTTTTTGCTTCCATGGCTTTTTGCCGCCGCCTCGGACCGCGCCTCTTTCTTTCGTGGAAGCGGTCCCTTCCCTTTCGCCGGCTTGGTACATCAGAACGGCCTGATAGATCACATCCGTATTGACGGCGGGCTCGGAAAAAAGCGCGGCCGCCTGAAGCGTTTCGAGCGTTTTGCCCTTCAGATCAAAAACGGTCAACGCGCGCTCTTTCGAAGCGGCCGCCTTTTCGTTGGCACGGGCCGTGAGTTTTTTCGGCTTGCGGAGCTTTTTATCCGACGAGCCGACGGCTTTTTTCTTGGCCCTTTTCGCGGCGTGCTTGCTACTTTTTAGGTTTTTCTTCCTTCTTCTTTCCGGCATCTCTTTTCTTTTCCGCTTTCTTTGGGTCCACCGCTTTTGCCTTGATCCCGCCAGGCAATTTAAGGGACTTACGAATAAATAAAAGCCCGTTGTCGCCGCCGGGCACAGATCCTTTTACCAGGATCAAATTGCGGCCCGCATCTACCTTTAACACCTCTAAATTTTGAATTGTCTTCTTCACATTTCCCAAATGGCCCGGCATATGATGACCCGGCCAGGTCCTGGAAGGAAAAGAGCTCGCGCCCACGGAACCGATCCGTCGATGAAACATCGAACCATGGCTCCCCGGACCGCCGCGCCAATGCCAGCGCTTCATTCCTCCGGCAAAACCCTTGCCGATCGAGGTGCCCTGAACATCGATCGCGTCTCCCGGCTTAAAAATATCCGCCTTAATTTCCTGGCCCAATTCAAAATTTTCCTGGGGCGAAACGCGGATCTCCTTCAAGTGTTTCTTTAAAGGGAGTTTTTTCTTTTTGAAATTCTCCGTGAGGGCTTTGCCGAGTCTTTTTTCTTTCGCGTCGCCAAAGCCGATTTGGATCGCTTTGTAGCCATGCTGTTTTTCATTTTTAAGATCCGTGACAATGCACGGCCCCGCCTCCAAGGCCGTGGCGGGGATCAGCCGGCCTGCCGCGTTGATATATTGAGTCATACCTAATTTTTTGCCTAAAATCGCTATCATTTTATTTCCACGTCCACGCCGGCCGGAAGATCGAGCTTTCTTAACGCGTCGATTGTCTTGGCGGTCGGGTTTAAAATGTCCAATAAACGCTTGTGCGTCTTGATCGCGAACTGTTCTCTCGATTTTTTGTCGATCACCGGGGAACGATTGACCGTGATCAACTCGCAATCCGTCGGCAATGGAATCGGCCCGGATACCTTCGCGCCGGTTCTTTTAGCGGTATCCACTATTTCCAAGGCGGACTGATCCAGGACGCGGTGATCATACGCCTTGAGGCGAATCCTGATTTTTTGAGTGCCGACGGTCGCCATGTTATCGGTTGCTGCGCCTTTCCTGTATGGCTTCCTGCGTGTTGCTGCTCTTGATAATCTTTTCGGCGATCATCTTGGGCACTTCTGCGTAATAAGAGGGCTCCATCATAAATGTCGCGCGGCCCTGCGTCAGACTCCGGCTCGAAGTTGCGTAACCAAACATTTCCGACAAAGGCACGAAACCGCGTATTGCTTTGACGTTTCCTTTTTGGTGCATCGATTCGATCTTGCATCGGCGCGAGCTCAAGTCTCCGATCACATCCCCCATGTATTCCTCGGGAGTCGTGACTTCAATGTTCATGATCGGCTCGAGTAAAATGGCGCCGCCCTGCCTCATGCCGTCCTTAAAAGCGTAAATCGCCGCCAATTTGAACGCGAGTTCGGAGGAGTCAACCACGTGAAAAGATCCGTCGATCAGCTCCACATGAAGGTCGGTCGCCGGGTAACCTGCCAACGCGCCTGACAGCGACGCTTCCATCACGCCTGCTTTGACGGCCGGAATATACTCTCGAGGGATGGCGCCTCCGACGATCTTGCTTTCAAATGTCACGCCGGTGCCTGGCTCATTGGGCTTCATGACGAATACGACATGCCCGTATTGCCCGCGACCGCCGGATTGCTGAATGTGTTTCCCCACCACCTCGATTTGTTTCGTGATGGTTTCTTTGAAAGCGACTTGTGGTTTTCCGACATTCGCCTCTACCTTAAATTCCCGTTTCATCCGGTCCACGATGATTTCCAGATGCAGCTCACCCATTCCGCTGATGATCGTTTCTCCCGTCTCTTGGTCATAGTGCACTCGAAGGGTGGGGTCTTCTTCTTTAAGGCGGCCCAGAGCCATGCCGAGCTTTTCCTGGTCCGCTTTAGTGGCCGGCTCAATGGCCATGTCAATCACCGGATCCGGAAATTGCATTCTCTCCAAGATGATCTGGTTTTTTTCATCACAAATCGAATCACCCGTTTCCGTTTTTTTGAGACCGACGACGGCTCCGATATCCCCGGCCTGGATTTCGTCCACAATCTCCTGTTTGTTGGCATGCATGCGCACGAGTTTGCCGATGCGTTCTTTTTCATTCTTCGACACATTATAAACGTAGGTGCCGGAAGTGACCTTGCCGGAATAAACGCGCACAAACGTCAGTTTTCCCACAAAGGGGTCCGTCGCGATCTTAAACGCGAGAGCCGCTAATGGGCCGTTGGGGTCCTGTGTCCGCGTCAACGCTTCTCCGGTCGACGGATGAATCCCGGGCACAGGCGGCAGATCCAGCGGGGATGGCAAATAATCCACGACCGCATCCAATAAGAGCTGTACGCCCTTGTTTTTAAAAGCAGACCCGCATAGGATCGGGACAAATAAGTTTTTGGCGGTCGACCGGCGCAATGCCTTTTTTAACTCTTCCGTGCTGATCGGCTGGCCATGGATGAACTTCTCCATTAATGCGTCATCTGTTTCGGACAGTTTTTCCACGAGTTCCGCACGCGCCGCGTCCGCTTCTTTCTTATGCTCGTCGGGAATCGCGATCATCTCATAATGGCTTCCCAGATCTTCGGTATGGTAAATTTTGGCGTTCATTTCAACCAGATCCATCTGGCCCCGAAACTTGTCTTCGGTCCCGAGCGGCAATTGGACCGGCGCGCTTGATGAACACAACCGTTCACGGATTTGAGCGACCACGGATTTGAAATCCGCGCCGGTGCGATCCATTTTATTGACAAAACAAATCCTCGGAACATGATAACGATCCGCCTGCCGCCATACCGTTTCCGACTGGGGTTCGACCCCACCCACCGCGCAAAAAACAATGACGGCCCCGTCCAGCACTTTCAACGAGCGTTCCACCTCGACCGTAAAATCGACGTGTCCCGGCGTATCGATCAGATTCAACCGGTGGTCTTTCCAAAAACAGGTCGTGGCCGCGGCCGTGATCGTGATGCCTCTTTCCTGCTCCTGCTCCATCCAGTCCATCGTCGCGGTGCCCTCATGCACCTCCCCCATCCGGTGCACTTTTCCCGTATAAAAAAGAACACGCTCGCTCGTGGTCGTCTTCCCCGCGTCAATATGGGCGGCAATGCCGAAATTCCTGGTTTTATCTAACGGGTAAACATTTGCCATAAAATTAACTTAAAACTTTAAGATCAAAACTCAAAACAAGGGACTCGCCCACACAATCCTGAATACGGGTCACAAGGTGACTCCGAAGTTTTAAGTTTTGCGATTTTAGTTTTGAGTTCATATCTACCATCTATAGTGGCTGAAAGCCCTGTTGGCTTCGGCCATCTTATGAATTTCTTCTTTTTTCTTCACCGCCGTGCCTTGTCCGTGATACGCGTCTAAAATCTCATCCGCCAAACGCTGCTCCATCGGTTTGCCTTTGCGGGCGCGGGCCGCGTTGCGGATCCATCGAAGGGCCAAGGACACCCCTCGATCCCCTTTGACTTCCACAGGAATTTGATACGTGGCGCCTCCGACGCGGCGTGACTTCAGTTCCAAAAGCGGCCGGACGTTATCAATGGCCTTGGTCAGGACTTCTATCGCGTCGGTCTTTTGGGTTTTTTGAGTCACAATGTCCAGAGATCCGTAAACAATTTTTTCGGCATTCCATTTTTTCCCCTGAAGCATCAACATATTCACGAACCGTGAAACGGTCTTGTTGTTGAACTTCGGATCGGGAAGCACTTCCCGTCTAATCGCTCTGCGTCTTCGCATTACCCCACCACCTGTTTTGTGACGTATGTCGCTGACGCGCAAAGCGCGTCGTGGCGGGCCATTTTTCTCTCGGTTTGTTTTGTCTTATTCATAATGTCACTCCGCCACAAAAACAGGTGGTGGGGTTATGCCTTCCCTTTCGGTGGCGGTACCGCAGCCGCCGGCTTGACGGCATCCGCTGACTTGGGCGCCTTGGCCCCGTACTTGGACCGCGACCTTCTTCTGTCCTGCACGCCGGCAGTATCGAGCGTGCCTCTTACCACGTGGTACCGGACGCCCGGCAAATCCTTGACACGCCCGCCACGGATCGTCACGATCGAGTGCTCCTGCAAATTGTGGCCCACGCCCGGAATATAAGCCGTCACTTCCATGCCGTTGGTCAACCGAACTCTGGCCACTTTTCTCAGGGCCGAATTGGGCTTCTTCGGCGTCTGTGTTTTTACTTGAAGACAGACTCCCCGTTTTTGGGGCGACCCTACCAGGGCCGGGGATTTCGTCTTCGCTTTAATGGCGCGGCGGCTAAATCGAATCAGCTGGTTAATCGTCGGCATAATTAAAGATTTTCTTCCTCGGTGATCAATTCTTCGGAGTCGGATTCTTTAGTCGTTTTATTCTTCTTTGCCTCTTCTTCTATATGGCGCACAATCTCAACGCGCCGTTGCCCCGCAAAGCCGGTACCGGCCGGAATCAGGTGCCCCATGATCACGTTTTCCTTGAGGCCCAGCAAATAATCTCTTTTACCCGACGTCGCCGCCTCGGTTAAGACGCGAGTGGTCTCTTGGAAGCTTGCCGCCGAAATAAAGCTGGCCGTGCTGAGCGACGCTCTCGTAATGCCCAGGAGAATCGGCTCCGCTTTCGCCGGCTCTTTTTTCTGCTTCTCGACTCGCTCGTTCTCTTCTTGAAGCTTGAAGCGATCGACCTGCATCCCTGCCAGAAAATTGGTATCCCCGGCTTCCGCAATCTTCACTTTTCTCAGCATCTGCCGCACGATCACTTCGATGTGTTTGTCATTGATGGTGACGCCTTGAAGCCGGTATACTTCCTGGACTTCATTGACTAAATATTCCTGCAGTTTTCTTTCACCGCTGATCCTCAAAATGTCCTGAGGAACCACGGGGCCATCGACCAATTGCTGACCCGAATAAACAAAATCACCTTTATAAACGTTCAGGTGTTTCCCGTGAGGAATCAAATATTCTTTCTTCATCCCCGTGGAGCTTTTCACGACGACCCGGCGATGACCTTTTTTCGCTTCTCCGAATTCGACGATGCCGTCGATTTCCGTAATGATCGCGGGATCTTTCGGGCGTCTGGCCTCAAAAAGCTCGGCCACGCGGGGCAAACCGCCGGTGATGTCTTTGGTCTTGGTGACTTTTCTTGGGGTCTTGGCAATCAGATTTCCGGCGTGGATTTTGTCCCCGTCATCGATAATCACGTGAGCCCCTGAGGGAATCGGATAAATCGCCAGCACGTCTTTCTTAGGGTCCAAAATCAATATTTGAGGGTGATGTTCCCCCCGGTGTTCGATGATGACCCGCTCGACATTGCCCGTGGCGGGGTCCACTTGTTTGTGCATCGTCACTTCGTCTAAAATATCCTCATATTTCACAACCCCTTCCACCTCGGTAAAGATGGAGGAGGCGTAGGGATCCCAATCAATAAAAACCTGGCCTTTTTGGACCTTACCACCGTCCTTGACTTTAAGAAAGCCCCCGTGAGGAACCGCATGGCGCTCAAGTTCCCTGCCGGAGTCATCGTGAATCGACACCTGCCCGTTGCGATTCAGGACAACAAAATTGCCGTTCTTCAGCTCAACGGTCTTCAGATTGTGGTATTTGATGACACCGGTATTCTTCGTTTTGATCGAGGACTCGGCAACGGTACGACTGGCGGTACCGCCGATATGGAAAGTTCTCATCGTGAGCTGCGTGCCGGGCTCTCCAATGGACTGAGCCGCGATAATGCCGACCGCCTCTCCAAGCTCCACCAAACGGCCAGTCGCTAAATTCCTGCCATAGCACTTGCCGCAAACGCCCCGCTTGGATTCGCAGGTCAATACGGAGCGAATCTTGATCTTATCGATTCCGGTTTCTTCAACGGCTTGGGCCATTTCTTCCGTAATCTCTTGGCCCGCTTCCACGATCGTGGTATCCATGACGACATCCACAATATTGTCGAGCGCCACACGGCCGATGATTCTTTCCCGTAACGTCACGACAATTTCATCCCCTTCCACAATCGCTTCGACAAAAATACCTTTCACCGTGCCGCAGTCTTCCTGATTGATGATCACATCCTGCGCCACATCGATCAGCCGCCGCGTCAAATAACCGGAATCCGCGGTCTTGAGCGCGGTATCCGCCAAGCCCTTTCGCGCGCCGTGCGTCGAAATGAAGTATTCCAACATCGTCAAGCCTTCGCGAAAATTCGCTTTGATCGGGCTTTCGATGATTTCTCCCGAGGGTTTGGCCATCAATCCGCGCATGCCCGCCAGCTGTCGGATCTGCTGCTTCGATCCGCGCGCGCCGGAATCCGCCATCATAAAAATCGGATTAAAGACGTCGAGTTCCGAAAAAACGTTGTCGGCCACTTCGTCGGTGGTCTGCGTCCAAATATCAATGATATTATTGTAGCGTTCCCCCTCGGTGATCACGCCGCGGCGGTACTGTTCTTCAATTTTGGCCACTTTCTCCTGCGCCTTTTCGAGGATCAGGCCCTTCTTGGACGGAATTCGAAGGTCATCAAGCGAAATGGAAATACCAGCCAAGGTCGCGTATTCAAATCCAAGATCTTTCAAATCGTCCAACAGCTGGATCGTGCGATGATGGCCCGCAATCTTGTAAGCGTCGGCGATCACCGCGTTCAGTTTGGCCTTCGTCAAAAGTCCGTTAAAAAACGGCACATTTTCTGGAAGCAGCTGATTAAAAATCACGCGGCCGACCGTCGTTTCGATCAATTTCCCGTCAATCCTCAGCGTGATTTTCGCATGAAGATCCGCCTCTCTATCGGAATAGGCGGTGATCACCTCGTCAGGGTTGGAAAAGATAAGCCCCTGGCTTTTGACTCCTTTTTTCTCCTTCGATAAATAATAACAACCTAACACCACGTCTTGGCTTGGAGTGGCCACCGGCCGGCCGTCCGCCGGAGAAAAAATGTTGTTCACGGACATGAGAAGTATCCGGCATTCGATCTGCGCTTCCAAAGACAGCGGCACGTGGACGGCCATTTGATCGCCGTCGAAATCCGCGTTGAATGCGGCACAAACAAGCGGATGAATGCGGATGGCTTTGCCTTCCACGAGCACCGGTTCAAACGCCTGAATACCCAATCGGTGAAGCGTCGGAGCGCGGTTTAACATGACCGGATGGTTCTTGATCACTTCTTCCAAAATATCCCATACTTCCAATCGTTCTTTTTCCACCATGCGTTTGGCGCTCTTGATCGTATGGACAAACCCGCGTTCTCTCAGTTTTTTGATAATGAACGGCTCGAACAACTCAAGCGCCATCTTCTTGGGAAGGCCGCATTGATGCAGTTTAAGCTCCGGACCGACCACGATGACCGATCGTCCGGAGTAATCCACTCGTTTGCCCAAAAGGTTCTGACGGAAACGGCCCTGTTTTCCTTTCAACATATCGCTCAAACTTTTCAATGGGCGGTTTCCCGATCCCAGCACCGGGCGCCCATGACGACCGTTGTCAAAGAGCGCGTCCACGGCCTCCTGGAGCATCCTCTTTTCGTTGCGGACGATCACTTCGGGAGCCCGCAGGTCCAATAATTTCTTCAAGCGGTTATTTCGATTGATGACCCGGCGATAAAGATCATTCAAATCGCTCGTCGCAAAACGCCCGCCGTCGAGAGGCACCAGAGGCCTTAAGTCCGGAGGAATCACGGGGACCACTTCTAAGATCATCCATTCCGTCTTGTTCCCCGAATTTTTAAACGCCTCGACGATCCGGAGGTTCTTGATGATTTTCTTCTGGGTCGCTTCGCCCTTGGCTGTTTTGAGCTCCGCGTGGAGTTTGGAATCGAGTTTCTCAATGTCCACTTCCCTTAAAAGATCGCGGATCGCTTCGGCACCCATCTTCGCGACAAATTTGTGGCCATAGTTTTCCACCATGGATTGATATTTTTCTTCGGACAAAAGATCCATCTTTTCAAGCGGCGTGTCGCCCGGCTCGATGACGACATATTCCTCATAGTAAATAATCCGCTCGAGTTCCCTCAAGTTCAGCCCCAAGAGCGCTCCGATGCGGGAGGGGACCGCTTTGAAAAACCAAATATGCGACACGGGAGTGGCTAATTCGATATGCCCCATACGGTCGCGGCGCACTTTTGACAAGGTGACTTCCACGCCGCAGCGGTCGCAGATAATCCCTTTGTGCTTAATGCGTTTGTATTTTCCGCAGTTACATTCCCAATCGCGCGTGGGCCCGAAGATCTTCTCGCAGAAAAGGCCGTCCTTTTCGGGTTTGAACGTACGGTAGTTGATGGTTTCCGGTTTCTTGACTTCGCCGCGTGACCATGACCGTATCACTTCCGGAGAAGCGATCCTGATGGAGATATAATCGAAATTAGGTGCCACGTAATCGTTCATAGAATTGGCACCGTTATGCATTTTCCGCCTCTTTCGAGACCGCTTTTTTCTCGGTTCTCACATCCAATGCCAGCGATTGGAGTTCTTTCAGCAAAACATTGAACGATTCCGGAGTGTCCGCCTGAAGCGAGTTCTCTCCTTTAACAATGGATTCATACATTCGCGTTCTGCCTTGCACATCATCGCTTTTAACGGTTAAAAGTTCCTGAAGCGTGTAGGCCGCGCCATAGGCCTCGAGCGCCCAAACTTCCATTTCCCCAAATCGTTGTCCGCCGAATTGGGCTTTTCCTCCCAACGGCTGCTGGGTTACCAAGGAATAAGGCCCGATCGATCGGGCATGGATTTTGTCATCCACCAGATGCGCGAGCTTCATCATATAGAGGTAGCCCACGGTCACCTCCTGATCAAACGGTTGACCGGTATGGCCGTCCCGCAGAACGACCTTGCCATGCGCCGGGAGTGCCGCCTTTTTCATTTGCTGTTTGATCTCGTTCTCGGTAGCCCCGTCAAAAACGGGCGTGGCGATGGAATAGCCCAAGCGCTTCGCGGCCCATCCCAAATGCGTCTCAAGGATCTGCCCCACGTTCATACGCGAAGGGACTCCCAACGGGTTTAACACGATATCCACCGGAGAGCCGTCTTCCAGATACGGCATGTCCTCTTGTTTCATAATTTTTGCGATGATCCCTTTATTCCCATGGCGGCCCGCCATTTTGTCGCCGACCGAAATCCTTCTCTTGTTCGCCACAAGCACCTTGACGCGTTTCAACACTCCCGGAGGAAGCTCGTCGCCGCGCTTGATTTTATCAATTTCCCGGTCTTCTTCGTAACGCAGCTCTTCAATCTGATCGTCCATCAAACGACAGACGCGTTTGACCGCTTCTTCGGCTTCTTCGGAATCCTCAAGCTTGATGCTGTCGATGTCCGCACGCCCGATTTTATTCAGATCCGACTTCTTGATCGTCTTTCCCCTGGTGATGATTGTCGCGCTCGTCTCAACGTCCACAAGACTTGTCGCGAGTCTTTTACCTGTAAGAAGATTGGTCAGCTTCTGAGATTTATCTTCCTCAAGCTGGCTGATTTGTTCTTCATAAAATTCTTTGATCGCTTCAATTTCCTTTAATTCCTTGGCCTTGGTCTCCTTGGACTTGGCCTCTTGGCCCTTCCGTGAAAAAACTTTGGTTTCAATGACGATGCCTTCGATTCCCGGAGGGACCGTCAACGAAGCGTCCCGCACATCGCCGGCCTTTTCACCAAAGATGGCCCGGAGCAATTTCTCCTCGGGAGAAAGCTCGGTCTCGGATTTAGGCGTCACTTTTCCTACGAGGATATCGCCCGGACCGACTTCCGCGCCGATCCGGATGATGCCGTCTTCTCCCAAGTCTTTCAGCGCCTCTTCCCCGACATTCGGAATATCACGCGTAATTTCTTCTTTGCCTAAGCGCGTATCCCGTGATTCAATCTCAAATTCTTCAATATGGATCGAGGTATAGATGTCGTTGTAAACGAGCCTCTCGCTGAGCAAAATCGCGTCTTCGAAGTTGTAGCCCCTCCACGGCATGAACGCCACAAGCACATTCCGGCCGAGCGCAAGTTCTCCGTTCTTTGTGGCCGCCCCGTCCGCGATGACCTGTCCCACTTTGATCCTGTCTCCGAGCTTCACGATCGGTCTCTGGTTGATGCAAGTGCTCGCGTTGGAGCGTTTGAATTTATTCAGCGGGTACCGGTGACCGCTCACAACGATTTCATCCCCTTGCACGCTCGTGACCTTGCCGGCTTCCTTTGCCACGACAACCGCGCCGGAATCCTTAGCCGTCCGATGTTCCATACCGGTGCCGACCAACGGCGCTTCGGTTACGAGCAGCGGTACGGCTTGACGCTGCATGTTGGAACCCATCAGTGCGCGATTCGCGTCGTCATGTTCCAAAAACGGGATCAAGCTCGCGGCCACGCTGACAAGCTGTTTGGGAGAAACGTCCATATAATCGATCTCCTTCGGGCTCGTGTGCGGGAAATCTCCCTTGTGGCGGCAAGACACTTTGGACTCTGCAAAATAGCCGTCTTTATCCAGTTTTGCGTTTGCTTGAGCGATAATAAACTGGTCTTCCAAATCCGCTGAAAGATATTCAATCCGATCCGTCACGCGGCCGTCTTCCACTTTTCGATAAGGCGTCTCGATAAAGCCGTATGGGTTCACCCGCGCGTGAGTACTTAAGGAGGCGATCAGTCCGATGTTTGGGCCTTCTGGCGTCTCAATCGGACAGATGCGTCCGTAATGCGAATGATGCACGTCACGCACTTCAAAACCGGCGCGTTCACGCGAAAGGCCTCCCGGCCCCAAAGCGCTTAGACGCCTCTTGTGCGTCATCTCCGCCAATGGATTTGTCTGGTCCATGAATTGAGATAACTGGCTTCGGCCGAAGAAATCCCGGATGACACTCGATATTAGTTTTGAATTGATCAAATTATGGGGCATCATATTCTCAAGCTCGTAAATGCCCATCCGCTCCTTTGCCGAACGATCCAATCGCGCCAACCCGATCCTAAACTGGCCTTGCAGCAACTCATTGACCGTGCGAATGCGGCGATTGCCCAAGTGGTCAATGTCATCCGTCGTTCCGTCCCCATTCTTGACGGCGATCAGCCGCTTGATGATTGAAATCAATGTGTCAGAATTTAAAGTTCTTTCTTCCAGGCTTGTCTTCATTCCCAGTTTACGATTTAATACAAATCTTCCTACATTGCCCAGGTCATACCGTTTTGGATCGAAAAATAATTTGTCTACCATGGTCTTGGCGCTATCCGCGGTGGGAGGATCCCCCGGCCTCAGCTTCCTATATACATCAATGTATGCCTCTTCAATGGTCTTCGCATGGTCTTTCTTTAACGTCGTGACAATTTCCGGTACTTGCGTCCGCATGATCAGAATAGATTTGACTCCTTCATGGGACATTTTCGAGATCAATTCCCTGGTGAGAGGGACTCCCTGTTCGGCCATGACTTCCTTGGTATCCGGATGAGGCACGTCCTGCGCCAAAACATGGCCCACGAGATTCTTCGGATTATACCGGTTAATGGACTCTATTTTTTCGATCCCGCAAAAGGCTTTGATAATCTCTTCATCCGTTTTATAACCAAAAATACGCAGAAGCGTCGTCGCCAGTATTTTTTTCTTACGGTCAATATAGGCGTAAAGGTTGTCGTTGATGTCAAACTCAAATTCAAGCCAGACGCCGCGATGGGGAATAACGCGGGCTGAGAAAAGTTCTTTGCCGTTCGGATGAAGCTCTTTTTCAAAAGAGACGCCGGGAGACCGGTGGAGCTGGCTGACGATCACGCGTTCGTCGCCATTAATCACAAAGGTTCCGTTCTCGGTCATCAGCGGCATGTCGCCTATAAAGATCTCCTGCTCTTTGGCTTCTTTGGCGCTTTTCAGGCGGACCTTTATCTTGAGTGGGACCGAATAAGTCATGCCCTTTTTATAACATTCGTCAAGCGCGTATTTCGGCTTCCCAAAAGAATATGAGAGGTACTCGAGCTTATGGGTCCCATCGTAGCTTTCGATAGGAAATACTTCCTCCAGCACCTCCTGAAGACCGATCCTTTTTCTCCGGCTCTTAGGCACACCCAGTTGAAGGAAATCCTCAAAAGAGCGTGTCTGTATCTCCAAAAGATACGGCATCTCACAAACTTCCGGGATTTTCCCGAAATGGTATCGCTTTTGCATAAGGTTTTTCCCTTACTTCAGCTCGACCTGAGCGCCCGCCGCTTCCAAGGTCTTTTTAATGGCCTCGGCTTCTTTCACCGCGACATTCTCCTTGATTGGCTTAGGCGCGGAGTCCACAAGATCCTTGGCTTCTTTGAGTCCCAAAGTCGTGATCCCACGGATTTCTTTGATGACCTGGATCTTGTTTGCGCCAGCATTTTTCAGAATAATCGTGACGCTTGTTTTTTCTTCAGCCGCTGCGCCTGCCGCACCTGCCGCACCGACGGCCGCCATCATCGTCGGCGCACTGGCCGATACGCCGAACTTCTCTTCCAATACCTTCACGAGATCCGCAAGCTCCAACACGCTCATCGATTCGATGGAGCGGATGATGTCCTGCATCTTCCCGCTCTGGTTTTTAGGGGTTGCGACTGCTTCTGTCATTGTTGTTTCCTCCATTTAACTTCCAGTTCCTTTCTTTTTTGCTATCGCGTCCAACGCCGTGACTACTTTTCTTAGAGTTCCCGACAGCACGTGGACAAATCTTGAAATGGGCGCCTGCATGCCACCGACAACCCGCGCCAGCAGCACTTCCCTTGACGGAAGACTGGCCAACGCTTTGACCTTGTCGGGCGCCAGCACTTCTCCGTTCATAAATCCGGTTTGAATCTTGAACCCTTCATTCTCCTTCGCGAAATCCGTCAAAATTTTCGAAGAGAGCACCGGATCCCCGCTTGAAAAAGCAAACCCACAGCAACCTTCGAGCGCTGATGAAAATTTTTCAAGTTTCACCTTGTCCAGTGCCTTCTTGGCCAAGCGGTTCTTCACGACGAGATACCGTGAATTGGCCGTGCGCAGCTTCGCCCGGAGCTTGTCCAGCGAATTGGCCGGCGTAGACCCTTGCTGGATCACGAAGAAAGTGCTTCGATGGGTAAGCTCTTTTTCGATTTCCCGAATAAGCAAGTCTTTTGAAGTTCTGCTAAACCCCGTGGTTTTCACCTTAATCCACCGCTTCTTCGACTTTTAAAAATTTGGAAATGTCCAGCCGTACCCCCGGTCCCATTGTGCTGGAGATATGCGCGCTTCTGACGTAATTGCCCTTCAATGATTTCGGCCTGGCCTTCACCAACGATTCAATTAAAGCGACCCCATTCTCGCAGATGGCCTCCTCTGCGAAAGACAATCTTCCGATCAGCGTGTTCACATTGGCGAACTTATCCATCTTAAACTCGATACGACCGCCTTTGACCTCTTTCACCGCCTTGGCGGGGTTGTCCGTCACAGTGCCGGCTTTCGGCGATGGCATGAGCCCCCGAGGCCCCAATACTTTTCCCAGCTTGCCCACATCCTTCATCATGGACGGCGTGGCGACTGCGACATCAAAATCCATCCAACCGCTTAAAACCTTTTCGATCAATTCGTCGCCGCCCACATATTCCGCGCCGGCTTCCTTGGCTGCCTTCGCATTTTCATCTTTGCAAAACACAACCACTTTTAAAACTTTTCCCTGGCCATGCGGGAGAACCGCCGTTCCTCTCACCACCTGGTCATTGGCCGTCAAATCGACGCCAAGCTTAAACTGCAGCTCTATCGACTGATCAAATTTTGTCGGAGGCGCGCCTTTCAAAATCTTCACCGCATCTTTTAAAAGATACGATTTGCCTTTCTCCGTCAGCTTGACCAATTCTTTTTTTCTTTTAGATTCGTAATTTTTCGACATACTCAACCTTCCACTTCGATTCCCATGCTTCGGGCCGTGCCTTTGATAATCTTGATCGCGCCGTCCATATCCTTCGAATTTAAATCTTTTGCTTTTTCTTCGGCAATCGCCCGGACCTGTGCCAACGTCACGGTGCCCACCTTGGTTTTATTCGGTTCGCCGGAGGCCTTTGCCACACCGCAGGCTCTCTTTAATAAAACGGTGCTGGGAGGGCTTTTAATAATAAAATCAAACGATCGGTCCTCATACACCGTGATGATCGCGGGCAGCGTCAAGCCCTCGCGGCCTTTGGTTCTTTCATTGAACGACTTGCAAAATTCCATGATATTCACCCCGTGCTGCCCAAGCGCCGGCCCGACCGGTGGCGCCGGATTCGCTTGTCCCGCCGGACAATAGAGCTTAATGGTTGTTTTGATCTTCTTTGCCATCTTAAAGTTTCTCCACCTGCCAATATTCCAATTCCACCGGGGTCGTCCTGCCAAAGATCGCGACTAACACCTTTAGCTTCCCCTTATTCGGGTTCACTTCTTCAATCGTTCCGTTAAAATTGATGAACGGCCCTTCTTTCACGCGCACACTCTCCCCTTTTTCGTACACGACCTTTGGCGTCGGTTTTTCTTTCTTTTCTTCGGCCTGTTTAATGATGCTCGCTACTTCCGTGTCTTTTAATGGAAGCGGCTTGCGACCTGAGCCAATAAACCCGCTGACCCCCGGCGTATTTTTCACCAAATACCAAGTGTCGTCGGTCAGTTCCATCTCCACTAACACATATCCCGGGAAAAACTTCCGCGTGGATATCTTCTTCTTACCTGCCTTGATCTCCGACACCTTTTCCGTGGGGATCAGTACTTGGCTGATCTTTTCCTGTAAACTGTACTGCTGAACACGGTTCTCAAGCGTCGTTTTCACTCTTTCTTCGTGCCCAGTCTGGGTGTGGACGACATACCAATGTTTGGCTATTTGAAGCACTTATCCTTCGACTCCTTTCAGTCGCTCAGGATTAATGGTGAGCGTTGGTCGAACCATTAATTTACCTTTAGTAGCACTCGTAAAAATAGCGACATAAAAAAATCCGCCACTCCTATAAACGTTGACAAAATCAACATCGTCATCAAGACCACCGCGGTGGACCCAATGAGCTCTTCTCGGGTGGGCCAAGTGACTTTCTGCATTTCCGCCCGTACCTCAAAAACAAAATTTCTCACCTTCTGCAGCATTTTGGAAATTCTCTCTTTGTTTTCTTGAGCTTACTAGCGGCTACGAGGCCATCCATTGCCTCGAGCGCTGCCTGCCTGCCGGCAGGCAGGTGCCGCGAGAGAAGACTCGCGGCCTAGGTTTCGGCGAGGTACTAATCTTCCGAGGAAAACGAGACCTACTACCTAATAGATTAACCTACAAGCACTTACACCAGTCCGCAGGCCAGGAGGGACTCGAACCCCCAACAAGCGGTTTTGGAGACCGCTGCTCTAGCCAATTGGAGCTACTGGCCTAAAAACTTCTTAAATATGGCGATAAAAATACAAAAAAAGAACTCAATCAGGATTGTCTTAAAATCAAATCCGATGGAATTAAAAGCTATGAATTACTTCTGTTCTTTGTGTACGACGTGCTTACGACAAAACGGGCAAAACTTTTTAAGCTCTATACGCTCCGTGTGAAGCTTCTTGTTTTTTGTCGACGTGTAATTACGGCGTCGGCAAGCGGTGCATTCAAACTCAATAAACTCTCTCAACCCAATATCTCCGAGATGACTCCGGCCCCGACGGTATGGCCGCCTTCGCGGATCGCGAAGCGCAGTTCCTTTTCCATGGCGATCGGGGTGATAAGCTCCGCCGTGATTGGGATTGAGTCTCCGGGCATGACCATCTCCACGTCTTTGGGAAGCTGGATGACGCCGGTGACGTCGGTGGTTCTAAAATAAAACTGAGGTTTGTAGCCGTTAAAGAAGGCCGTGTGGCGGCCTCCTTCTTCTTTGGTCAGGATGTACACTTCGCCCTTAAACTTCGTGTGGGGGGTAATGGAGCCGGGTTTGGCCAGCACTTGGCCTCGCTCTAATTGATTTTTTTCAACGCCTCTTAAGAGCAGCCCCACGTTGTCTCCGGCTTGGCCGTCATCCAGAAGCTTGCGGAACATTTCAATGCCGGTGATGACGCTTTTCTTGGTGGGTTGAATGCCGACGATCTCGATTTCGTCACCGACTTTGCAGATGCCGCGCTCGATACGGCCTGTTCCGACCGTCCCGCGTCCGGTGATGGAGAAGACGTCTTCAATGGGCATGAGGAATGGTTTTTCTACCTCGCGCTTAGGGGTCGGGACATAGTCGTCTACGGCTTTCATGAGGTCTAGGATGCATTGGGTGGCCTTGGGGTCGGTGGGACTGTTCAAGGCATTCAGGGCCGATCCGCGGATGACGGGGATCTTGTCTCCAGGGAACTGGTATTTGGTTAAGAGTTCTCTCACCTCCACTTCCACAAGATCCAAAAGCTCTTTGTCGTCCACGGCGTCACATTTATTGAGGAAAACAACGATGGCCGGGACTCCGACTTGCCGCGCTAAAAGGATATGTTCTCTGGTCTGGGGCATGGGGCCGTCGGCAGCTGAGACCACCAGGATGGCACCATCCATTTGCGCGGCACCCGTGATCATGTTCTTGATATAATCGGCGTGTCCCGGGCAGTCCACATGGGCGTAGTGGCGCTTTTCGGTCTGGTACTCCACGTGAGAGACCGCGATCGTGATCCCGCGCTCTCGCTCTTCAGGCGCGTTGTCGATCGTGTCAAAGGGCCTGGCTTCGCAAAGGCCTTTTTTGGCCAACACCGTCGTGATCGCAGCCGTCAGCGTGGTCTTCCCATGATCCACGTGGCCGATGGTGCCGATATTCACATGGGGTTTGGTGCGCTCGAATTTTTCTTTGGACATTGTTATCATTCTCCCTCTTCTTAAAGTTCGTCGATTGATGATGCCAGATCCAGCACAAAACAAAGCTGCAGACCGGGATTGAACCGGTGACCTCGTGCTTACCATGCACGTGCTCTACCAGCTGAGCTACTGCAGCACAAGCTCACCTAAGCTATTTGCAGCCCCACCCTTACAACAATGGAACAATTTTGTGTTAGGGGTTCCCTAATTATAACGACGTGGTAATTATAATGGTTTTTGAAAATGTGTCAAGTCTTTTAGCAGCCTCAAATCCGTACGAACGCTACGACTAAAAATAGCGTCAAAACCTTGACGAGATACCAAGGGCTTTGCCTTCCGCTGCTTTCCTTGCCCTGGGAATTGGCATACGTCAGTCTAAGAATAGCCGTCAGATGAGTTCCGATGGCTAAAATCCATAGAACTACCTCCAGGTTGTTGAATAAAAGGCCAAGTGAGAGGTAAACAATCCTCTCTCCTCTTTCCCAAAAACCGACTCTGCAGTTTTCTATTTCACACTCAGCCCGCGCACGAACATAGCTGATCAGAAACGACCCCACGAGCGCGCTCGAAGCCAGAATCGCATATAAAACATCGCCTACGTCGAAATAAAAAAATAGAACGCCCGCCAATACAAACGCGTCGCCGTAGCGGTCCAGTGACGAATCCAAAATCCCCCCGAACCCATCGGATTGCTTTGACAGCCGCGCGACGGAGCCGTCCAGCAAATCGCACAACCCCGATAATAAAAGCACGCCGCCAGCCCAGAAAAATGAGCCTGTATAGATCAAGATCCCGGACAATAAGGCGAGCCCGAGACCCGAATAAGTGAGAAAATTCGCCGAAATCCCGAGGTTGCACAGACCAGCGGCCAGATAAACTTTTAGATGTTTCATGAAGAATCTTCGATTCCTGGGACCCGCTGATTTAAAAACTCGAGCGGGTGACGGGCCAGACCGCGTTAAACCCATGGCATTCGTCCTCGGGCATAATTTAAAAGTAAACCCTCGGCGAAGAATCTTCGATTCCTGGGACCCGCTGATTTAAAAACTCGAGCGGGTGACGGGCCAGACCGCGTTAAACCCATGGCATTCGTCCTCGGGCATAATTTAAAAGTAAACCCTCGGCGAAGAATCTTCGATTCCTGGGACCCGCTGATTTAAAAACTCGAGCGGGTGACGGGCCAGACCGCGTTAAACCCATGGCATTCGTCCTCGGGCATAATTTAAAAGTAAACCCTCGGCGAAGAATCTTCGATTCCTGGGACCCGCTGATTTAAAAACTCGAGCGGGTGACGGGAATCGAACCCGTATGGCGAGTTTGGAAAACTCGAATTCTACCATTGAACTACACCCGCGAAATTTGGAGCAGGCAGTTCCAATACGAACTCACTTAACTCACTGCCCCTAATGATCAAACTTGTAACGCCACATAATTTACCAGACCAACGCTTTATTATCAAATGCTAATACCCCGGGCCTCCGGACCCACAATAGCAGGAATGTGAATGCACGCTCGCCCTCGCGTGGGCGCTCGGGCTCGCTCCTTCGGGCGCTGGGCCGCGCCCTCACCTTTGCGCCTTGGCCGGCGCACCGTTGCCTGTCGGCACCGGAAAGACTCCACAGGATATCATGGATGCTTTTGGGGGCGATCGAATTTATAAATCATTAGGAGTCGCTCCGCGACCTTTACTGCGTGGCCCCTACCCCCCGTTAAAACCGACGAGGGGGGTGCTAGAACGGTGTCGTTCTTCATTTCCGTAGAGCG
>CAYJXB010000019.1:0-22055 GCA_964374005.1 uncultured Planctomycetia bacterium
TTGGGAAGCCAAGAGGCGTCGTTCAGCGAATGTTTTTCGAAGATCAGTTCGCTCACCCCACCACCTCCTTTTTTCCACCCCACCACTTATTTTTTACGATTGCGAAGCAATTGGTTCGCTTCGCGAACAAAATAAGTGGTAGGGTAGAAGGATTCGCTGTAAGCGAATCCAAAGATTCTTCGAATCTCAAAGGAGGTGGTGGGGTCATCTGTCCACCGCCCGAATGAGCTGGTCCAGATCCTGATCCGTTCGCTTCTCGGTCACGGCGAAAAGATAGGACAAGCTAAGAATCGGATAAAATTTTCCCAAGTCCAATGGCCCTAAGATCCGGTGTTGTTTCAGGCTGACTTTGAGCGCGTCGCGGTCTTTGTCTATCCTGACGGCAAATTCATTAAAAAAGGGCCTATCCGAAAATGGCGTGACTCCCTTGATTTTAAGCAAACGCTCATAGGTCTGATGCGCGTTGCTCAAATTCAAGAGTGCCAGCTTTTTGATCCCGGTTTTCCCGAGCAGCGTCAAATAGATCGCCCCTTTTAACGCGCAAAGGGCCTGGTTCGTGCAAATATTGGAGGTCGCTTTCTCGCGGCGGATATGTTGTTCGCGCGCCTGCAGCGTCAAAACAAACGACCGGCGCCCCACCTTGTCAACTGTCATGCCGGCGATGCGGCCGGGGATCTTCCTCAGCAATGCCTCTTTGACCGTGAAAAAACCGAAATGCGGGCCGCCGAAGGATACGGAATTTCCTAGAGGTTGTCCTTCTCCAACCGCGATGTCCGCGCCGTACTCGCCGGGGGCCTGTAAAACACCCAGAGAAATGGGATTCACGCACGCGATCAGCATCGCGCCGGCGCGATGCGCGATGTCCGAAATTTCGCGCGCTTCCTCTAAGATTCCAAAAAAATTCGGATGTTGAACGATCACAGCCGCGACATTTTGATCCATGGATTTTTTTAGATGATCCATGTCCAGCGCGCCGTTTTTCATCGGGATCCTCACGATCTCGGAGCCCGCCTCTGAAAGATAAGTCCTCACGATCGCCTGGTATTCCGGATGCACGGTTTCGGGCATCAGGATTTTTTTTCTCTCACCGTAACGCAGCGCTAAAAGCGCCGCCTCGGCGAGGCTCGACGCGCCGTCATACATCGAGGCGTTTGAATAATCCATCGCGGTGAGCTCGCACACGAGACTTTGATACTCGTACATGCTTTGAAGCGTCCCTTGACTGGCCTCCCCCTGATAAGGCGTATAGGATGTGATGAATTCTCCCCGCAGCGCCAGCCGGTCTACGACCGCCGGGATGAAGTGGTCATAATTCCCGGCGCCGATATAGGGAATGTAGTATTTGAAATTCTTGTTCCGGCTCCCCGTTTCATCCAATTCACGGTCGAGCTCCAGCTCCGATATTCCCGCCGGGATTTTCAGCTCAAAATCTCTCAGGCGTTTCGGAATATTGGCGATCAGACTCTCAAAAGAAGAAACCCCGATCGCGCTCAGCATTTCCTGTTTGTCTTTTTCGGTATTGGATATGTATTGCATCGGATAGGCGGTTTAAGCGGCGCTTTCCTTGACGTGATGATAATCCGATTCCGTCAAAAGGGAATCGACGTCTTTGGGATCGGCGCACTCCATCTGAAAAAGCCAGCCCTCTTCGTAAGGAGATTGATTGATGAGTTCCGGCCGGTCTTTGAGCTTGTCATTGGTCTTGATGACCTTCCCGGAGACAGGGGCATAAATATCAAAAGCGGCCTTCACCGACTCGATCACCATGGCACTTTCCTTTTGTTTCAAGCTCTGTCCGATTTTAGGAAGCTCCACAAAAACGACGTCGGAGATTTCTTTTTGCGCGTGATCCGTGATTCCCACGGTCGCGATCTTGCCCGCAAGTGACACCCACTCGTGCGTCTGGACATACCTTAATTTCGAAGGTTCAACCATGATCAACCTTTCTTATGTTTGAGTGTGATAAAAGGCAGTGGGACGACCTCCGCACTGACGCGGCGGCCGTGGATTTCGATCTCGATCAAAGTGCCGGGAGTCTCAAAACCGGCGGCGACGTAACCCAAACCGATATTATAGCCGACGGAAGGCCCGAAAGAACCGCTGGTCACCTCGCCTATTTTTTTACCCTCGCTAAAAATAGAATAGTGTTCCCGCGCAATGGGCTTATCGTTGACCTTAAATCCGATGAGGCGGCGCTTGGGCCCCTCTTGTTTTTGTTTCCACAACCGATCACGCCCCACAAAACCGCCTTTATCAAAGGAAACGACCCCGTGAAGCCCGGCCTCGAGTGGCGTCGTCGTCTCATCGAGATCGTTGCCGTAGAGCGCGTTCCCCGCTTCGAGCCGCAGCGTATTTCTTGCCCCAAGCCCCGCCGGAAGCGCGCCCTCTTTTTTGCCGTCATGGATCATCCGGTCCCATAGCGGCACGCTAAGCGCCTTTGACAA
Source organism: uncultured Planctomycetia bacterium (assembly GCA_964374005.1). GTDB lineage: Bacteria > Omnitrophota > Gorgyraeia > 2-02-FULL-51-18 > 2-02-FULL-51-18 > CAYJXB01. Next base: position 2,445 of record CAYJXB010000019.1, read on the forward strand.
AAAAATCTCAAAACCGTCCTCGCCGGTATAGCCGCTCCGCGAGATCCACAGCGTCTGACGCATAAACTTTTCTTCTTTGAAAAAATAATAACCCAACGCATGTAGCTTAAAACCGAATAAACGCTCGAGGATTATTTCTGACTTGGGGCCTTGAATAGCGATGCAAGCCATGGTCTCGCTTTGATCCGCAATCGTCACGGACTCAGGAGCATATTTCTGAAGTGCGTCACAGTCCTTTTGAACGCTCCCGGCGTTCACGATCAAATAATAATCATCCCGTTTGGCTTGATAGATCAAAATATCATCAAGCACCATGCCGCGCTCATCGCACAAAAGGCTATAGAGAATTTTATTGTCTCTTAGCTTATTCATGTCGTTGGTCAGGCGATACTGCAGAAATTGAAAAGCGCCCTCGCCCTTGACGTGAATTTCACCGAGATGCGAAACATCGAAAATCCCGCAGGACTGCCTGGTCCACTGGTGCTCTTGAATGATACCCGTGTAGTAAACCGGCATCGCCCAACCGTTAAAATCCACTATTTTCGCCTGGAGGGCGAGATGCCGTTCGTAAAGAGGAGTTTTTTTAAGAGAATCCATTTCTTGCAAGAGAGTCATCACTTTTTAAAAAAGTTATTGTGGATTACACAATCCTCTCGGTTTCTTGTTCTCAATCCGAGTCAATTTAACACAAAATTTTTTCTAAATCTATATGTTTCAGAACTGCTTTCCCCGTACAATTCACATGGCAGCTTCGCATGTACGGAAAAACACCCAGAGACCGTGTTTTGCCAATACGAGAGACGACTTCCGGATTCGTTTTCTCAGGGATGGACACGTCGCCGCCGTTTAAACGGTTAAAAATGACTCCCAGAGGTTCGATGCGCCTTCTCCTCAACGCCTCAAGACTTAAAAGCGAGTGGTTGATGGCGCCGAGCCCCGAACGGGATACCAAAATGACGCTCGATCCAAAAATGGGAATGAGATCGATCACCAAAAAATGATCCGTGAGCGGCACGAGTAAACCGCCGCATCCCTCAATGATTAAGAAGTCGTACCGTTTCCGCAAGGCCTTGAATGATGATTCTATCTTTTTCAAATCGATCTTTTTATTTTCAAGCGCTGCGGCAATATTGGGAGACACGGGGTGTTGCAACTGAACCGGATTGATAAGCTCGAGAGGCTCTTGGATGCCTGCACACTTTGAAAGAAATTGAATGTCATCAAGTCCCCCGCAAGAAACCGGCTTCATGACGCCGACGCCAATTCCCTTCATCCGCAAGGCGGAAGCCAGTCCTCCCGCAATGATTGTTTTTCCTACTCCGGTATCAGTGCCGGCAATAAAAATTGATTTCATTGTCAGCGCTCTGTCGCTTTCTTTATGCAATCGTAAATAACTTGGCACAACGTTTTAAGCTCTTGCGATCGGATCGAAAGTGGCGGCATCAAGACAACCACATTCCCCAGCGGGCGGATCATGACTCCTCGTTGCCGCGCCAGACGGGCCACTTCAAAACCCCGTTTCTCCGCCAAAGGATACGGCTCTTTCGTTTTCGGATCTTTCACCAGCTCAATTCCCGCCATAAAACCCGCCTGACGCGCCTCTCCGACGTGACGCAGGCGCCCTATTTTTTCAAGCTCGCGGCTTAAGAGTTTTATCTTCGGTTGCAGTTTCTCAAGCGTTTTCTCTTTTCGGAATAATTCAAGATTCGCATTCGCCACCGCGCAGGCCAACGGATTCGCCGAATAGGTGTGGCCATGAAAAAAGGCCTTGAAATCTCCGTAGGTGCCTAAAAAAGCGTTGTATATTTTATCGGTGGTCAGCGTGGCCGACAGAGGCAGATACCCGGCCGTGATCCCTTTGGCCAGACACAGAAAATCAGGGCTCACCTTTTCGTGTTCACAGGCGAACATCTTCCCGGTGCGTCCAAACCCGGTCGCCACCTCATCCGCGATCAAGAGCACGTTGTATTTTTTGGTCAGGCCTCGCACAAGAGGCAAATAGCCTTTGGGCTGCTTTAACATCCCCGCCGCGCCCTGGATCAGGGGCTCCACGATCAGCGCACAAATCTCACGATGGGATTTCTTCAATATTTTCTCCACCTTGTCCGCGCAATACACCGCGTATTCTCTTTCCGATCCCTTAAAAGAGTCCCGGTAATGATAAGGCGCGTCCGCTCGCAGCGTCTTGAAAAGAAGCGGGTGATACATCTCATGAAAAAGCTTGATGCCTCCGACACTCACCGAGCCAAGCGTGTCTCCATGATAGGCATTGTTCAATCTTAGAAATCTTTTTTTTCTTGAAAATCCTTTAAGATACCAATATTGATAGGCCATTTTGATGGCGACCTCCACGGAGGCCGACCCCGAATCCGAATAAAACACCTTCGAGAGCCCGCGCGGAGCCAGCTCAATCAGTTTCTTCGAAAGCTCTATGGCGGGCACGTTGGAGAGCCCTAAAAAAGTGGAGTGGGCGATCTTCTCCAGTTGATTTTTGATCGCCTGATCCAAGGCCCCGACGCGGTGGCCGTGAACATTGCACCACAAAGACGAGACCCCATCCAGGAATCGCCTGCCCTTGGTATCAATTAAATAATTTCCACTCCCTTTTTCAATGACGACAATGTCATCCCGAATCCACTCCTTCATCTGAGTGAACGGATGCCAAATATATTTCTTATCCCACTGCTCCAAAAGTTTTATCCGTTTGGCATTCATAACATCTTATCTCTTAATTCTTTAAGCGACTTCACCGTCTCCTCTAATTCCTCTTTTTGGTGACTGGCCGTGATCGAGAACCGAATTCTGTCCGTATTCTTAGGGACCGTCGGCGGACGGATCATCGGCGCGTAAATTCCTCGTTTTTTCAATCGCAAGCTTGCCTGAACCGATTTGGCGGTGTCTCCTATCCACACGGGGATAATGGGCCCTTCGGATCCCATCAAATCAAAACCCAATGATTGCAGGCGCTCCCTCATAAAACGCACATTTTGCCAAAGCCGATCGCGCAAGGTCGGATCCTGGAGAATAATTTTCAAAGACTCCAGCGCGGCCGCTGAAGCCGCGGGACTCGGCGCCGTGGTGTAGATGAATTCGCGCGCGCGATTCACCAAATATTCTTTTAAAGTCGCTTGGCCGGCCACAAAACCACCGACGCTTCCGAGCGATTTGCTTAAAGTGCCCATCACCACATCAATCCTACCTTCCAACCCAAAGTGTTCCGACAAACCACGCCCGCTCTTGCCAAAAACTCCCGTGGAGTGCGCTTCATCAATCATCAGCATCGCGTTCTGCTTGCGGCACATCTCTAAAAGCTGACTCAAAGGAGCGATATCCCCGTCCATGCTAAAATAGGCATCCGTCACGACAAGCTTCCTACGAAATGATTTGCCCTTCTCAAGAAGCGCGCCGACGGCCGATACGTCTTTATGAGGATACGTCCATAGTTTTGCCCTGGATAATCTTGCCGCGTCGATAAGGCTGGCGTGGCTTAAGCGGTCCACTAAGACAAGGTCCTCTTCATTTAAAAGCGACGTCACAACGCCTAAATTCGCGAGATACCCCGAGGAAAAGACGGTCGCCGCCGCTTCGTGTTTGAACGCCGCGAGCCGCGTTTCCAAATCCGCATGAATTTTTAGATTTCCGGAGATGAGACGCGAGGCGCCGCTTCCCGCACCCCATTCCTTGAGCGCTTGTGTCGCCGCGGCGATGACTCGAGCGTGACGGGCAAGACCGAGATAGTCGTTGGAAGAAAAATTAATGAAATGCTTCTTCCGGATAACCAGGCGTGAGTTTCTTCTATGGCTGATGGGCTCAAGATGCCGACGAAGATTCTTTCGTTCTAAATCTTCCAGGTCCTCTCTAAGACTTTGTAACCGCAAATCCAAGGTCCTCGAGCATCTGAATGTCCTGGGCGGGATTGCGGCCCATGGTGGTCAGGTAATTGCCGATGATGAGCCCGTTGGCGCCGGCCAGCATCGCCATCGCCTGCAAATCTCTTAAGTTTACCTCGCGGCCGCCGGCGATCTTGATCGTACTCTTCGGCAATATGAGCCGGAAGATCGCGATGGTCTGGATGATCTCCAATGGTTTTATCGGGCTCAAATCCCCCAGCGGCGTGCCGCGCCTTGGATTCAAAATATTGATGGGCACGCAATGAGCCCCGAGAGCGCGAAGTTCAAAAGCCAGATCGATCCTGTCCTTCGGCGACTCGCCCATTCCTAAAATACCCCCTGAACATGGATGGATTCCATAGTGTTCGACCATCTGAACATGCTTCACGCGCTGCTCATACGTATGAGTCGTGCATACCTTGTCGAAATAACTTTTTGACGCTTCCAAATTGTGATTGTTGCGGTAAAGCCCCGCTTCTTTCAACTGATGCATTTGTTCGCCCGTCATAAAACCCAGAGAACAGTCCACAAACAACTTCGTTTCTTTCGAGATCCGGCGCACGGCCTCGAGCACCACTTGAAATTCCTCTTGGTTCGTCGCGCCCCAGCCGCTTGAAACCATGCAAAACTCCGTCGCTCCCATCGCTTCCGCCGCTTTCGCTTGCGTCATGATTTGCTCGACGCTGATCTGGGGATACACGGGGCTGTCGGTCTTATAGTGGGCCGACTGGGCGCAAAATTTGCAATCCTCGCTGCAGTTGCCGCTCTTAATATTGGACAAGGCACAGGATTCAATCGTATTGCCGACAAACTTTTCCCGGACCTCGTTCGCGACGGCCGCCAAATAGGGAATCTCGCGGTCCGTCAGTCCGGTTAAGGCCAAAGCGTCTTCGTAAGAAATCGGGTCTTCCCGTAAAACCGATTGGCGTACTTTCAAGATAAGATCCAGCATCTCCTGGCTCCTTTTATCCTTCTATTGTCAACCCATATCAGTTATCAAGTATACAAAAAGCGCAAAAAAACTTAAGTGCCGTTCCCTTGAGGATTCTCCGGAATAGACGGTAAGACGCCTCTTCCTTTCCTCTTTTGCCGGTATTGCCTCATGTACTCTCTCATGTACTCTCGGTATTCCGTGTGGTGGGCCTGCCGGTAGGACCGGACTTTATCGGGATTTTTTTCGCGCCAGTTTTTCGAGCGCTTTCTCTGCGTCTCAAGCCAGGCGAAGCCTTTGGATTCGTCGTATTTGAAATAATTAGGATTCTTTTCGCGCCAGATCTTCATGCTGCCAAGCTGGCGCTTTTTCTGACAATCGGGGTTCGAACAAACCTTTTGCCTGGGAGAGTATTTATTCGGCGTAAAAACAGTGTGGCAATAGAGGCAGGCTTTTGTTTCCATCAAACTAGACGCTGATAAAATAATTTTGAGCGACCAACGCCGCCGCGCCGAGCGCCACACCATTCTCTCCCAGCTGCGAAGGGATAATGCGGAGTTTCTCGGTCGCCTCCGGAATGGAAGACTGTTTAACGGTTTCCCTGAGCGAATCAAGGAGTGACGAACCACCGATCTCGATTCCGCCTCCGATGATCAGTATTTCCGGATTAAATAAATTGACCAAAAAAGCGGCCTTCTTCCCCAGCCGCGCGCCCGCCTCTTTTAAAAGTTTATTGGCAAATGCATCGCCAAGTTCCGCCGCTTTGACAACTGTGATGATCGTGATTCGCTTCCCATCATTTTTGGCCAATTCATAAATTTTTGATTTGGCGTTCTCTTTCTGAAGACTTTGAACCTGTTTGGATATGCCAAGATCCAGATTCCATGTGCCGGATTTATAGGATTCTTGCACCATGCCCTTGGGATCTTCCGTATCAATGTCAAACAACCATTCGCCGGCGCAGCCGTTGGCGCCGCGGTAAATCTGCCCGTTGATCATAAAGCCGCATCCTCCGCCGGAATAAAGATAAATCGCATGCTGAACGCCAAGGCCTCCGCCATACCACTCCTCCCCAAAAACAGCCGCGTTCGCATCATTGTCTACTAAGGTCGGAATCCCGAATTTATCCTCAAAGATCCCATGAATGGACACTGAAATTGACAGGTCATCTTCCAGGAGCCCGACAGGCCACCGGACCGTGCTCGTGTCACGATTAAATATTCCGGGGATGCCGATGCCGATCCCGTGCACTTTACTCTTATCCACCTTCGATTTCTGGAATAACTCTTGAACCAGCAATGTCATGGACATCACCAGGGCCTCGCCCGCCTGGAGCGGGCGTTCCCTTTTGGCGCTGAAGATGATCTCCCCTTTTAAGTTGCAGAGAACGGCGATCATGTCCACGATATTGAGACCAACCCCCACCAGATAAATGGCCGAAGGATTCAGGTCAACCAGCGTCGGCTTACGTCCGCCGCTTGAAACGTCAATCCCGACCTCTTTGATCACATCTTTCTTGATGTATTGGTCTACATAACTGGTCACCGTCACGATGTTCAGACCGATCAGCCGGGAAATTTCCGCCCGTGCAATAGGGCCTTTTTTTCGAATCGTGTCCAAAATCTGCAGGTTCTTTTTTTCATGATCGTTTAGCTCTATCTGATCCAAAAGCCTTCTTTTAGAAACAGTGGGCATGTGGCTTAAACCTCCGCAAAAAGCTCTTGAGTCACCAAACAAACTGCGCCGTACGCCACCGAGTCCTCCCCTAAACGGGACAATATGATTTTGACAATCCCCGCCGCCTCTTCCATGACCAGCTGTTTGACGATACGGCGAACCACGTTTAAGACAAGCTCCCCGCCTCGCTCGACTCCGCCGCCTAAAACCACGACTTCCGGATTGAAAAAATTCGTCAAATACGCGACTTTCAGGCCTAGGCGCGTGCTGGCCGCCTCGACCGCGCTCACCGCAAGCGCATCGCCGCGCTTAGCCGCCTCAAAAATGACATTCAGATCGATCTTCTCAAGATCCTTGCCGGCCAATTCCAATAATTTCGATTTTCCGCCGTCTTTTTTCAAAGACTCTTTGACGCGACGCACCATTCCCAAATCCAACCCCTCTGATTTGAAAAAATCCGTTTTTTCAACCCACGGCTCAAGCTCCAGCCCCTCTTTATTATCAAGATTCAGCTGTATCTCCCCGGCACTCCAGCTGGAGCCCCAAAAAAGATCGTTATTGGCTATAATACCGCTTCCGACATCCGAGTAGAAATATAACACGTTTTCATCATCAATGCGCAAACTCAGTTTCTTTTCCGCCAATGCCGCCAGCGACGCGTCGTTTCCGACGGAAACGGGCACGCGAAACTCTTTCTCTAGAATGCCTTTGGCCGCGGAATAACTGCCGACGGTTTTCCCCCGCTGAGCATCCGTGTCCCGGATCGTCCCGGCCCCCTTGTCAATGACGCCGGAAATTCCCAAGCCTATTCCCTTGATCTTCTCTACCGCCACATTGGATTCCCCTATCACACGCCGCACCAGACGTACCGCTTCCGCGATCGCCACTTCCATGTGGCCCTCGGGCCTAGCGACCTTCAATTTGTGGATGATCGTCGGGTTCAGATTAGAAACTATCGCGAGAATGTGCGTTGGGCCGATCTCCACCCCCACGAGATTGCCCCAGTCGGAGTTTAGCTCGATCAGCTCGGGCCGGCGGCCACCGCTGGAAATATCCAGGCCCTTTTCCACCACGAGCTTCTGATCAATATAGTGCTCGACATAATTCGAAACCGTGACGATGTTGAATTGGGTAATCCGGGAAATGTCCGTTTTAGCGATGGGTCCGTTACGACGGATCACATCCAAAAGGATGATATTCTTCCTTTCGCGGTCGGTTAAATGATCACTTTTGTAAAGGGATCGGTATGCCATTGGGGTGAATTATAGCTCAAGTTTGGTTATTTAGAAATAAAAAAATATGAAAAACTTATTCAATACTTCATAAACAGTCTAAGAAAGCACGTTTAACAAAACCCTCTGCCAATAATTGGTAGAGGGTTTCATCTGAACCGTCGCTTAATTACCCCACCACTTGTTTCGTCCCACCACGTGTTTGGCCTTCTCTGCAGGCCGATCCCAAAGGGGATCGTTCAAACACGTGGTGGGACGGATTGCTACGCAATCCAAAGAAACAGGTGGTGGGGTTAAATATCAAAGTAAAGGTAAAACTCATAAGGATGCGGACGAAGCTTTACCTTCGGTATCTCCTGGCGCTTGTATTCCAGCCAGACGTCAATCACGTCCTTGGTAAAGACATCCCCCTTCAGAAGAAACGCGTGATCACGCTCGAGCGCGTCGAGGGATTCCCCAAGCGATCCGGGTACCGTCGCGATCTTGGCCTTTTCTTCATCGCTCAATTCGTAGGTATTCTTGTCAAGGGGCTTGCCCGGATCGATGCGATGTTGTATGCCATCCAATCCTGCCATCAGCATCGCGGAGAACGCCAGATACGGATTGCATGACGGGTCCGGCGGACGGAATTCAATACGCTTGGCTTTTGGGTGGTCCGTGTACATCGGAATCCGGCAAGCCGCCGAACGGTTGCGCGCCGAATAAACAAGATTCACCGGCGCCTCATAGCCCGGTACCAAGCGCTTATAAGAATTGGTCGTCGGGGCCGCGAATGCCAGGATCGACGCCGCGTGTTTCAGAAGCCCGCCGATATACCATTTGCAGAGTTGGCTGATCCCTGCGTAACCATTCTTGTCAGAGAAAAGAGCGGTATCGTCGTTAAACAGACTCTGGTGAGTGTGCATGCCGGAGCCGTTATCGCCGAACAGAGGTTTTGGCATAAAAGTGGCGACCTTGCCTCTTTGTCTTGCCGTATTTTTGACGATATATTTATACATCATCATGCTATCGGCAGTTTTCACGAGCGTGCTGTACCGAATATCTATTTCCGCTTGGCCGGCCGTTGCCACTTCATGATGCTGCTTTTCCACAGGAATACCCGCCGCGATCATTTTGAGAATAATCTCGCTTCGAAGATCCTGCTGGGAATCATGCGGAGGAACCGGGAAATAACCTTCTTTGTAGCGCGGTTTATATCCTAAATTCGGTTTTTCATCACGGCCCGAATTCCACTCCCCTTCAATCGAATCGATGAAGTAGTAGCCTTCGTTTTCTGTCTGGTCAAAACGGATGCCGTCAAAAATAAAGAACTCGGCCTCGGGACCCCAATAACTCGTCGTCGCAATGCCGGTGGTCTTGAGGTACGCCTCCGCCTTCTTGGCGATGAAACGGGGGTCTCTCGAATACGGCTTTTTGGAGAGGGGGTCAAAAATATCACAGATGATGCTTAATGTCGGTATTTCGCAAGCGGGATCCATGACCGCTGTCGAGGTATCCAAATACAAATTCATGTCCGATTCCTGAATCTTTTGGAAACCGCGGATCGAAGAGCCGTCGAAACCGATTCCATCCGCCCAGATCCCCTTGCGATGGTCATCGTTGAGTTCATGAATAGGGATTGAAAAATGTTGCCACAGGCCCGGCAAATCATTAAATTTCAAGTCAACAATTTTAACATTATTTTCTTTGATCAGCTTCCAAACGCGCTTGACCCCGTCTTCCGTGGCTTGAACATGGAGCTTGGAGACTGCTGCCTTTCCCGATGCGGCACTGCCATCCCTTGATGCTGATTGCAGGCGATTCGATCTTGAACGCCCAACCGTGACTGTGGATGCCATGCGATACCCTCCGATTTATGGAATAAAATTGATTGGAATAAAATACTTCAGTTGTCGACGAGTGTCAATGAATAAATGCTACTTTCGCGTAAAATATACACTTTCACCATAACGAGCGATTTTCGAAAATGTTAAGAATAGGTTACAGGAGGCCTGTCTAAATTTAACCAGGATTAACTGATTTTAAGCACGATCCCTACCGGACAGTGATCCGACCCCATCACTTCTGGGAGGATAAAGGCTTCTTTTAATTGCGGTCTTAGATTCTCGGAAATGAAATGATAGTCGATCCTCCATCCCACGTTCCTTTCCCTGGCGCCGGTGCGAATGTCCCACCAGCTATAATGCCCTGGGTCTTGATGAAACACCCGGAAGGTGTCGATAAAACCGCTCGCGGCCAAGCGGTCCATCCATTCACGCTCGATCGGCAGAAAACCGGAAATTTTCTCGTTCTCTTTGGGGCGGGCCAAATCCATGGCTTTGTGAGCCGTATTGTAATCGCCGCAGACCACGATCTTTTTTCCTTGTTTCTTCAGTTTCAAGAAACAGTTGAGCGATGCCTCATAGAAATCCATCTTGTAACGCAGGCGATCCGGGCCCATCTTCCCGTTCGGGAAGTAAATGTTGAACACGCTAAAATGCTTGAATGCCGTCTCCAACACCCGCCCTTCTTCATCGAACTTGGCGATGCCAAACCCTTTTTTCACCGACACCGGTTTTTTCTTGGTGAAAGTGGCGACACCGCTATAACCCGCCCGGGAGGCGGGATTCCAAAGGGCCTGATACCCTGGGGGATGAAGCAATTCGGGAGCTAACTGAGCGGGAAACGCTTTTGTTTCTTGCAGGCAAAGAATATCTGGGCTTTCTTTTTTGAGCCAACCCAAGAAATTTTTTTTTAAAATGGCGCGGACGCCGTTGACATTCCAGGATAAGATCTTGATCATGTGATTTAATCTAATAACTTAATAACCAACGACCAAATGACAACAACCAAATAAGATCCAACAATCAAATTCCAATGACCAAACGATTTTTTTGGACATTCGAACATTGGGTATTGGTTATTATTTGGATCTTGGGATTTGGTAATTGGTTATTCACATTATTCTATGAGCGCGTTTAATAGTTCTTTGTAATGCCTCACGGCTTTAAATTCCGAATATTCTTTTCTGATATTTGCCGGCGGATTAAAAAGAACGCCTTCATGGGCCGCCTTTAACATCGCCAGATCGTTATACGAGTCCCCCACCGCCTTAACCCTGAAACCGATGCTTCTTAGCGCCCTCACGGCCTTCTCTTTTCCGTCAGGCTGCCTTAAATGATAATGGCTGATATAGCCGGCTTTATCGGCCGACAACCGGTTGCACCAAAGCACGGGGAACTCAAGCTGACGCATGAGCGGCATCGCAAATTCGTAATAGGTATCGGAGAGAATCAGGACTTGTGTTTTGGCCCGGAGCTTATCTAAAAATAATTTCGCGCCGGGAAGAGGGCGAATGCGCGAAATGACCCGTTGAATATCTTTTAGTTTTATTCGATGTTCCCGCAGGATCTTGAGGCGGCGGCGCATCAACACGTCATAGTCGGGAATGTCACGCGTCGTAAAGCGAAGGTCTGGGATTTTGGTTTTTTTTGCGACCTCAATCCAGATTTCGGGGACAAGGATGCCTTCCAAATCCAGACAGCACACTAACATTGTGACGACTTTCTATTTGCCCTGATAAAATTCCTGAGCTTCTTTACGGGCGTTCTCTTCAAACTCTCTGCGAGCGGTGTCTTTAGGGTCCGGAGACATCGAATTTATTTTCTGGTTCAACGCCTTTCGTTCTTCTTGCAACTTTTTTTCAAACTCGGCACGCGCGATCTCCTTTTTCCCCGGCGGCATGCCCTTAAGTTTTTCGTAAAATTCCCTTTGTTCTTTCTGTATTTTTAACCCAAACTCTCTTTGAGCCGACTCTTTCTCATCGAGCGGGTATGTCTTTAATTCCTGCTCCAATGCCGCGCGATCCGCACGAGTCTTAGCGTCAAACTCCCTCACGGCCATTTCTCTCGGACCGGCGGGCAGGGCCTTGAATTTTTCTTCGAACGCCTTCCGCCCTTTCTGCATTTTTTCGTTAAACGCCTTGATCTCGTTAGGACTTCTCTTTGGCGTAGGGGCCGGCAGCTTAACCGCGTTCTTTGAAGCGGGAGTCATTGCCTTGGGCTTTGGCGCTTCTTCTTTCTTTTTGCCGAAGTCTAACCAACCACCGTAAACGGCTTCATGACCCGATAAAATAATGCCGAGTGAAAAAAAGACCAAAAATGACGCCAAACCGTGACGATTGAGTTGTTTCATTGAACGATCCCCCTTAAGAGAAGGCCTACCGGGCCCTTGGATAATTTCGCTTAAAATTCCTTTGATTCCAACGCATTATGACACTTCGAAATCAAAACTTCAAACAAAAAATGAGATTTGGCGTTTCAAGGATGGCGCTTAAGCGGTTGCTTTCAAGGGGTGGCGCCTTTTTTCAAGCATCGAAAACAGTTCATAGGCGCACGGCACCACGAACAGCGTCAATAGCGTGGACAGGAGCACCCCGCCGATGACTGCGACCGCCATCGGAACGCGCGTTTCAGCCCCCGGCCCCAAGGCCAGGGCCGGCGGGATCGCGGCCGCGATCGTGGAAAACGAAGTCATGAGAATCGGGCGAAGACGGATCGGGCAGGCCTCGAGAAGCGCCTCCCGCACCGATCGGCCTTTTTCCGCGCGCACGTGATTGGTGAATTCCACGAGCAGGATTGAGTTTTTCTTCACGATGCCCATGAGAAGAATAAACGCGATCATGCTGTAAAGATTGATGGATTGATTGGCCAAAAACAGGCCGAATAGTCCTCCCGAAATCGCGAACGGCATCGCCAAAAGGACGATCACGGGATGGACATAGTTGTTGAACTGCGAAGCCAGGATCATGTAGGCGATCACGACGCCCAAGATAAACGCGAAACCGAAACTGCCGATGGATTCCCGCATGCTTTGGGCGCCGCCGGTAAACTGGATGCGATAGCTCTCGGGCAAAACTTCACGGGAGATTTTTTCGACGACGGCGAGGGCGTCCGCTTGCGATTTTCCATGCACAATGTTGGCAAAAACCCCGATCGCGCGTTCGCGATTACGCCGCGTGATGCTGAGAAGCGAGGGCTTGAGCTCGATGTCAACCAACTCCGCCAATTTCACCCGCTCGCCGCGATTGTTCCAGACCCAGATATTTTCAACATCTTCCGGTTTCATGCGGTCTTCCGCGATGAGCCGCACGCGCACATCATAGCGGCGCCCGCCCTCGGTGTACTTGCCGACACGCTGGCCGCCGATGAGCGCGTTGACCGCGACGCCTATAGACGCCATATCCACGCCGCGCTCGGAGGCCTTGTCCCGACGTGGCCGGATTTGGACCTCGGTGACGCCCAACTGATAGTCCGTATCCACGTCGGTCATGAGTCCGGTGGCCCTCATTTTGTCCATGATCTGTTGCGAATAATCGGCGAGTTTCGACCAATCGCTTCCCTGCACCGAAAATTCGATCGGAAAACCGCGCTGGGCCGTGAAACCCCGCATGGACAGGTCTTGAATAAAGACTTTTGTATCCGGAATTTTGGAAATCTCCTTCCTGAATATTTCCATGAGCTCCTGCTGACTCAACTCATGTGACATCCCCTGCCGGACCTCGCGCTGGCCCTTCGGTTTCAGGGAAATGAAAAGAACGCCCGTATTCACCTCGCCGCCGCCGAATCCGCCGATCGCGGCGAAGTAGCGTTTTACCTCGGGAACGCTGAGCGCGAATTCCTCGGCCTTCTTGAAGCGATCGTTCGTCAACAGCAGCGACGAACCGACCGGTGTCTGAAGCCGGGCGATAAAATACCCCTGGTCCTGCGCCGGCACGAATTCTTTGCGCAGCAACCCAAAAAGAAACAACGACGTCGAAAACAGAATGAGCGCCGATGTCAAAATCAGCGCCGGACGACGCAATACCGTTTCGAGCGACCTACGATAAATCTTGGAGAGCCCGACGAAACCGTTTTCCATGGCTTTTCCTAAACGCGTCTTTCGTTCGCCGACGTTCAGGAACTGAGATGCGCGCATCGGCGTCAGCGTGAGCGCCTCCAAAAGTGAGATCAGGACCGCCCCTGAGATTGCGACCCCGAACGCGAAAAAAAACTTGCCGATGATCCCTTTCATGAACGCCACCGGCAGAAAGATCGCAACCAGGGCCAGCGTGGCCGCGATGGCCGCGAACGTGATCTGACGGGCGCCGACCCTGGCGGCCTCGACGCGGCTTAAACCCTGTTCGCGGTAACGCACGATATTTTCCAACACCATGATCGCGTCGTCCACGACGATCCCGATGGCCAGTGACAACGCCAGCACGGTGAAGGTGTTCAGCGTGAAATTCATAAAACGGAAAATAAGAAATGTCCCGATGATGGACGTGGGAATCGCCAAAAGAATGTTGAACGTCGAGCTCCAGGAGCCCAGAAAAAACCAGCAGACCGCCGCGGTCAGGAGTGCGGAAAGCATCAGCGTGAAAATAAGCTCATGGATCGCGTCTTCCACGAACTGCGTGCTGTCGAAATTAACGCCCAACTTCATGCCTTCCGGAAGGTCTTTTTGCACCTCTTTCAGACGGTCTTTGACCCCGTGCGCGACCTGAACGGCGTTGGCGCCGATTTGTTTGCGAATCCCCAACCCGACCGCCGGTTGGCCAAGAACGCGCGAAAGCCGTCGCTGGTCGGCCAACGCGTCTTCTATGTGAGCCACATCTTTTAAATAAATCGACGTGTAGACGGGCTGCCCCGCGCGCCGGGAAATCATGATATTACCGAATTCTTCGACCGACAACGCCTCGCCCATCGCGCGCACGTTCATCTCCTTGTCGGCGGCCTCGATGCGGCCGGCCGGTATCTCCGCGTGATTGGCCTCGATCGCAGCCATCACGTCTCCGATCGTCAGCTGGTATTGGTCCAGCTTCGCCGACGATACCCAGACGCGCAGATTACGGTCAACATAACCGCCGAGAATGATCTCGCCGACGCCCGGGATCGTTTGAAAGCGGTCTTTTAAATGATCTTGCACATACGTAATCATGTCGCGAAGCGGCCGATCGCCCGAGAGAGCCAGCCACATGATCGGCTGATCGCTCGGGTTGCTCTTGGATACGACCGGCGGGTCAATGTCTTCGGGCAAACGCCGCTGCGCCTGCGCGACGCGCGACTGGACTTCCTGTAAGGCCACGTCAATGTCGCGCTCAAGCGCGAATTCGAGCTTCACATCGGTGGAACCCTGGCGCGTCGTCGAAGTAACTTCCCGGAGGCCTTCCGAACTCATGACCGCGTCTTCAATGACGTCGACGACGTCGCTTTCCATGACCTCGGGTGCCGCGCCTTCCCAGGTCACGGAAACGTTGAGGACCGGAAAGTCCACCTCCGGCATTTGGCTCACACCGAGGTCTTTGTATGCGATGGCGCCGAAAACGATGAGCGCGGTCATCAGCATCCACGCGAAAACCGGATTTTTTATCGAAATATCTGAAAGGGTCATAACGTCTCCCCGACCGCCACTTTAAGCCGCCAAAAACTTTTTAACATCTGATAATGCGCCTGGTTCAAGCGTCGGCGCACATCCTGATATTTTTGCAGCGCGTCCAGTACATCCAGATTATTCACAAGATTATGACGGTAATCTTCCATGTTCAGCTCGTAATTTTTCTTCGACGCGTCCACCGCTGCCTCAAGCGCTTTCTCCTGAAGACCGGATACCTTGAACATCATAAACGCTTCTTTGACGTCCAGCTCCGTTTGCCTCTTTAATTTCCCGAGTTGTAGCTTCGCCGTTTCCCTGCTGGCCGCCGCTTCTTTGATGTCGCCGATAGTCTCGGTGCCGTTCAATAGCGGAATATCAATCGTCAAAAGCACGTCCCAATCAATCCCCGATTGGAACCCGACCCGCTGCGTGTAATAATTGCCATCAATCTTGACGGTCGGGAAAAGACCCGACTGCGCCGCGACCACATTTTTTTCGGCGAGTATTTTCGCCTGTTCGGAGGCCTTGAGATCCGAGCGATAACCACTCTTCGCCAGATAATAGGCCATGTCGGACACGTCCCTTTTGAAATCATTGTCGTCCAGCAACCTCCCCTGGATTTCTTTTCCGATGTAGAATCCGAGAAGCTGCCGCGCGATGGTTTCGGCCCCTTTGGCTTCTTCAAGATCCGCCTCGTTCATCTTCAGGTCCACGACGGCTGTCTGTATTTCGCTGTCTTTTGAGCGGCCGATCTTTCCTCTCTCCGCCAGTTCTTTGATGCGGTTTTCGAGCGCGCCGTGAATGGAATTCAGGATCTCCGTGTCTTCCCGCGCCTCCAACACCCCGTAAAAAGCGTCCACGACGTCCAAAAATAACAGTTCCTTGGCGCGTTCGATCTCGAAAACGCGCTGAGCCTTCTCGGCGCCCGAGGCCTGAATCGCCGCGAATTCCTTGAAACCGTTGAAAATCGGCTGGCTGAACGTGAATTTCTTTTCGGGAGTCACCCGGCGCGTACCGGTGCTGGCGACATCGGAGCTTGTGTTGCCACTTCCGGAGGCGTCTTGTTCTTTTCGAGTGATCAAATAATTGGCCTTCGGCATGATCGTGTTCAAGGCCTGATAAAAATGCGCCTGTGCGGTGTCGAGCGTCGCGACTTTCATCGCGATGTCTTCGCTTCTTTTAAGGGAGAGTGCGTAAGCCTCCGAGAGTGCCAATGGTTTTTCTTCGGCATGAAGACCGGATAAAAGCAGGAAGCCGGAAGCAAGGAGCAGGACGCTAGAAAAAATTATTTTTTTACTCATGCTCTTTTTTTAAGTGGCTGTAGACTTTTGAGATCATGCCTAAATATTGGTCCCGCTCCCTGTCCGTCAATATTCTGAAGATGTTTTTAATGCTTCGACGTTTCTGTTCTAAAATTTGCGAGATCACCTTCCTGCCTTTCGGCGTCACCATCACCCAGACCAGGCGCCTGTCTTGGTCATCGCGCTCGCGTCTCAGCATTTTTTGACGGATCAAGCGGTCCACCAATACTGTTGTCGAGCTCAGCTGAATGGATAATACTTTAGAAAGGTCGGTCATCGTGACTCTGGGATGATGGGCCGCGTAGTCCAACGCGACCATTTGGGGAAAACTGATTTGACCGCGCGTCAGCGGGTTGGTCTCGCGCTTGGCGAATTCCCTGAACATGAGCGGTAGGATCTGGACAAGCTGGCGGCTGAAATGGTCGAGGTTGGAATGAGGTCTCATGTGGGGCCTTTCTAATAGTTTGATTATCTAACTATTAGATTACACTAATTTTCTGGGGAGTCAAGCGGAATTGCTTAAGAATCAGACTTTAAATAAAGGGCCGCCCTTTTTACGGCGGTAGTACACCCAACCGACGAAGAGGAGAACGAGAAAAAGCGCCACGAGTTGGACCATGGATTCGGCCGTGCCCAGGCCTTCTAAGAGCGAGTGATAGGTCGCGACCCCAAGATACCCCATATAAATATAGACCAGATTTCTCACGATGTTCCCGAAAAAAGTCGCGACATAAAAAAGTCTCAAGTCTATCCGGAGGAGGCCGCAAACCACCGAAACAAGCGAGCTCGGGACAATCGGCAGCGCGCGCAAGGTGAAAAGAATCAGCCAGTCCCTCGGGCCGCCTTTAAAATACTTGCCGGCCTGCTCGACGTCCTTTTGGCTGACCCCAAAAAACCTTCCAAAACGTTTGATGAAAACAAATTCCAATCGACTCGCGACAAAATAGATGATCCAGGATCCGATGGTTTTGCCAAACGCCCCGATGACGGATAACCACAAGAGGGCCGCGTGACCCTTCCCCTGCTCAAAAGCGATCGAGCCCGCCGTCGCGAGGATCAACGGCGACGGGATGGGCGCGATGACTTCTTCGACGAAGGCCCCGACAAGCGTATAGATCTCCACCGGGGTCCGGTGGGCCCATTCTCTTAGAATATTCTCGATTTGATGAAAAAAATTCATCGGGGCTGTTCACCACGGACCACAAAAAGAGGCGATGATGAACGCGAAATTTTCACAATATCTCCGAAACGAAAAGGGATCTTGACGTGGGGCCCGTCCATGTAAACGGCCCCTTCTCTCATCAGGGAAGCAACCTCCAGATAAGCCGGGCTGGAAAAATACCCTCCCTTCAAACGATAACGGGCCCCATGGCCCCGATAAAGCTCTCTCGGCCGGTATTGCAGCTTTGCCGAGTCCCGCGGTAACTTTATCCCGCCGGCGGACCGGATGGCTCCCGTGGACCCTGCCGCCGTCGCCACCCAGAGACCCGAATTCCGATGCTCTTCCTGCACCCGCCCCAGCTTGATTCGATAACGGCTCATCGCGGCGGGATTTCTGTGGCAGACAAGGACCTCGTTCAAAGCGCTCGGGCCCACCGGTTTTCCATTCAAGCGAAGCGCGATGCGCTCAAGTCTTACGACGGGCGCTCTTCCTTCCAACAACCGGCTCAACATTTTCTTGAACGTGCGGGGATTGGCCGCACAAAAACTCCCGACGCTGTGCGCCGGATCAGAGTTGATGCCGAGAATCGGCTGTTTCTTCACATGCCGCGCTGCCTCCAAAAAAGTCCCGTCTCCGCCCAGCGCGATCACGAGATCGTACGGCGAATAGTTCATCTTCGTCGAACGGTAGACCGCGCGATAGCGGGTCTTCTTTGCCTTCAAAAAATTCTGAAGCTCTTTCAAAATGGCGTAATGGCGCTCGTGGGATTTCCGGAACCGGTGAACATACGAGGACGCGCCACGGGTTTCTTTTTCCCGAAAGAAAACATTCCGATGTTCCAGCACATAAATTTGATAGGCACTTTTTTTATAAACGATCAAAACCTTTTTCGGCCTCACCCCACCACCTCCTTTATTCTACCGCTGGCTTTAAAAAACTCATTTTTAGCGGTAGAAAGATTCGCTGTAAGCGAATCTGAAGATTCTTCGAATCTAAAAGGAGGTGGTGGGGTCATGCCTTATTCCCGTCCCAATAAACTTTGAACCGCTTCAAATGCTCCTCCATCACCGGCCTCTTTCTCGGATCGCGCAAGATAAATGACGGGTGATACAAGACCATCAATTGAATGCCGGGATAATCCGCGTGCGTGAAAAACTGTCCCGCCTCCTTTCCCATCGAAAACTCACCCTTGTCCAAAATCACGTGCTTCAAGGCGCTGGCGCCGAGCAGGAGGATTACTTTCGGGCCCACAAGCTCGATCTGTTTTTTCAAAAAAGGCCGGCAGGCCTCCGCCTCTTTTTGTGACGGGGCTCGGTTTTCGGGAGGGCGGCATTTCACGACATTGATGATCAAACTTTCTTCGTTCGTCATGAAACCAATGCCCTTCATCATCGCATCCAATAACTGTCCGGCACGGCCCACGAATGCTTTGGCCTGGATGTCCTCGTTTTCTCCGGGCGCTTCTCCGATGATCAACACTTTGGCGTTTGGATTGCCGCGGTCCACGACGATGTGAGTGCGGGATTTCGAAAGGTCACATTTGGCGCAGTTGGATTGTATGAGCTCTTCTTTAAAAATCTCATAAGTCTTGGCGCCCAGGATTTTATTTTTCGTGTCGTCAAAAAGGTCGAATTGCATGACGATAGAATATCATTTTGGCAGAGCGTTTGGGTAGGGGTTTTTTAGCGGGCCTCTTGGATTTCCCGCAGCCGTTGGGATAAGTAGCCGCCGGTCAGGCCGTCAATGTTCGCGGTCAGCTCCTCAAGCCGGATTTCTTTCTCGATCTGGATTGGCAGATCCCGCATCGGCGCCATCGCCATTTCGACTTGGAGGCGTCGCCGTTCATAATAAAGATGCGTGACCTCACTTAAGATATCGTCCCTCAGTTGGACCATGAGGCGAGAACGAGTATCGATCGAAGTTTGGTCGTCATTCCATATAAGCTCGCCTAGATTCCAACTAACGCCGACCGACCAGTCAAAACTTTTTTCGGGAGGACCAATGATGAATTTATCCGGATCATTGG
>CAYJXB010000020.1:0-3849 GCA_964374005.1 uncultured Planctomycetia bacterium
ACGGCAAGCTTTTGCGAAGCCAGACATCTACCGTGCAGATCCGCGTCATGGAGAAGACAAAACCCCCGCTTAAGATCATCGCGTCGGGAAAAGTGTTTCGTCCGGACGCGACGGACGCGACGCATTCTTTTATGTTTCACCAGGTCGAAGGTTTGATGGTGGATCAGGCTGTGAGCTTCGCGGGTTTGAAAGGTGTGCTTTTATCTTTCGCGCGCCAGTTCTTCGGCGAAAAAACAAAGCTCCGCTTCCGTCCGCATTTTTTTCCGTTTACGGAGCCAAGTGCGGAAATAGACATTTTTTGGGAATCAAAGGCCGTGCCTGCCGGCAGGCAGGGCTGGCTTGAAATACTTGGCGCGGGCATGGTGCATCCGCAGGTGCTTCGGGCGGGTGGCATCGACCCCGGAAAATATACCGGGTTTGCGTTTGGCATGGGGGTCGAGAGGATCGCGATGCTCAAATACGGCGTTGAGGACATCCGGCAGTTTTTTGAAAATGACATTCGTTTTTTGAAGCAATTCTAAAGTATGAAACTTCCTGTTTCCTGGTTAAAAAAATACATCGACATTTCGATCACGCCCGAAAAACTCGCGGAGCTTCTGACGCTTTCCGGCACGAAGGTGGAACACATCGAAAAAAAAGGCGGCGAAGCGGTGTTTCAGATCGAAGTGACGACGAACCGTCCGGATTGCCTCAGTGTTTTAGGGCTTGCCAAAGAAGTTTCGGCGCTTACCGGCAAGAAAATCAAGCTCCCTCTTCTTAAAAAAGAGGCTTCGGGCAGCTACGGTGAAATAAAAATCGAAATACAGGATAAAAAGGGCTGCCCGAAGTACACGGCACGCCTTCTAAAAGGCGTCGCCGTCAAGCTGGCGCCCGTTGAATTTCAAAAATATTTGGAATGGGTGAATACCAGGCCGATCAGCAACGTGGTGGATGCGACGAATTTTGTGCTGTTTGAAATGGGGCAGCCGCTACACGCGTTTGACTATGACAAAATTGAGGGAGGCGTCATCATTGTCCGCCGCGCGAGGAATGGCGAGAAGTTCTTGGCGATCGATGGCATCGAGTATCTGCTTGATAACAGGACACTGGTGATCGCAGATGCGAAAAAACCCATCGCGATCGCGGGCATCATGGGCGGAAAAAGGACCGAGGTCACTTCGAATACGAAGAACGTGCTCCTTGAATCCGCCTATTTTGACCCATCACTTGTGCGTCAGGCCTCACGGCGTTATAAATTATTCAGCGAATCAAGCCACCGGTTTGAAAGAGGAGTCGATATCGAAAATGTAGTGGCGGCCTCCGCGCGCGCAAGAGACCTATTGCTGGATTGGGCGGGGGGCCAGGAAACAGGACAGATCATCGACAAGGATTTCTCGAAAAAAGTCAAAGAAGGGCCTATCGTTCTTCGCGAAGAGCGGATCGAGAAACTTCTGGGGGTCAAAATTCCGGCGCGCCGCATGGTTCAGATTTTTAAGCGATTGGGCTTCCGCGTAAAATCAAGCGGCCGAGGGCATCTTTCCGTATGGGCTGACCATTCAAGGCGTGATATCAGCCAGGAAGTGGATCTTGCCGAGGAGCTTTTGAGAATTGAGGGTTTCGACCGGGTGCCGGCCGCGATTCCGGTGACGCGCCATGTCGGAATAAACGCGCAAGATCAAAAAGCGAAGGGGATTTCTGAGCTTAAGAAATTCATTTCGCACCTGGGGTTTCATGAGATCGTCACGTACAGCTTTCTCTCAAAGAAGTTGCTCGCGGATTCCGGATTTCAAGAGTTTGATAAAATACAAAAAGTCATGAACGCGGTAAGCGCCGAGCAGGAGTATTTCAGGCCGGCGCTCTTGCCCGGCATGCTCGGAGCCATTTTATTTAATATCCACCGGAAGGCCTCTTCGCTTAAGTTTTTCGAGATAGGGAACCGTGTCGTGGACGGGAAAGAAGAGACCGTGTTGGGCATAGGCCTTTATGGAGATTTTGAGAAAAATTGGCGGAGGAAAAGCGAGGCGAGCTATTACGATTCGAAGGGAGTCTTGGAGAGCGTTTTTGATTTTTTAAAAATCACGGATTACCAATATGACGCCGACAGAATTTCATCGCACTTTGACAATGCCAGCGGCATTTCATGGCATGGCCGCAAGCTGGGAACTATCGGAACGATTCACCGTTCCATTCTCACGCAGTGGGGCATTCCTCACGACGTGATCTACACGGAGATTGCGCTAGATCCTCTGTGGGCAGAGGCGCGACCCGTGGGGACTGTCCGCGTAAAACCAATCGCTAAATTTCCGTCCGTGAGACGGGATATCGCGTTTATCATTGACGAAAATGTTTCCATCAATGCGCTTGAAACTTTGATGAGAAAGACCGCCTCCCCTTATTTACAGGCAACGGAGCTTTTTGACCAATACATCGACGAAAATATCCCAAAAGGAAAAAGAAGCCTCGCGTTTTCTCTGGCTTATCAAAAAGAGACAGGCACTTTTACCGATCAGGAAATCAACGCGCTGCAGGACCGGATCGGGCAGGCGTTAAAAAGCGAATACCGGGTGGAATTTCGTTAAGATGAATCGCTGGATAGAAATCGTCGCCCTTGTGGCGGGGGTGACGCTGCCTCTTTTTAATATTCCCCTTATTGTGCGGCTTCTCAAAAGGAAAAGCGCAGAGGATTTCAGCGTTTCATGGGCCGTGGGCGTGTGGGTGTGCGTTCTTTTGATGACGCCGCAGGCGCTTCGCTCGCCGGATCTGGCGTTCAAGACGTACGGGGTCGTCAATATTGTGTTTTTCACCGCGGTGGCATTTTTGGTTTTGAAATATCGTTTCAAAAAATAGGCCAATCGGAGATTTTTATGAAAAAAGTTCAAGTAGCATTTATTCTATCGATGTTATTTACTTGTGAGTACTCATCTGCTCAGTCTGACGAGGCCTTGAGCGAACTCTCATTTCAAAAGCGGCAGGTTCAAGCGTTGACGGCCAAGATCAACACGCTCCAGTCAGAGAACCAGCAGTTGAAATTGGCTCAAGTCGCCACGCCGCCCAGCCTAAAAGAAGAAAATCCAGGTGAAATCCAGGCGATCAAATCGCAGTTGGAAGAAGTTCAAACGGAGAGTCATCAAACCGCCGAGAAGCTCCAGGAGGGGATTCAAAAAGTCCTGTCGGAAAAAGCGGCGTTGAAGGCTCAGATTGAAAGGCTTCAATCTGAAAGCGTAAAACCTTCCGCAAAATTAAGCAAAGAGATGGAACAGTTGCGAGACGAAAATGCCTTATCTTCAAAGAAAATTTTTAGTCTACAATCTGAACTGCAAACGCTTCGGCAGGAATCTGATAGACTTAAATTGCAAGCCTTTCAGGCGACCCTGTCTCAAGAGTCTTCTGCTCAAACCATTCAAGGCTTGAAAACCCAGATCACCCAGGCCAATCAATCCTTGAGCAGTCTCGACCAATCCCTAAAGAAAGAATCCGAGAGATCCACTAGTTTAAGTGACGCCTTAAAAGAGTCCAAAGACCAAAACGACTCACTTCAGAAGGAAAAGTCCGAAGCTCTGGCAAGACTCCAGAGCCTGGAGGCGGAACTGGAGGCTTTAAGGTCCAAGGCTCTGGCAAGACTCTCGAGTCTAGAGGCGGAACTGCAGAGTTTGAAATCGAAGAATTTGCTGATGGTACAAGAATTGGCGGAAGTTAAGAATGACCGGAATGTGCTAATCAAAAATAAGGAAGAGGCTCTCGCTCAGGTGGAGAAATTTACGCTCGAGAACAAAAGTCTTCAAGACCGGTTCAGTCAATCCCTTGGCAGCCTGGATCAATCCCTCAAGAAAGAATCTGAGAAATCCTTAAGCCTAACCGAGGCCTTAAAAC
>CAYJXB010000020.1:3949-19429 GCA_964374005.1 uncultured Planctomycetia bacterium
AATCTGAGAAATCCTTAAGCCTAACCGAGGCCTTAAAACAATCCCAAAGTCAGAACGACTCACTTCAGAAGGAAAAGTCCGAAGCTCTGGCAAGACTCTCGAGTCTAGAGGCGGAACTGCAGAGTTTGAAATCGAAGAATTTGCTGATGGTACAAGAATTGGCGGAAGTTAAGAATGACCGGAATGTGCTAATCAAAAATAAGGAAGAGGCTCTCGCTCAGGTGGAGAAATTCCATGAGGCGTTGCAGAAGGCGTTAGAAAAGAGCAACCAAGGGGCTCAAGTCGCCACTCAGAAGATTCAGGCGCTCGAATCTAATATTCAAAAGCTGAAAATCTATGCACTGAAGCTTCAAACGGAAGCCAATAAGACCACGATCCTGAAAGCCGAGATCTTAAAATCGCGAATGGAGAAAGAAGCGACGCAAAAGGAGTATACTAATCTCGCGAATCGTTATAAACTACAGGCAGAACAGATGAAAGTGCAAGAGACAAATCTAGGCGCATTAAAAACCGTCAATCAAGAGTATGAAAAGCAGAAGAACTGGTACGTGGCAAGCATCAGCGTTTTGAAAGAACGTCTGGACGCGGACCTGTCCGATGTGCAAAATTTTAAATCGGATTTTCTAACTTCACTTGAATCGCTCGTGGCTAACTTTTCTCAACGAAAAGAGAAATCAGACGCCTCGAATACGGTGAGCGCGATGCAGCAGAATTTAAAGCTTAATTTATCCGATGTACAGAATCTAAAGTCCAATTTTGAAGCGTATTTGGAATCTTTGGTTTTAAAGTTGAAAGAAAGACACTAGAGAGGAGGTCTTTGCGATGAAAAGAACAGGTTGGGTTGTTTTGAGCGTTTTTTCACTGGTTTTATTATTCGGGTTTTATCGCAGCGCCAGGGCCGAAAGTGACGCGTCATCGGAAAGCCGTTATCAGGCGCTTTCGGAAGAATTAAACAAAAATAAAGAGATGCTTCAGATTTGGAAAGACCACGTCAGAAGTCTGACCAAGGATAGAGACGAAGCGTATCGGCAGATCCAGACGCTTAAAAGTCAGACGACGCAAGCGGGGGATCAGGGCCGCGTCTTGAGAAAAGGAGGGGTTGAGATTCAATCCTTGCCAAATCAAGCGGCTTTCCAACAACTGCAGCAGAATTATCAGGCGCAAGGCGACAGGCTCAAACAGGCCGAAGAGCTGGCCGCTCGGCTGCAAAACACTCCTTCCGATACGACCGACCAAATAAAAGATTTAAATTACCAGATCGACCGGCTCCGATATGATAATGAAAGACTGAAAATCGCCGAAAAGGAAGCGGTGGATCTTCGTGCTCAAATCGAGTCTTTCAGATCTCAGAAGGAAACGATACGTTCTCTTCAGAATCAGCAGGAAGCCTACAAAGCCGAGCAGGAAAGATTGACGAAAGAAAACAGCCTGTTGAGGGAACAAGCCCAGGATTTAAGATCGCAGGCGACCATGCTTCAAACGGAGCTCGTCAAGGCGAGAGCGGACAACGGAACGGTCAAGCAGACGCTCGCCGACTATAAGAATCGTTTTGAATCCCAAAGAAAAGAATCGGAAAACGCCGCTTTAAGGATCAATCAGTTGGCAAAAGAGAATCAAGACCTTCGCGACGCAGGCGACGCCCAAGCGCGGCTCAATGATAATCTCAAAGCCAGTCTCCAGGCAAGCTTGAATGAGGCGCAAAAACTGAAAGCGAGCTTTGACGCCGGCCTTCAATCATTGACCCAAAATCTCAACGATCAATAAGAAGTTTAGACACTAATTTACACGTAACTTAGCAGGTTCGTGTTATAATGCTACTAATCCCTGCGGTGCGCGTGGATCATGAGCGCTGGACATTTGGATCCAACACTAATGCTGAACGGGCGCTGGATTTAGGTACTGGTGTGCTGTCCCTTGAGTTGACGGGATTTGCCTAAAGGTATTTGACCGGTTCCCACCCTATCCTAGGGGATTCAAAAATAGGCGCGGCAGCACGGCACCGGCGGGGACCCCACTATGGATCTTTTCGAAACGCGGTCAAAAACCAATCTCGAAAAATCCGAGCCGCTGGCGGTCCGGATCCGGCCGACGGCTCTTAAAGAATTTGTCGGGCAGGAACATCTCCTAGGTCCGGGCAAACTTCTTACGCGCGCGATCGAATCCGATCGGATTTCTTCGCTCGTTCTCTACGGTCCTCCCGGCACCGGCAAGACGACGCTCGGGGCCGTCATTTCCAATGAAACCAAATCTCATTTTGAACCCCTAAACGCGGTCATCAGTAATGTCTCCGAAATCCGGAAGGCGATCGACCAGGCCAAAAAACGTTTTGAACTGAAGCAGCAAAAAACGATCCTCTTTATCGATGAGATCCATCGTTTTAACAAGGCCCAGCAGGATGTCCTCATGCCGGATGTGGAAAAGGGAAACCCGATCTTGATCGGCACCACGACCCATAACCCCTTTTTCTCCATCGTGCCGGCGCTTTTGTCACGCTCGCTCGTATTTGAATTGAAACCTTTATCCGAAAAAGAGATCAGGCTCATTTTAAATCGCGCGTTGGAAGATAAGAAAAATGGGTTGGGGAACTATGAGGTTGCCGCGGATCAAGACGCCTTGGATTTTTTATCCAAAATATCGGATGGCGACGCCCGGCGCGCCTTAAATGCACTGGAACTGGGTGTCTTGACCACCCCACCACTCGTTTCCAGCGATTGCGAAGCAATCAGTCCTCCTTTGGAGGACGAAACGAGTGGTGGGGCCACCAAAAAAGAAGGCGCGAAAATACATTTCACGAGAAAAATCGCCGAAGAATCCATTCAGAAGAAGGCGGTCGTGTATGACGCGGACGAAGACGCACATTATGACACGATCTCGGCGTTTATTAAGTCCATGCGGGGATCCGACCCCGACGCGGCGCTTTATTATTTGGCGAAAATGCTTTATGCCGGGGAAGACTCACGGTTTATCGCAAGGCGCATCGTGATCTGCGCTTCAGAGGATGTGGGTAACGCCGATCCGCAGGCAATGATCCTCGCGAATGCCGCGCTTCAGATCTCCGAGTTTATCGGGATGCCGGAGGCGAGAATTCCGCTCGCGCAGGCCACGACGTATATTGCCTGTGCCCCCAAATCAAATGCCGCGTATCTGGGCATTGAGAGCGCGATGAAAGACGTGGCCGAAAACAAGACATTGGAAGTCCCTTCCTATTTGAAAGACGCCAGTTACAAGGGGGCCACGGCGTATTACAACCCCACGGATCAAGGAGTTGAAAAGAACTTTAAAATCTATTTAGAGTCTTTGCGCAAGAGCGCACGATCCGTTCCTTGATGCTTCGACTTCGCTCAGCATCAATCCTGTACTTCGACACGCTCAGCATGGTTCGAAGTATGGTGAGCTAAGTCGAACCAAGCGCCATCGAAGGATTGACTTTCGTAACATCTTTTAATAGAATGGCTTAAATATATTTATAATGAAAAAATATATCCTTTTAGCCGCTCGGCTGCCATTTCTTTTGGCTCTCCTCTTATGGCTGCAGGACTCCGTCACTTCTAAAACATTTTTATATGCGGACGACAGCATCAGTAATTTCCAGCAGGAAATAATCTACGCGAAGCAAAAACACGAGGCCATCTCCACTAAGATGGACGCGGTCCAGGCCTTCATGGACAGTCAGCAGGCTTTGACTCTCCAGGAAGAAGCTCAAAAGTTGATGCAGGAACTGGCCGAAAAGGATGATTCAAAAGGCCAGGCAAATCTGCAAAACAAATTCGTCAAAGAACTTCCGAAAGAAGCCCCGGCCAAAAAATCATCACGGGTCACCCACCTCAAGAATTCGTTCAAGAAAGAAAAACCAAAAGCTCCCGTTGACACAACGTCAAAAAAGGAAATCAAAAAGATCATTCCTTTTTTTCAAGGATTTGGTCACAAGGAAGCAACGATCTCGGACGGAGAGGCGCTTTATAAGGTTGCTGTTTCCGACCGCAAGGTGATGTTAAAAGAAGCCGTCGAAATAGGCGTGGCCAATAACGTTCAGTTGCAGGCGCTCAAGAAAAAAATAGAGGTGGCCGACGCAAAATTAACCGAGGCCAAGCGCGCGCTTTTTCCCACGGTTCAGGGAGTGTGGCAGACGAACGGTGGCCATGTCGCGGGACAAGTCTTGGACACAGCCGGCTCCACGACGGATACTGTGGCTGGGCAGCGTTTCTACAAGGGAGAAGCCAGAAAGGTCAATTTGAACCAACCCTTGTTTTACGGGGGGGAGCTTGTGCTCACGGTTAAACAGGCCGAGGAGAACGTGAAGTCGGCCAAATCGGAATATTCGAAGGCCAGAAGCGAGTATGTTCACCAGGTGAGGACGGCCTATTATGGTTTGGTAAAGGTGGAATACAACGTCCAATATCAAACTGAACTGAACGACAAAGTCACCGCCATTTACAAAAGAGTCAAGGGGGAGCACAATCAAAAACTGATTTCGGAAGTGGACTTTTTAAACGTGGAATCTCAGTATCATCAGGCCTATTTTCAGGTGGAATCGGCAAAAAATGATTATCAATCGGCTGATTTAGTTTTGCATCAGACGCTGAGTTTGGATTCGAATGAGCCCCTGCCGGTCAATCTGAAACTCAGTTTCGTTCCGATCCACCCGAAATTCCAAGAGGTGCTGGACCTTTCCCTGCAAAACAACGCCGAGCTTAAAATAAAAGAATACGCGTATATTTCAGCCCAATACGGGGTGCAGATTTTTCAAGCCAAGAAGCTTCCACGGGTGGATTTGAGGGGGTCCTATGGGATGCAAGGAGAAGCGTTTCATGACACACGAGTTTTTGTGCGGCCAGCCGATCTAGGTACAGGAAACAACGATTTGGAAAAGGAGTGGTTTCTAGGGGTCCATGCCAGCATGCCGCTGGGGCCAAACTCGGTGGAATACGACCAGATCAAGCACAAGTACGGGCCTACGGTCCTGGCGTTGACAGGGTCGGATGACTGGACGCACAAGATGACATTCAACCTCATGGACAAATTTTCGGATATCACCGACGAAAAAAGCGCGCAAGCCGCGTTGCTTCAAAGCCGCAGCGATTTCGAAAAGGCGAAGAACGACTTGACATTAAAAATCCGGGACGATTTCTATAACTTGCAAAAATCGTTGATTCAGATTGATTCGTCCATCGCGAAAGTCCGCTATCAGGAAAAGCAAAATTCAATCCTTGAATACATGCTGAGCATGCAGGAAACAGGCGTGTCCAATTATTTGGAAGGGTTGATCGCACAAGCGCAAGACAAATTTGCGTTTATCCAGGCAGTGGTGGATTATCATATCGCCGTTTCGGGCTTAAGCGTATCCATCGGAGATCCCAATTACTTTGAAACCGAATCTCAATCTTAAATTTCTGACAAAGAAGGTCTTATTTCAGGCGCTTGCGGCGATCTTTGCTGGCGTATTCCTTTTTTCCTTTGTGAAAGACCACATCAGCTGCGTACAGGGATTCCCGGTCTATAAGAAAACAAAACAAGAGGCGAAGGAAGTGCCTCCTCAACCGGCGCCGCCGGTCAAGGTGTACAAAGTGGCCATGGTCAGTTTCCGCGACACGCTTCCGTCGCTGGGGACGATTAAGGGGTTCCGTGAATTTGATTTGAAGTTTCCCTTGGCAGGGACGATTGAGTATATCAACTTCAAAGAAGGGGAAAAGATTACCCAAGGGGATATTATCGCGAGTCTTGACCAGAGGGAAGCCTTGTTGAAACTGGAGTATGCGAAGGTCGAGCTTGAGAAACAAACGAAGCTGTTTGAACTTGGGTCCATCATTGAAACGAAATTAAAACAAAACCAGTTGGAATATCAGTCCGCCAAGGCGGAGTTGGATAAGACAAACCTCGTTGCGATCAGCGACGGATATATCGGCGCGTTGCAGGTGGACAAGGGATCGGTCGTCAATCCTCAGGATAAGGTGGCGGCGTTTGTGGACCTGAAAGACGTGTATGTTGATTTCGGCGTGATTGAAAAAGACGTCGCGAAAGTCAAAGAAGGCCAAAATGTTGAGGTGGTGGTGGACTCGTTTCCCGATCAGGTGTTCAAGGGGCAGGTCGAGTCTGTTTCTCCGATTGTAGAAGGACGCTCAAGGACGCTGGAGGTCAAGTCTAAGATTGCCAACGCGGATGAAAAGATGAAACCCGGCATGTTTGCCCGCGTGAACGTATTGGTTTATGAAAAAGAGCAGGCCCTTGTGATCCCAAGCTCGAGCTTCAAGAAAAAGGAAGATCAGTATTTTGTCTATGTCGTGCATCTGGAGGAGCCCAAGCCCGTCGAGGCACCGGATCGACTGCAGGGTCCATTACAGCAAAAAGCTCAGAAGAGAAAGGGTGGCAAGGGGCCGCCGGAGCCGGTCGAGGAGCCCAAGGAGGCTTATGGAACCGTGGAGATCCGCACCATCGAGGTGGCCTACGCGACGCCCGATGCGATCGAGGTGAAAGAAGGGCTTGAGGAAGGCGATCTTGTGATTGTGGATGTCGAACAGGATCTTCAAGACAAAGCCAAAGTCGAGATCACCGAAACTCAAGAGGGAATTTTTTGAGTCTCCCAGAACTGTCCATTCGTCGTCCGATCACAACCCTGATGACTTATATCGGGGTATTTCTTTTTGGAGTCATCTCTTTAAATTTATTATCCCAAGAGCTTTTCCCCCCCATTTCCTATCCGCAGCTTTCCATCGTCACCCCCTATGAAAACGCCGCTCCCGAGGAAATAGAAACGCTGATCACCAAACCAATCGAAGAGGCGGTCGGGGGGATTTCAGGCTTGAGAAAGGTCAGCTCGACTTCCAAAGAAGGGTTGTCGCTCGTGGTGGCCGAATTTGGGTGGAATCAAAATATGGATTTCGCATCGTTGGCCATCCGCGAGAAACTCGATCTGATCAAAGAACGATTGCCTCGTGACGCGTCGGAGCCGGTGGTCATTAAGTTCAATCCGTTCGAGCTGCCGGTCATGTCGGTCAGCGTTTCAAGTTCCGAGCGCGATCCGGTGCAATTGAGAGAACTGGCCAGAAAATGGTTCAAGGATGAAATTGAGAAAATTCACGGCGTGGCTTCCGCCAGCATCTCCGGAGGCGCCGAGGAGCAGATCTTGGTGGATGTCGACCAGGCGAGACTTAAGGCGGCCGGCCTTTCGATCGTCGACGTGTCGGATGCGATCTCATCCGCCAACCTGAATTTTCCCGGAGGCACGATCAAAGAAAGTTTTTATGAGTATCTGGTGCGCACGCTCGGTGAGTTTAAGCATGTCGACGAAGTGGGGCAGGTCCCCATTCGCAGCGAAAATGTAGACGCTTCCCAAGGATCAGGACCTGGCAGCGATGGGCAGGAAAACAATCCCTCCAACCGGCTGATTCTTTTAAAAGACGTGGCGGATATCAAGCGCACGATCAAAGAACGCACGAGCTTTTCCCGGTTTAACTCGCTCGAAAACGTCACGATCTCGATCCAAAAACAGGCACAAGCCAATACGATCCAGATCACGAGCGCTATCAAAAAAAAGCTGAAGGAGCTGAAGGAACAGCTCCCCAAAGATATTCATATTGATGTTGTTTATGACCAGTCCAAATTCATCAACGACGCGCTGAATGGCGTGAAGGACGCGGCCATTCAAGGCGGATTTTTGGCTTTTTTGGTGCTTTTGATTTTTTTAAGAGATTTTAAAAGCTCGGCGCTCGTCGTCACGATCACACCCATCACAGTGCTTGCGACTTATACACTGATGTATTTCATGCACATTTCTCTCAACGTCATTTCTCTAGGCGGTGTGGCGCTGGGTGTAGGAATGTTATTGGACAATGCGGTCGTCGTCATTGAGAACGTCTACCGGAAATTCAGGGAAAATCCTGCAGAAGGCATGAAGCGCGCGGCGACGGGTGGCTCTGAGGAAGTCATGGCGCCGATGGTCGCGTCCACGCTCACGACGGTCTCGGTTTTCTTGCCGATCGTGTTTGTGACAGGCATCGCCGGGCAAATTTTCAAAGAACTGGCCTGGGTCGTGGTCGTCACGCAGATCATCTCCGCGGTTATCGCTTTTACGCTGCTGCCGATGCTAATCGCCAAAGCGGGTGAACAATCTTCTTTGACCCAGAGGGATATTCACGAGCAGGGAAATTTACGCTCGGCTCAAAAAATCCTTGAAATCTTTTCGCGGCCGATTCACGCGATCGAGAGGCTTTACGCAAAAATTTTGCCCGCGTTCATTGAGGGCAAATGGTTTTACCTAACGGCCATCTTGGTCTTATTTGTGGTCAGCCTTCTGGCGCTTCTTTCGATGGACCGGGTATTGCTGCCGAAGGTGGATCAGGGGCAATTCATGGTGAAAGTGGACCTGCCGGTGGGCACGCGCGTGGAATTCAGCGATGAAATATCAAAAAAAATCGAACGGTATGTTTCCAAAATTGACGGGGTCGCAAACGTTTCGGTCGTTGTCGGTTCGAGCAAAGGCGAGTCGTCCAAGGAAATTTTGGAGCGTTTGGGATCCAATGAAGCCCAGGTGATCGTCAATTTGGAGAAAAAAAGGATACGCTCCACCGATGAAATCGTCCAGCAAATCAGGGAATATTTTGAATTGTCCGAAGGCAAGGAACTGATTCGTCCGGCGCGTTTGAGCTATGTCTTGTACGACAGCGCCTTCAAAATGGGCGGAGACAACGACGCTCCCATCATTGTTGAAATTAAGGGTCCAAAACTCGAAGAACTAAAGCGTTTGGCGCTCATCACCCAGCAGAAAATAACCGCTATTCCAGGGGTGTATGGGGTCGACAACAGCATCGCGGACCCGTTTCCGGAAACCAAGGCAATCATCAACAAGGATCGGGCCAGTTTTTACCGTTTATCCGTCGTCAGCATCGCCCAGGCCGCCAACATTGCGATCAAAGGCATCACGGCCAGCAAGTTTAAAGAGGAAGGCCGCGAGATTGACATCCGGGTGCAGTTAAAAGAAAAAGACAGGGATCAGTTTCAAAAGCTGGGGCTTTTGATGATCCACTCGCCGCTGGATGTGAATATACCGCTGGCGGATTTTGTGAAGTTTGAAAGGGGAAAAGGCCCCAGCGAGATAAAAAGGGTTTCGCAAGAACGCACGGTGCAAGTTTACGCCAAGTTTTATGGCAGAGGTTTGAAGGAAGTGGTTGAGGAAGTCCAAAAGGCGCTTGGTAACGTCAAGGTCCCCGATCGTTATTCCGTCAGGCTCGCGGGCGAAAGCGAGGAAATTCAGGAATCGTTCGCCAGCCTGCAATTCGCGTTTATTTTGGCGGTCATCCTCGTCTACATGATCATGGCCGCGCAGTTCGAATCTCTCTGGCAGCCTTTCCTCATCATGTTTTGCCTTCCACTGTCGCTGATCGGTGTGGCGTTCGCGCTTTGGGTTTCCAAGACGCCGGTCAGCGTCGTGGTGATCTTGGGTATCATTCTATTGGGTGGCATTGTGGTCAATAACGGTATTATCCTGATTGATTTTATCAATCAGCTGAGGGCCAAGGGAATGCCTCTGCGGGAATCCGTCGTTTTGGCTGGCAAAACAAGGCTCAGACCGATTTTAATGACCGCGTTTTCCTCGGCGATCGGCTTGGTCCCGCTCGCGCTCGGCATCGGTGAAGGAGCGGAACTTCAGGCCCCAATGGCGGTGACCGTGATGGGGGGAATTCTAATTGCGACTTTCTTAACGCTTGTGGTGACACCGACGCTTTATATCGGAACCGAAGAGATCGCCTCACGTTTCAGACGCCCGAAAGACTTGAAATGATCCCACCACCTCTTTTTTTCCGCCAATTGATTCTGAATCCGTGGCGGAAAAATTCGCCGAAGGCGAATTTAACAATCTCCGAGATTGAAAAAGAGGTGGTGGGATGAACCTACCTGAACTTTCCATCAAAAAACCAGTCACGATCTTCATGATCATGCTGATCGTTCTTTTGTTTGGCCTCGTTTCTTTGTCCAAACTTCCCGTGGAGCTCTATCCCAACACCTCGTTCGGTCAGATCAGCATTATCATCCAAGTCCGTGGGGGCATCCCGCCGACGGAAGTCGAAACCCTCGTCACCAAACCGATCGAAGAGGCGGTCGCAACGGTCAGCAATCTGGAGCAGCTTTTGTCGATTTCCAAAGAAGGGGAATCTACGGTGGTATTAAGCTTCTTGCCGGGGACGGATATGGATTTCGCCGCGCTGGAGGTCCGTGAGAAATTCGCAAAGATTAAAAATAAACTTCCCAGGGAGATCGAGAAGCCCGTGATTGCTCAGTTTCAGCAAGGGGACGTGCCGGTCTTTATCGTCGCCGCCACGAGCGAAACCCGCACGACCGAAGAGATTCGAAAAATCGTGGATCAACAGATGAAGGAAAACCTGAAAAGGGTTTCCGGCGTCGCGAATGTGGAAGTGGCTGGAGGAAGGGAAAGAAAGATTTTGGCCGAAGTGGATCAGGCGCGTCTTGCCGCTTACGGCATTCCCATCGATGAAGTCACGGGAATTTTGGGGGCCAATAATTTAAACCTTCTCTCGGGAGAAGTAGAACGGACCACCGACCGTTTTTTGGTCAGAGTGATTGGAGAATTTGAGACACTGGATCAAATTAAGAACATGGCGCTTCGCCGCACGCCTACGGGCTCCGTTATTCGTGTTAAAGATGTGGCGACCGTAAAGGATTCGTTCTTGGAACCCAACGAGTATTCCCGCTTGGACATTCGTCCCGTTGTGACGACGTATGTCCAGAAGGAAAGCACCAAAAATACGATCAAGGTAGCGAAGGATCTTTTGGTCGCCGTGGACCAGATCCAAGCCAAAATGCCGAAAGACATTCATTTGGTCGTGACCTCCAATCAGGCCGAATTTATTAAAAAGGCCATCAACAATCTTCAGGAGTCTTTGATGCAAGGAGTGGTCCTGATCATCCTCATTTTCTTTTTATTCCTATTCCGGCTTAATTGGAAGCCTCTGATCGTAGTATTTTCGCTGATTGTAGTTACCTTATTTACAAAAGGGTTTCTTTTGTATGTTTTATTCGCCGCGCTTGTCCTCTCATTGATCGTCCGGAAAAGCTTCAGGTCCATTATCATCGTGACGCTGCCTATTCCCGTCTCGGTTATCGGCACCTTTATTTTTATGAAAAACACGGGGCTCAGCATCAATGTGATGACGCTTTTTGGTTTGGCTTTGGGGGTCGGGATGCTCGTGGATAACTCCATCGTTGTGTTTGAAAACATTCTTAAGAAAAGGGAGGCGGGCGGGGCCATTGTCGAGTCCTCGATCTTAGGAAGCAATGAGATGTTTTTGACGATTATCGCTTCGACGCTCGCCACCGTGATCGTATTTTTGCCCTTGGTATTTATGGGCCAGGAACTTCAAAAACTCTATTCCGGAATGGCGTCTACGATTGTTGTTTCTCTTTTGGTTTCAATGGCTTGCGCGGTGACACTGGTGCCGATGATGTGTTCGAGGCCCGGGTTTAGCGCGTTTGCGAAAAGCGCCCAGTCCGACGAAGGGGATTCGTGGGTTAAAAAATTTTCTTTGGTGGAAAGACGCTTTCTTTTTCAATCCATTCGCCACCGCCGGCGCGTGCTGCTGATATGTATCGGGATGTTCTTACTGGCGCTCTTTTTTATTTCTAGGTTGGGCCTTGAGTATCTCGGGAGCACGGAACAAAACAAGTTTACGATTTTTATTGAGCTGCCGACTGGGGCCAAATTGGATGTGTCTGACAAAATGGTCAAACGAGTGGAAAATCTGGTCAAGAAAGTGCCGGAGGTAAAGCTCGTGACTTCACGCATTGAACCATGGTCCTCCAAAGTGTATGTGGAGCTCGTCGGCGCCGCGGATCGAAAAAGATCAGCCCAGGATGTCATTGAGATGCTACGACAGGAAACCAACAAGATGCATCCGGCCTTTATCTATTTCCAGGAGGAGGAACAGGTCGGAACTAAGGAAGTGATTCTCGAGATCTTCGGTTACAATTATGACAAGCTTCGGGAGCTGGCGATTGCGATCGCCAATCGCATGGAAGGTATTAAAGGGCTTACGGATACGAAGATTCGTATGCGTGAGGGCCGGCCGGAAATGCAGGTGCTGATCAATAAGAAGCGGGCGGGATTATATGATTTGACCGTCGGCGACACCGCGAACCAGATCCATGGACAAATGAGGGGTTTTCGGGCGACGGTTTATCATACGGAGGGTACCGAGGTGGAGACGATCACGCGCCTGGACGAAAAATACCGTAAAACTTTCAAAGACCTGCACCACCTTATCATGACTTCGAGAAACGGAGATTCTTTTTTACTGGATCAATTATCCGATTTTAAGTTCGGACTAGGGCCCTCCGAGATTTGGCGCAAAGACAAAAACCGCATGATCCAGGTGAGCGCCAATATCGGGAAGATTCCTTTAAGCAAGGTCGTGGCGATGGCGGAGAAGAGTTTAAGGAGCGTCCCGTTTCCTGAGGACTATTTTTACCGCGTGGGAGGAGATTACCCGACGCTGGTCCGTACCAACAAGCAGATGCGGATCATGATTCTTTTGGTTTTGATCCTTGTCTATCTGGTCCTGGCGTCTTTATTCGAGTCCTTTTACCAACCGGTCCTGATCATGGTGGCGGTGCCACTGGCTCTTGTAGGAGCGGTCACGGCCCTTTATTTCGGGCCTAAGTCCGTCGGGGTGGGAGCGTTACTTGGCATGATGATGTTGGGAGGCATCGTCGTCAATCATTCCATTATGTTGGTGGATAGGATCAACTACTATGTGAATCAAAAAAAGTGTTCGACGATTCGCGCCGCTGTTTTGGCC
This sequence comes from uncultured Planctomycetia bacterium, assembly GCA_964374005.1. Taxonomy (GTDB): domain Bacteria; phylum Omnitrophota; class Gorgyraeia; order 2-02-FULL-51-18; family 2-02-FULL-51-18; genus CAYJXB01. Next base: position 16,756 of record CAYJXB010000020.1, read on the forward strand.
AATCGAGACCGGCTAAGACCCATTTTGATGACAATGTCTACGACTGTGCTTGGTCTTATTCCTATGGCGATCGATAAGACCGAAGGCGCTAATCTCTGGTCGCCTCTAGCCCTAACCGTTATCGGCGGAGTGGTCAGCTCCACGATCCTTACCCTGATGGTCACCCCGGCTTTTTATATACTATCTCAGGATATCTTATTTTTTCTGAAGAATAGTTATAACAAAGCCTATGTTAGCGTTGATAATATCTAGCATATTACCCAATTTCATTAATAAAAATTAGCAGTTAATAGACAAATATCTAGTTTTACAATTTGATAAATCATAGATAAAATGCCATAATTTTAGGTGGTGATAGTAGAAGGCTAGATCTTTGTTACCAATTAGTTAAGTCACTATAAAAGTATTTAATAACCTGATTGATGAATCCAACAACGACCAACGATGAATGATGATTTATAGATTAATATTCAAAGAATATATTATGTCCTCTTTATTAGTATTTTATAAAGCGATTTGCTGGAGATTTAAAAATACATGACTAATGGTGAAATAGATAGTTCGGAAGAAAAGCCATTCAAAAGCCGTTGGCCCCTATGGGTCAAAGGGGTTTCAGTTCTTGTCATCAGTTCATTTTTGTTTACCGAGGTAGCCAGCGCCGCAGATCCCAGTGGTTTTCAGCTAAAGCGCGAGCGAGAAAAAGAAAGTAAATTCCTTCCCAGATACCTGCTCGAACAACAGCAAAAACACGAAGACTTTATCCAGCAAAAAGAAGACCAAGCCAATCTTTCAAAATCGCTTGAGGATGACTTTACCCAGCGCATGAGAAAAAAGAAGCCGTTCTTGGAAGACGATCGGCGGCGGGGCGGTACAGGTGGAGACGGTGATAACTTGCAGTACACACTGGGCGACCCAGACGAGAACGGCAATCCCACCACGCTCAGTATCTACGAGTATGACGGAGACAAGCTCGTAAAAATCACCCAGTATGACGTAAGCGGCGTAAATATTTCCCAGTACATTTCAGGCGCCCAGGAGATCGAAGGCAAAGATGGGGAGAAATTCAAGGGCGGCTTTCAGGATTTCAAGAAATCGGGCCTCACGGACGACATGAAGATCAGCGAGTCCTATTTCGAGGGGGAAGGGGACAAGCGCCGAGTCGCCTATGTTTTATCCGGATTTGAGGACGGGACCAACAAGCCGACGGAAATAGCGATCTACAACTATGCTGGGGACGCGCTTCGCGAGATTAAGAGCTTTAATATCGAGGGTATTGATGCGTCCAGTCTTGAGAATTCTGCCGCACGGAATAGTCTCGGAGACAACCAGCTGATTTCCATTTCGGTTTTCACGGGAGAGAAAGGCAAGGAAAGAATTTCTTATACTTTAGGCGATTATGACGACGAAAACGAACCCAATTCGCTAACCTATTTCGAATATGACGGAGAGAAGCTCAAAGAGGTAAACACGTATGATATTGAGGACATTAAGCAGTTCGTTCAGGACAATTATTTTAATTTCAAGGATCAAGATCTGAAGAAAGTATTGGTGGAGGAAAAGCTCAAAAGTCTTTCGCCTAACGCGCTTTTGGCGCTTTTGGCCGAAAAAGGGATGCTAAGCGGCAGCGTGGATTCGATCTTAAACGAGCTGTCGAGTGCGGGCTTGTTGGATGAGTTGTCCGGAAAAGAACTGTTGGACCTTCTGTTTTCCCAAGGGTACTTGGCGGAGGATGCCGACAAGACCATTTCACTGATCAATTTTCAGGAGGTATTTGACAAGCTGACGACGGACGAATTTTTAATATTTTTGATCGAACAGGGTTATGTGAATGATTCCGCATTAGTCAAGAATACCAACGATTCCGTTAATGTCGAAGCGACAAAGGAGGCGTTAAAAGCCTTGTTAGGAGCCGCCGGCATTGATCTTGACAATGCGTCCAACGATGAGATTTTGGCGGCATTGTCCGGCGGAGTGGCGGGGAACCTTTTGACGAAATCAGCCGCCGACATCAAAAACGAATTGAAATTAGAAGATTTGTTGTCCGCATTCACGGCGTTAGAGATGATTAGTTTTCTGGCGTCGGATTCCGTGGATTTGCTCATTGGTTCCGCCGACTCTGCATTAGCGGTTTTGGAAGCGTCAGTTTCGATCAACGCCCTCTCGGTGGAAGCTCTCCTGGATCTTTTGATCTCCAAGGGTCTGACCACTCAGGGCTCTTTATCGGCCCTCTTGGGAGAGTTGTCGTTTGCGGATGTCTTTGATGCATTAAGCCAGGACGAACTCTTAAAAAGCCTCTTGGAAGAAGGCCTGATCCAGGGCGCCTCAGACCTGGCGTCTCTCAAAGCACTCCTCACCTCTCAAGGGATAGACCTTGCGGGTAAATCCAACGATGAGATTTTGGCCTTATTGGCCTCCGCAGGGGATCTCACTAAATCCGCCGCGGCCGCCAAACAGGATCTAGAAAATGCCTTCAATGCGGATAAGGAAGGGTTCTTGAGTGTCTTGTCAGGAAACCACCTCTTAAGTCTTTTGTCTTCCCAAGGGTTATTGACCAGTCCGTTGGATAGCGTCATGGATCAACTGAGCCTAGCGGCCTTTTTTGAAACTCTCTCGGCAAGCGCTCTCCTGGATCTTTTGATCTCCAAGGGTCTGACCACTCAGGGCTCTTTATCGG
>CAYJXB010000020.1:19529-21940 GCA_964374005.1 uncultured Planctomycetia bacterium
CCAAACAGGATCTAGAAAATGCCTTCAATGCGGATAAGGAAGGGTTCTTGAGTGTTCTCTCGGCCAACCAGATCTTAGAGTTGTTGGAGAGTCAGTCATTGCTTAGTCTTTCCATACAGGATCTCCTGTCGTCCGTTACCAATGACGAAATGTTCAGTCGTTTAGGGCTCCAGAGAATTCTTGAAATATTGGAGAGCAACGGCGCATTGACAAGTTCGGCGGATGCCGTTTTGGAAAGCTTAAGTTCACAATACCTGGCGGGTTTGTCGGAAGAGGAGTTATTTTCATTGCTCAGAAGCGAAGACCGATTGTTGAGCAAGAGCGTATATGAAGGGGAAAAGAAAAAGGAACACATCGTTTATAGTCTTTCGGATTATTACAACGACAAGGATGGAAAAAGAGTTTTTGGAAAAAGAACGGATTTCACTTATCGAGGAGAGGTTTTAGATGAGACCACGACCTATGATGTGAGATCCCTTGCGATTGACCAACGGCTCACCAAGGGAGCCGGCACGGTGGATCAGGTCGCAGACTATGTGGGGAATACAAAAGGCAAGGAGACGATCAGCACGATTTTAAGCGATTTTGAGAACGGCGAAGCGACCCGGCGCCAGGATTACGTTTATGGGCAATTTAGACGAATTTTGCAGTCGGTGGACCAATATTTTGTAGATGGGTTGGATGAAGCCGATAAGGCGACGAGAGGGCAGGGCGATTTAATTAATAAAACCAAATATGTCGGGGCTAAGGGAGCCGAGCGCATTGAGTCGGCCGAAGAATATAATTTGGACGGCGACATCATCAATGTTCAAAAATATATCTACGAGGGAAGCCCCGCGAGGCGCCGCATTGATTATGTGAACCAATACGATCCGGAGGATGAAAGCGAGATCACGCGCGTCGAGTACGAAGGACGCAGGGGGAAGGAGAGAATTCGAAACATCATCGGACCGGATGATATTTCGATTTTTGATTTCGGCATCCCTCCGGCCGATCCAAGAGAAACGGCTTCCAGGATCAAATCGGAGGACACCGATGGCGCTGCCGTGGACGGCTCGGGCCGGTATGTTTACGAGTCGGAAGAGGGAATAGCGATTTTCGAGTCCGATGACAGCACGATTTTTAGATTAATTTTGAAAAATTTGGACGGATTAATAGACGTGGACGGGGACAACAAGGTGGATCGAATTTATATTTTCGGCGCCGGAAGCGCAAGCCCCGTGACTTTAATCCGAAATTATGTTTCCGTCGGTGACGAGTCGGAACCCGTGAATGAAACAGACCCGCAGGTGATCAGTAAGAGCACCCGATTCTTATATGACGCTTCGGGGAGACTCGATCTGGTTTACTTCCATAACAGGCAGCTTAAATATGAGTATGCTGGCTCCTCAGGGCCGCTTAGCAGGGTGACCACGTCCATCGAAGACCCTGTGACGCATGATTTGACCGTCGTGTCGGTGACTCATTATCAAATAAGCACGGACCAATCCAAAACCAGGGTTGATTTTATCGAACAATTTAAAAAAGACGAGTCTATCAAGTCTACGACCACCTATCATTATCGGTCGGAAGACGAAGGGCTGGGAGAATGGTCGGCGATTGACTATACGGAAGAGACAAACGCCGACGGGTTTTTAAAAAGCAGGGTCAATTATTTTGGGGCTCACGGACGGGAGAGAGTTGGTATTGTCACTTTGTATAAAGAAGACGCGACCAACACGGTCAGATCGCAAAGCATTTACCGGTATTCACAGGATGCGCTGAAAGATCTTGATGTGGTGGAGCAGTATAAGGGCGAAGTGGTTAGTCCCGATACCGATTATGACGATTTGACGGATGGGCCCACCATTGCGGGGGGCATTTTGCAATCAAAAAGTTATTACACTGGTATTCAAGGACGTGAAAGAGTTGATTTTGTTTTGAATTATGATGCCACAGGTTCGTCAGTCAAAAATAGGACGGAATATCATTATGATGTTGACAGTGACGATGGGCTTGATGAGACGGTACAGTATAAGGTCGTCCAAGGACAGGAAACAGTGGAAGGAAGCGGGATAAAGACTAACGAGACATTTTTTATCGGTTTTGAGGGAAGGGAACAGGCCGATTATTCCTATAGTTATAGAAGCAACGGCACCATTAAAAATACAACCATTTTTTATTACGAGGGAAATAAGCGCGCTAATATCATCGAACAAGACCCAACCGTAGAACTATCAGCCCTGGTTAGACAGGATACTTATAATAGAGGGAAGACAACGCAAGAATTAGACGTTATTACAAATCCAGATGGTGTGACTTCAAGCATCAACCGTAGGAACTCGACATTTTTTGACATTCATTTAGGCAAAGGATCCGAGAAAGCCGACTACTCCTATAACTTTGCCCAGGACGGCACGACCGTGAAGACG
>CAYJXB010000021.1:0-21780 GCA_964374005.1 uncultured Planctomycetia bacterium
CCCTCACTTTTTCAAGAAGCTCTCGCCGCGCCTTTGCGTCCCTCTCGTCGCCCGAGGCCAACCGCGCGCCCGTCAAACTGAAGCCGGGCGCTTGCTCGTCAGGGTTGACGGGCGCAAGGCTCGGCTTCTGTGTGACGAGCCGCGCGCCCTCCAAAGTGCGCGTAGGGCGCGTCAGGCTCTCCGAAGCTTTGGTGGAGAGCCGCGCGCCAACTATAAATAATTTTTGGGCTATCAAATCCGGATTGTTTTCTCGAAAATCGGCAACGAGGTAATAGGCGCCCGCGCCCCTCAGCCTTTTTTCATTTGCCGCATCAGGACCTATGATGCCTACTCCCACCATAAAATCGGACTCCGATGTCTGGGTATCTTTTATCGGCGGTATCGTCGCTTTCATGTCACCGCTCCCGTCCCCAAACATGATCACGTTATTATTTGCCACTCTATTTTCATCCCGGATACGAGTCAAGAAGCCGCGTTTGTCTTTGGGATGATCCGAAGGCGCCTCGATCTCGGCGCCTTCGATCCTTACAAAAAGATCAGCAACGCCCAACTTTTCAAGAGCGGCTTTTGCAAAGCTGGAGAGCGTCCCCGTGACAACATACTGAGGGATCCCTTTATCGCGCAGTCTCCGGAGCAATGCTCCCGCTCCGGGAAGCAGTTCCAAATGTATTTGATCAATACCTCGCACCAATATTTGTTCGTAAATCCTAAGATAGGCTTTGATCAATCCCTCTCGACCTTGGCGAATGAGATTTTCGGCCTGATTCGGATCAAAACCATAACTATCCGCTATCTTCCGAAGTGTTTCGGGCAGATTCGCTTCGGATTTTTCAATCATTTGCCTAATTTGTTCGGACGATATTTGGCCCATCGTGTCCTGCAAAAACTGAATGCCATCTTTCAGATCATCACTTGCTTCAGGGTTTGAAGCGTCATAAATGGGAGGCGTCGTTTTCCCATAAACAATATGGTGATACAAGGTTCCAAAAGCGATTTTTTGCAAAATCAGCGTCTCGCTCAGGGTGCCGTCAAAGTCAAAGACAGCCACTCTTCCTTCGGGTTTGATGGACCGTTGAAGATCTGCTTGAACAAGGCCTTGCATGTCCGCCAACCGCGCCCCGGTAGTAAGATAATTCAAACGCGTCAGCGCTTCATTGACATTCAGTTTTAATTCCAAACCGGGCGCCGGTGCCAAATTGATAATTTCCCGGATCTGGGTTTCCTTGTCCGGCGGCGAAGTCTGATGAAGCTGCTTGATTCTTTCATTCCGCTCACGATAACGCTGTTGCATTTCAGCATACATTTCATCGGAATAGCTCTTGGAGGCCAGCTCGGTCATATAAATTCTCTGTACTTGAGCTCCCAGGTTTCTAAAAAGCGCCTCTGCCCCGGCGGGTTGATCAGGATTGGCGATCGGACCTCTTCCGATAAACGGTTCCACTTTGATATAAACATATTCGGACCCATTTTCTTTGGCTTTCTGCAAGAGCGCGGCAAGCGTGCGGGAGGCGATTTTTTGCCTTTGATACTCAGGCCTGACAGAAGCCGCGAAAAGATCATACTGCCCCTGTTTTTCCGGATCCTCGGAAGGAGACGCCGAGCGATAGGAGATCAGTCTGGTCGGACTTTGATAGGCATCCAGTTCTCTTACCGTGTAAAGCAATGCGCCCGGCCTGGTTTTCATCATTTCGATCACCTGGTCTTCATTGCCTGTAGGGGGAAGTTCAAGGATTTGTTTTTTTAATTCAACCATCTGTTCCGGTGTTGACGCCGAGAAATCAACGAGCTCCATTCTTAGTTTCCTAGCTTGTCCGTTGATACTGACTTCGAAGTCTTCCGCCGCGGCGTGCCGGGTGCCGCGGACTCTTGCCAAAGCCGGTTCGTAAATGTCTCTTTCATATTGTTGGATGCGGGAATCCCAGGAAGAATTATATTCAGTAGACTTGAAGACAAAGTCCCTGTCCCAACGTGATCGGTCGCCCCAGTAAATGGACGTGGCGTTGCCAACGGCGCCGATCAATGAATCAAGACGTTGCTGACGGAACGCCTGATCGGTATTTTGTCTCGGATGATAGGGCTCGTAAGGAAAGCCGACGCCGTGCCAGTCGTCGAAGAAATCAATCAGTCCTCCGGTTTTTGGCGCGATCACAGGCGTGCCGTATTTGTTGGCGATCTGATTGGCAATTCCGCCCGGCTCGAACCAAGAAGGCATCAAGAAAGCGTCGGCCGACGCATAAATACGGTTCGCTAAAATAGAATCAAAGCCCACAATCACGGTCAACACGTCGGGGTACAATGCCTGTAGGCGTAACAATTCGCGTTGAATCCCCAGCTCGCTGGGGACGTCTTCTCCGGCCGAGCCTTCAATTACCAAATGAATTTTTTCGCCATTGGGACCCGTTTGCCGGCGCAAAGCCTGCAAGACATACTCGTTGATATCCGTCAGGCCCTTTTGTTCCGCAAAGCGGCCCACGCTTCCTATAATAAAGTATTTTGAAAACGCATCTTGGCTCAATAGCTCTAAACCGCTTCTCTTAATTTCTTTGATTTTCTTTCCGTCCACTGGCAAAGAAAGGATCGCGTCAAACAGCGCGCGCTTGTTGACGGCGTGCGCCTGCACCACATCCTCGTTCGCAAAACGCATAAAACCGTCCGTGCCCAAGGCAGGATCACTGGCCGGGTCAACCGTCGCGCCGTTGTGCACGGCCGCGTATCTGCCTTGATCGCGCATCCAGCGCACGATGCCGTCGAATCCGAACGCCGTGCCTCCTTCAAACTCGTTGCGTGTGAGTTCCTCCGCGTTGCCGCGGCTCACGGCGTTGAGTTTGTCGGCAAACATCAGGCCTTTCATCAACGAAAACTTATGGCCCGTATGGATCGGATCTTTGAAATATTCAAGGCCCTGATCCGTCCGTGTGATGACTCCGTAGGGAACATTCAGCAAATTATCCGTGGAATCAGCCGCATGGAAAGTGGGAACCACCTGAATGATTGTCTGCCCGTAATGGTCTTTGAATAAATTCACTCCGACTTTCAGTACTTGCAGTTCCACAAGTCTCTGAATAAGGCCGTCTGGATCCGCTTCAGGATCAATCGTTCCGTCGTCGCGTAAGAGAGAAACAATCCGTTTCGAACCGTCGTCCGGATTCACGATCTCCTTGTCCGATATCAGATAGCCGTTGAAGACGCCTTGATAGGACATATTATGCGAAGTAAACACCACCGCGGCATTTCGTTTATAATTGTTTTTAAGATACGCCGGTAGCAGCCCCGCCTGCCAATCATTGGCATGATACACATCCACCGGGAGGCCTAGTTTATCCGCGATCAGGATCGGCGCCTGGGAAAGAACCACGGACTCCATCAGCCCGCGTAAATGGTCGGAATCCTCGTAAAGTTTTCGGAACAAAATGCCTTTGTCTTCCACGCCTTCGAGAAGGTAATAAATGACCTTCGATCCGTCCGGCAAAACTTTGTCAAACTTTCTCACGTTGACAAGGATTTTCCCGTAACCCACCGGCACTTCAAGATTTTGGATGACCATTTCACCGTCTTTGATTTTCTTATCGAAATTCGGCGAGAATACCGTCACCTGATGACCGCGGGAAGCAAGCGCCCTTGAAACGTCCCTGACATAATCATACTGCCCTCCCGCTTTTGGCAAATCTTCAAGCCCGCTTTCCATGGCCACAAACGCAATGTCCCGAGGATTCGCCGTTTTTTCCCAGGCGAGCCGCGCGCCGGCTTGTCCGGTAGGCAGGCCGGACAATTCGATGATAACCATACGATTATCCTCGCCAGCCGTCGTGATTTTAACGCCGGCATTCTGAAAATCGCTCGATATCCATTCGAACAAATGTTCTGCGGTCACCTCATAATGAATGTAAACTCGGTTATAATCTTTGTCCAAAATAAAGTCCTCGAGTTTCATAAATTGATCCGCATCTTCATTTCTTATCGTTAAAAGCACATCCGACGTATGATTAGGATGAGCGGGATCTTCATCCGCAACATAGTCAGCCGGCTTTGTACTCGATGACTTTATACTCAGAGTGCCGCTAGAGTCTTTGCTGTATGCGATACTCGTATTAGAAGGATTTGGCTCATTATTTTGTGTAAAATCAGCCACCCAATCTCGAAATTGCTTTCCTGTCACGTGCCTATCAATGTAAAGCCCTGTAATTTGGTTTGCTACCACGTAAGCCTCCAAACTATCCTTTAGTTCCGGTTCTTGTTCGAGAACGTTCAAAACGATAGCAGTATGCCGCGGATGATATTTGTGTTCATAGATATGATAGGGCCGTGCGGGCACAGATCTGGATAAGTTCGGTTGAGAAAAGAATTTCATTGGCTCATTGTCAATGCGTCCGATACTTGCGACCGTTTCGCGAATCATTTTTTCAAGATATGCCATCGCGGTCTTGATGTTTGCTCCTCCAATTTTTGAATCCCCTACAAGGAATTTAAACCGAGCTTTTTCGGATGTTCCATCGCCCATTTCGGGTAAACGCAAAATACCGCTGGCGACATTTGCTTCAGTCAAGACCACTGTCTCAGGATTAATCTGAGCGATGCTTTTCAAAAACCAGAACTCCGCCCTCAAATTTTCCAGACTCTCTTTTTGCGGTTCAAATCGTGTGTAATCATTGCCTCGCGGCACCGTAATATCATGCATCTCAACGAGTGAGCCCGCAATGCCTCCTGCCAATAGAGTGGGAACTAGGGCTTCGGGCTTGCCTGTCCCAGGCGGGCTCGCTATAAACCGATGTGTCTCGAAGCGAAGATTCACGATTCTTATCAAATCAGCGTATAACCAATCGAGCGAATTTAAATCAGGGTCAGAAATATTCTGGTAGGCTTCAAATGGTGTTAAATTCGGGAATAATGCCGGTTCAAATTTTTCATCGTCAATGGCTAAATTGGCAGTGTTGAACAACCCTTGCACCGTCATCACATCGCGACCATTCGTTTTAAGATCCATCCAAAAAGAATCCTTAATTTCAAATCCTTCTACGAGCCTTCTTATTCTTTGGCGGATATTTAGTTTACGATATAATTCTGCTAAATCGGACGGAAGCGCGATTCCTTTACCTTTTGTTTTAAACTTTGTCGGCGCGCCTCCTTTTTGACCCAGTTCTTTGGTGGCCGACTCGGTAATCAGGGCCGCGCCGGTCAGCAATTGTATGGCCGCGATTTTTGGATCAACGGTCGCTGCCCTGTTGTCAACATTAGATATAAAGCGAATCGTGCGCTTCTGCCGGGATAGATGATATGTCAAACCAGAGAGTGTCGGAAAAACCATGGAGGCATCGTGATCAGCGGGCCACTCCAGCGTTTCTGTGTCAATCTCAGGATCAACGTTCCTTGTAAAATCGCCTGTTTTACGGTCGAATGTGCTAGCCGAAGGAATGTGCGCTAGATAAACTAGTGAAGCATCCACATCAGGGTGGTGGTAAATGGCAATGGCAGGATCTATGCCTAATACGCTTTCATCCAAACCCATTTTTTGTCTAACGGCTGGATCTTGAAGCTCGGCGCGGGAAATCTCCGTATAACCAATACGTCCTAGATCTTCAACGGTATCTTTATGGGTAAAATGGCTCGCCAATAAAATGAGCGGCATATTGTCTTTTTGAGAAGCCTTCTCATAAAAACCTTTGTTTTTAAAAGCTTCATTAAACGCGGCGGCCTGTGCGATTGCTATTTCATCAAATGTCCTAAGCCCATGAGTTAAGAGTTCTAAAGAGTAGGTCCCTTTCGCTTTGTCAACGAAATACGGCTCATCTCCTTTATTGTATTGCCGTTGTCCAAATCTAAAACCACGTCCTCCGGCACTTACCACCACATAGTAACGCTTCGAAAGTTTATTACCCAATTGTGCCAAAAATTTTCCGGAAACCTTGACCTCCGAGTTCCCAATATCAATGATCCCGCTTGCCATGTCCTCAAGACCTTTTTTCCGTAAATGCTCAACGGCTTTTTCATAACTCACCCGTAAAACCGTCGTCTTCCGATCCGAATAGGGAAAATAATACGAGTCCCCTGACCTATTTTGATCGCCAGGCAGCCAATCATCCACCTGATCCGAAAATTCCAATACGGCATCTATGTTATTCAACAAATCTTCCGCGTTCACAGATGCCGTGGGTTTAGATAAGTCCTCACGGATCAGTTCAAGAAGATGCTGTCTGCGCACTAAATCCCTTGCCTGCAATCCAATTTTTGAATCGTGGGCCGGCCCGACAGTCCGCGGGTTTGGATCCGCGACCTCTTTCAACAATTCGTAGGCCTCTATAAAATTTCTGTTGTTCCTGTAATCTTGAGGTCTTGGGTGATTTAATAAAGTGTGATACAGGACATAGCCCAAATGATATTGGGCGAGTTTTTTGTAATAGATGCTATAGGCACGTTCATTTTGCATTTGGCGCGCAATCGCTAAATGTTGCGCAAGCGTCAAACCATCAAACGCGAACATAAATGAAGTGAAATGAGGTTTTGAAATTTTAAGAAAACGTTCTATCGCCGGAACTTGTTGTTCTTCTTTGATAAATCTTAATGAATAAATCAGTTTTGAGAGTTCGCGAAAAGGCCTGGGGTCCGCTTTTTTCGCTAAAAGTAATTCTATGCCCGGAGGACCGTGGATGGGTTGTGTATCAATATGCAAAGCGGCATTATGAAGCCCATTGACTATCATTTCCATGTAAAGCGGCTTCATATCGTCCGGTAGTTGTTTATAATAAATGGCTAAGTTATCTAAAAATCGCTCGGAAACTTTTACTAGTTTCTGGTCGTTATCTGGCTGTCTTAATGTGACGTCGGGTGATGGCCTGTTCGGTGGTGATAATATCTGGAAATCTATATTTTTGGCGCTGAGTTCTGGGTCCTGACTCAATCGTTGGCGCAGGGCCGGTCTTAAATCTACATAAAACGGGTCATTTGAATCTCCATACAACGGTGTGTTGTCTCCTGGCTTATTTTGCAGTAATACGCCTTCGATTGCCAACCGCGCGCCGGCCGCGCCGGTGGGCGGGCCCTCAGGCGCGAGACTGTCTATAATTTCTCGGATGGATACTTTTTTGATCTTTTTGTCTTCATATTCCGGAGTCGGATTGCCACCGGTACCCATCCAAAGAACAGCCTCCAGACCTTTTTTTCGGCTCGTCGTGACCGGCCAAACGGGGAGACTCATCTGTGTGCTTCGATCCCATTGATCCATCCCTGTAATCAACGTATCCCGATCGCCGTAGATGGTCACCCACTTTTTTTCTTTTTTGCGCCCTACGGGAATTTGAAGCTGGATGAGAACTCTATTGTCCGGAATCTCGATCTTGCCGTTAACGCCGATGACGATGCTGTTATCGCCGATCTTGGAACCTTCAGCAATGTGGCTGTCTACGATTAAAGATCCTTTACCGATAGCGATACCGATCTTGCTCTTGCCCCCTCTCACTCGGGACAAGCTGATCGTAGTATCGTCTCCGACGCTGGCATTCCCCGTGATCTCTGAGCCGATAATTCTTAGAAAATTCAGCACATGCGCAAAACGACGGTTCGTGATCGTAGCTAAATAGCTTCTCACCGTGCCCGCGTCCTCATATTCAACCTGGTCCCTGTCCGGCACCGACGCCCGGAGCGAAGGAAAATTGATTTTGACAAAGCGGTGAACCTGGCCGTAGAAATCCCGCTGGCGGTTGTCAGACAGTCCCAGCCGATTTAAATACCTATCTTCATCAGGATTGGTGTTAGGTTCTAGCAAATGATAGGAAACATCGATCGGGTAAGTCTGGTAAGCGGGCTCTTTTAGAAACCTTGTCCAAATCTGCATGAGGGCCCCAAGAGACCTCTTATACATCTTTGGGTCCCTATCGCTCAAAATCCAAGTGGCCGTATTCACAATCAATTGACGCGAGTCCGCGTTGGAAGGATCGATGCCCCATTGTTCCGCGTTTTGATTCATCTCTTCCAGAGATGGCTTTTCGCTAAAAAACGTCACTTGACCGTCGTCATCAACGCCCAAAACCCCAAGTCTTTCTTTGGCGCCGTTCATGCTCCCATAGGCAGGCAAGAGAGTGATGCCGTCATTATGGTCATTGTCGTTAGAAATCTTAGGCGGCGGCATGATCGCAACCGTATCGCTTGGCATCACGACAAGCCCGGCCCGATTCTTGTCTCTCAAAGTTTGGGTCAACTGATAGGAGCCCAACAGCGCGAGGTCCAATAGCGTAAAGGGTTCCCCGTCTTTTCTAAGAATCGGCAGTTCAGCGAGGGCTTTCAGCGTGGTTCCGCGACGGCCACCGAGTTTCAAGATCAGCGGTAAAAAGCGAGAAGCAAGACCGCCGGCGGGGATCATCACGACCCGAAGATCGGATAGTTCTTTGCCCTTCAACACAGGGTATTGCTCGAGGGTTCGTTCCAAATCGCCCGTAGGGTCGCCAGCAGGATTTTCCAAGAGATTTAAGGCATAGGAAATGATTCCGCCGCTGCCGTAATTTGGGCCTTCCGGATTGACGACCACCACGACCGGCACGCCGAGCCGAATCAATATATCGCGAACGGAGTCAATATAATCGTCTATCTGCTTTTTTTCTTCCGCGCCTCGAACAAGAATCACGAAAAGATCAGCCGACGGCTCGCGCCTGGGATTCAGCTCGGCGGCGGCAGCCTCCTCCATTCCCTGGTTCACTTTCTTCAGGGATTCGATAAGTCGCTCCTCCCCGTTTCCGCTCGCCAGCCGAGCACCAGCAACAGCCGTCTCTTGGGCAACTGATAGTGCTGGTTTCTGGAAAACAAGACGAACTGTGGGGGGGCCGCTGCGCAAGATAGGTGGTGTCCCAAAAACTCTTGTCAATTCAGGCACCAGCTCAAAGCCTTCCTTTTCAAACAGCTCCTTGAGTTCATCCATAGTGAGATAGGTAAAAGGTAGCGGCATCCACATACGGCGATTAAATAATACATGACCTTGATAATCTTCCAGAGCCAATACCTGCTTTTGCTGCTCCGGCGTCAATTTCAAATAATCTAAGGAAAGCTTCTTCGCCTTAGCATGCCAGGGGCCCTCAGGCCAAAACTTAGAGTCATTCAACTCTTTTTGAAATAAAGGCTCGGATTGTTCTTTGTCTGCTATGAGAGTTTCGATGACAATCACACGCCCGCCTGGTTTGAGGATACGCATAATATTTTGAATTTTTTGTTTTTGAGTGGCTGCATCCATATGGTGCAGCGCCCATTTGATAATGGCTGCATCTATGATGCCCTCATCAATACGGATATTACCGCCCTCTTCCGGAACGTAATGAACTCTCTCAGATGTTTCAAGATCGGCGCGCCAGTCATTGACATCCGTCCCGACAACGACTCTATTCGGATGATCGCGCACAATCTCAGGACCCAGAGTATTTTTACCGGCGCCGATATCTGCTATCGTCCCTTCTTCAGGCAACACCTCTTCAACCAAAGGCAATCCCTGAAACTCATCAAGTCTCTGACCATGTTTCAGCATTAAAGGACGCAATTCAGGAGGTAAAATACTCTCCCCTTGCATAAACTCCTGCCCGAATAATTCCGCTACCTGATGAGCATCCTCTATTTTGTGCTCCACGAGAAAATCCAGCATCCGCCGTGTCAGTTCGGTACGGCTTATTCGCTCACCCTTCAAGCTCACAGTTGCCGGATTTTTACCAAAATGATATAGCCCGGAATCTGAAAGAATTTTAGTATTAAAACGCCGATCAATGAGTTGCGTAAAAACATCACGAACCGCTGAATCCTCCAGTGCAAGCAATGGATTGAAAGCAATGGTTCCAGGCGATGTTGGACTCGCCAGCCGCGCTCCCCGAGCTGCTGTATTTTGCAGCGAGGAGAAGTCCGCCGCGCTTTGTTGGCGGACGCCAGTGATCGCTACCTCTTGGGCAACAGGCGATGCGGGTTTTTCGAAAACGAGACGAACTGTGGGGGGGCCGCTGCGCAAGATAGGTGGTGTCCCAAAAACTCTTGTCAATTCAGGCACCAGCTCAAAGCCTTCCTTTTCAAACAGCTCCTTGAGTTCATCCATAGTGAGATAGGTAAAAGGTAGCGGCATCCACATACGGCGATTAAATAATACATGACCTTGATAATCTTCCAGAGCCAATACCTGCTTTTGCTGCTCCGGCGTCAATTTCAAATAATCTAAGGAAAGCTTCTTCGCCTTAGCATGCCAGGGGCCCTCAGGCCAAAACTTAGAGTCATTCAACTCTTTTTGAAATAAAGGCTCGGATTGTTCTTTGTCTGCTATGAGAGTTTCGATGACAATCACACGCCCGCCTGGTTTGAGGATACGCATAATATTTTGAATTTTTTGTTTTTGAGTGGCTGCATCCATATGGTGCAGCGCCCATTTGATAATGGCTGCATCTATGATGCCCTCATCAATACGGATATTACCGCCCTCTTCCGGAACGTAATGAACTCTCTCAGATGTTTCAAGATCGGCGCGCCAGTCATTGACATCCGTCCCGACAACGACTCTATTCGGATGATCGCGCACAATCTCAGGACCCAGAGTATTTTTACCGGCGCCGATATCTGCTATCGTCCCTTCTTCAGGCAACACCTCTTCAACCAAAGGCAATCCCTGAAACTCATCAAGTCTCTGACCATGTTTCAGCATTAAAGGACGCAATTCAGGAGGTAAAATACTCTCCCCTTGCATAAACTCCTGCCCGAATAATTCCGCTACCTGATGAGCATCCTCTATTTTGTGCTCCACGAGAAAATCCAGCATCCGCCGTGTCAGTTCGGTACGGCTTATTCGCTCACCCTTCAAGCTCACAGTTGCCGGATTTTTACCAAAATGATATAGCCCGGAATCTGAAAGAATTTTAGTATTAAAACGCCGATCAATGAGTTGCGTAAAAACATCACGAACCGCTGAATCCTCCAGTGCAAGCAATGGATTGAAAGCGATGTTTCCGTGCGGCGAACCTTTAGTGGCTACATTCCGGCGAAGCTCACGCCTCCTATCAACTGATATTGTCGCCAGTCGTGCGCCTACCTGTCCCTGCCCGTCCGGCGGGCGGGCGGCAGGCAGGCCCGTGGTGGGCTGTTCCAAAAATCCAAGATCCGGATCAAGCATCTTAGCAATCACTTTTCCGGCAAAGGCCGGATCCTTTAATCTTTCATGAGCTCCCGGATCGCCGGTAACAAGTAAGCCCCCCGCTTGGTCGGATCCAAATGTTATGAGATATTCCGGCGCCATTGGTTTTTCATTCGCCACTCCATACACATACAGCTTCACAGAACCATCGGATTGCGGAACCACTGTCACATCAAAAGCTATCCCTCGCGTCTTCAATAGAGCGATCTTCTTATAGCCTTCTCGTGCCAGTTTTTGTTCATTAGATGATTCTAAAACCGGAATGGTCCGAGCTTCCTCGGCTGTCGGATAAGCCGTTACCTTACTGATCTTAACTGCGCCATTGATTGTTTCAAGCAGAGTTTTGGGGAAATTTTCATCTATATCTATAGGAGGCCGTGTTGAGTTGGCCTTAAAATGCTGATGGTTCTTAATGGATGAGCCGGCTCCAATTCCGTTGAATACGGTCGTCAAGCCTGATTCTTTGGCAAAATGGATCAAATCGAGCAGGCTTTTCTCATCCAAGTCCTGCGGAACCGCGTCTTTCCTTGCGATGACGAGATCAAATGCATCCGCCAAAAACGGATTCACCATAATATTCCATTGATAATTAATGCCTTTCCACGACAGCATACTTTCAATAATCGGCATATTTCTCGGATCAAGCCGGTCGGATGGATCTTTGGGTTTTCCCATTAGGAAATTTCGGTTCAAATAACGTCCGATGATAAAGAGGCTCTTCAATTTATAGATTCTTATGAGAGGAAGGATTTGGGAAGGAGATACGGAGAAAGTGACGCCTTTCTCTTTGCCTGAAAGGTCAACTAGGCGGGCAATAAACGGCCCGGCTCTTACGTCGATTATATTGTCCAGTTTGTTCTGATCGAGAAAGCCGATAGCCCGTTGCTCATAATGAATCGCTCTCAACACGTCTTTCAGGGTATAAACACCTGACCTCTGCAATGCTTTGACCAAAACATTGCCGGTGAAGGGATTGATGGACGCTATCCTCTCCGCGGATCTTGTCATTTTCTCAGCCGCGAGCCGCGCGCCCATCACTTCAAATGCTTCTTTGTGCAAAAGCGGAAAACCGTCATCCACCGGCTTTCCTTCCAAATCCAAACCTGTCATCTCCTCTACAAGTTCTGTCAGGATGCCTGTTAATGGATCTACAAAATTTTGCCATGCGCCAGTCAATTCTTCCGCATTATATAGGGTAATCAGCTGATCCAAACTTTGTTTGGATAGATAAGCAGCTATCTCATTTCTTTTTTCATTGTCTTCAGGTGCAATTTTAAACTCTTGATATTTGTGAGTCATAAAAGCAGGGCTGAAATTATTATGGCCGCCGTAGGGCTGGTATTGGGGATTGCCTTTCTTAAACTGCTTGGACGTGCCTTGGAAGGCGATGAATCTTTTTCCATCGATTACAACCACCGGCCGTACAAGCAGCCCAAAACTGATGCGCGTGATTTCTTCGGGTTTTACATTTCCGAGTAGATTTTCATCGTCGAACGTATTGCTGCCATTCGTTCCAACGGCAAAAGAATTATCCCCAAATATCAATCCTTCTTTATTTGAAAACTGGGTCCGTTTAAAACCTTGTGTCTCATCTTCGGATATCAAAATAAGTGCCGGCGGCAGGTATTCAGGCGGTAGATTCTTAAATTCAGCTTCTATTTTATTTTGCGCATCTTTATCTTTAGCTTTTTTAGCGGCGTCCAATTCCTTTTGAAGGACATCCCAACCCCCTTCTCTTGCACGGTTCTTGGTAAAACGCTCTTTTTCTTCTGCTGCCTTTTGAATCACTTGAGAGGCATATTTGTTATTAAGCAGTAATTCAAAAATTGGCCAGCGCTTATAATTCACAATAACCTTGACGCCGTCCGCACCAACCTTGTTGTGTTGATCCACCACGGGCGCCACTTCCTCGGGAATGTCGCCTCGATTAACGGAAGCCTTGGATGCCACATAGATGACGCTGCCCACAACAGTTAAAGCACCGCTTCTAAGCTCCGCGGAAGCGAGGCGGGCGCCAGCGGTTGGCGCATTCGTCAATGCAACGGACGGTATTACTTGATTAACACGTTGAATGAAAGACGATACCGACTCCTCTGTGCCTGGAAAATCGCTCTGCAGACTGTCTAATGCATTCAAACTGTCAACGGTCCTCTGATAATTCTCCGGGGTTTCCAACCTATCTATTTGTAAGAGAAAAGTAGACGCAAACTCCCACAATAAAGCCGCCCTTAAAACTTCCGGAAGCGCCCTTAACTCCGGCTCACTCAATGGGGTCGGAGCATATCGCTGATAAGCGGCAATGATATTCACTAAACTTTCCCTGTCATAAACACGGCCGCTCCGAGAATTAAGAACAGGGCTTCGAAAATCGTCGATGCGGGGGTGGAGGTTCGCACGCTCCCAATCCAATATTGCGGAAATATTTCCTGAGTCATCAAACAGTAAATTAGGAAAGCCGAGATCCTTGTGCATCACATAATGGGGCAAATTTGTGTACCAAGCCCCGGAAAGATTTTTTTCCAAGAGTGCCCAATTTGCCAATAGTTGATCAACAACTTTGAGAAAGAGAATATCTCCTTTTTTTAAACTTGCAGGATCCGCAGACTGTAGAAGCTCCTTTAGACTGAGAATTTCCCCTTTAGCTTTAAGGATGTCCGTGCTGGTCCTAGCAGTAGTAGCTCCTTCGTCCAATTGCGATCCTAATGCGCCATGCATTTGGGCCATCGTCTGACCTATAGCCCAAAAATGTTTTGGCTCCGCATTTAATCGATCAATTTCGCTCCCCGCAATAAAAGACTCTAAAACATAAAACTGCCCGTTCAAAGGAAGTAAATACTTATCAGGGGCTGATAATGTTTGATCGGATCGAGCCCAAAGTTTTGGCACCGGGAAACCTTTCTTATTAGCACGATCCATAAGGGAAGCTATGAATCGAGCGTCCTCCAAACGGTCGCCTATCGTCCTAAGAACTACACTACCGGCGGGAGTTTCCAATTTGATCGGTGATCTATTCGGGAACCAACCTTTCAGCTTCGATGTCTTCACTTCTTTAGCGTTTTTGGTCCCTAAATCATATTCAAGCAATGCTTGTTTGATCTTTTCTTCATCGGGAGTGTCTTGAAGTTTGGCCTGCCCCAATTTCGTGCTGCCAGAGAAAAAGGGAGATGTGTTACTCGCCAACCGAGCGCCCTGTATTCCCCCCACGATTGGGGCTGGTCCTGCCGGTGCCGAGGGTAAAACCTGTGGGCCAGCTGGTTTTTGGCCAGTCTTTTGTCTTAAATAAGTTACCAACAAATAAAGCGGCCGGATCACGATGCCTAAAATCCCGACCGTTAAATAAAGCAACGCGGCATAAATTAAATTGATAGAGGGCACAAAAACGTTAGGCCAAAAATTGAAGAAGATTCCCAGTAAATTAATAGGATGGTATGCGATTGAGTTAGTCAAAGCCCGATTATACCAAGTATTCAAAGTGAGCAAATTGTTCCAAACTTGTAACCCTCCTCCTTTGAAATCCTTAGCCACGAAACCAAACCATCCTCTTGTAAAACTAATCCACATTAAAGGATTTTTAATTTTTGTTCCTTTACTATCTTTACGACTATAACGAAGACCGATCCACTTGAAAGGATTTAAAGTAAGGTTTCCTTGATCATCTTTAAAACTAAAACCATACCCCACTCCGAATGGAGTCGCGCCCGGGCCGCTGAGTATCGGCGTAGCTCCCCAGCTGATGACCGACACAATGAACAGCGCAGACCAGACCAAGGCGACGCTCTGCCATAAGACAGCGCCGACGATAATGACCGGCAGCATCATCGCTGAAATAAATATTTGCTTTTTAAACATCTTGAGCGTCGATTCGTTCAGATCAAAATGCTGCAAGGCCCATCCCTTAGGACTCACGACGAATTCCGCGAGACCTTTCAAGCCTTTGATCTGTCCAAAAGCATACAATGGGATATAAGCCGTGAAAATAAAGGCTAATGCGGGAAACGCGAAAAGAAAGTATGCGGTCCCCCGGATGAAACCTTTGTCGAGCCACATCTGGTAGATATTATTGAGGTTAATCGTCTGAGAAAAATACACACCCAAAAGACCTAAGAAAATATACATCGGGAACGCGATGAAACCGCTTAAACCCAGGAACAGAACTGAGAGCATATAAACAGGCAGCAGCCAAGTGACCACGAATTTTTTTAAGTAGAAACCGAGCGTGACGAAAAGTGTTAATTTCTTCGAGATCGATATGTTGTCATCTCTAAAATACCTATAGATCTGTCTTCCCATGAGACTTTCATGAGAACTCGTCCCGAACTTCTCAAAAGCTACCGCCTGGTTTTGCCAGCTCGCTTCTCTGGACTTGCCCGCGCGCATATAGTCTCGTTGAACGCTTACCTGCCCTTTGAGCCAGGTTTTAATAGCGAGTATCAGGTCTTCAGCGACATAATCAACCGGGACGACACCAAACTCCTTAAAAGCCTTGGTATCAATAATGGCGTTGTGCCCATAATAACCGATCGCTCCGAGCATCCCTAAGTTTCTCTGCACAATAGTAGTCCATGTTTCATCTCCAATGGCTACCGCCATCGCTTTCCAGTTATAAGGCCTTGTGAAGATATATTCGGCGAAATTAACAAAACCAATGTTCGGATTCCGGTTAAATTCCGCCATCGCGTTAGGCAACTTGATCATCTGCTCATAGCGCGTATCAAAATTAACGTCAAAAGCGTATATTTTTTCATGCCGGATAAACGCGACCATGTTGTTTTGGCTTAAGACTTTTCCGACTCTGGAAACGTCGCCGTCCAATAAAATTCTGTCGATAATTTCCCCGTTTTTCTCCAGTTGTCCATAAACTCCACGGTCCGCATCATCCTTCCCGGGAACTTTGATGGTCGCCACCTCAAGCCAGGGATGTTCGTGCTGGAATTCCTTAATATAACTTTTTTGAGCAGGAGTACTACTTGAGCCTCCATAAGCAACGTTATACCAAAGAAGCTGTAATTTGCCATCCACCGCCTCCGCTATATTTCTTGCATAATCTTCATCCGACATATTTTCAGGCTTTGGAAAGTTGATTTTGGCGTACCGTTCATAAGAACGGCGTACATTCGCCACGCCTTTCAATGTCCGGTAAATATGCATGCCTCTCATATTAGCCCAATGAACAATCATCTTCTCGATGTCCGCAGCATTGGGAAGATCCGCAGGAATGGTGACCTGGTTTGTGCCTTTGATATTTCGAATGCTCTCCGCGAATGCCGCGGCCTCGGGGTGCTTCTCCTTCAACAGTTCAATAAAGTTTTGCCATTCGTCCTTATACCGGCTGATAAGATGAGTCAACTTTGTAACATTCGTGTCCTCTTTATCATTTAAATCTTTCAGGAAGAATACGGTGGCCTCAGCGGCTGAAGTAACTGTGACTGTAAGCGTCTCCAAATCCTGCCACGAAGGGGCATCGGAAAGATCCCGGTCATAAAGGCTTTGGTACAATTCCTTTAGGCGCTGGAGAGCTTCCGTATTCCGAGGAGCTCTTGGATCGCTGATATTGAATAGATACCGGTCCCTTTCCTCTTGTGACAATTTGATTTTCTCATTCTCATAAAGGTCTGTGATGAAAACTCTGATATCCTGATTGTTTTGATACTGGGCCTTTTTCTCTTCTGACAATTTGTTGTTCGCAAAAAGCTCCGTGATGATAACATTGATATCCTTCTTGAGGAGATACCGGGCCATTTCTTCTTTTGTCAACTTGGCATTATCATAAAGGTCCAGGATAATATCTTTCATATCTTTTTGGAAAATCCTCTCTTTCTCTTGTTCATTCGTTACGGACTTCGGAATGAGTTTTTGCTTATATTGACGCTTCACGTTATCGATATCGCGGGTCATTCTTCGCCATGTAAACGATTCCACAAACCCCGCGATCACTAAGAAAGATAACAGTGTAACAACCGCGGCAACGATACTGCCGGTAAGGAAAAAAACCAGCGCGATGACAGGTAAACCACTCAATACAATAAGAAATGATATCTTATCGTATCGAAACAATCCCGATTTCATACCCTGATAAAATCCAAGCGTCGCCTGTCCTTCGTAAAAAAATGTCATGATGACAAGGAGCATGAAAGGCAGGACCGGCATGACCAACAACGCGATCAGTCCAACAATGGCCAAAACCGGCAAAGCAGAGCCTAAGAGCGCTATGACCGGGACCATAAGAAAATATAAAATAGCGGAATTCCAGAGGACAGTCATCGTCGCGAGAGGTATCCATATAATAGCCCAGCCAAAAGCGTTTTCGCGAATACGGCTCGCGGCCGCCCGCGCCTGATCCTTGATGCCGACACCTTGTTTGATCTGGTATTTTACTTTGTTCTGTTTTTCCCAATCCACTTTAGAAAGCGCATGGGCAAAAACCGCGGCCAAAATAATGGCCGCAAAACTAAAAACCGCGGCGGTAAGAGCCCAACCGGAAAAAATCGCAAATATCGGAAGAGGGAAAAGGATCGTCGCGAGAAAAAATAACGGGATGGGCAAAAAGATCGTTACAATAAAAAATGGCATGACCGGGAGCGCGGCAAGCAGCAACTGCCCCAATCCTTTAAGACCCAGCGGCCAACCTGAACGGTCGGAATAAGTTTTTGGAGCGAGGTTTGCCGGCAATTTTTGATCACTGCCGATCCGATTTATCAGAGATGAATCTTTAAAAGCCGGCTTATATTTTTGAAATATCCCTGTCTGCGTAAAAAGTCTTTTCATAATGGCTTTATCTTTACCCAAACCTTTTTTAGTGTCGTCTAGCTTCTTCTCGAGTAACTCATACTGAGCCTCCAACTCCTTTACAACGCCTTCGATCCCTAATACATAATCCATCAGATCAGGATTGATCCCCTCGGGATTTCTCCGAGCGTCCCGCTCCCCTTCATACCGACTCAGCCACTCGGGCATGCGAAACCAATCTTCAAAATCTTCGAAGGTAACATGATCTTGTTTTGTCAGATATTGTTTACTGATAGGAGGCCCCGGGTAAAATTTGCTAAAAGTTATAGGCGCATCGTACGTATATTGCGCTTTTATAAAACGATACCAAAGACTGACTCTTGCCGTATATTGCTCTCCTATTTTTTTTATCGTTTCAATATCTCGAGTGGCTCCGGCCGTTCTCAAAACATTGATCGCGCGGTTCCACTCATAAAATCTGAAAGTAGGCGCCGTACCTCTGAAATCTCCGGCTTTAGAAAACATGATTTCCTTCAACAGACGCGCCTCAAAACCCTCTTCAGAAGACAGATACTCCTGAGTGATTTGGATGCCGGGTAGATTCAAATGATTCACGTGTTGGCCGACCGCCTCTCTCCATGCAAGGAATTCCGATTCATCTGCGAAATCAGGCTTTCCTATTCTTGCAACAAGGTCCCGGACCATGTTTTCCTTGGCGCTCCTGAGCGCATTCATATCAGTGAAGCCGTAAGACCCTTTGGATAAATCCGCGTTATCATTTGCATTAGCCGCCAAGAGAGCGTCTATGCGTGCTTCTACTTGAGATTTTAATGTTCTTTGAAGCGCATTATGATCATTGATGGCAAGCCGAGCGCCCTGATCTTGCGTGAGATTATTCTTTAAACTTGCTTTAGCTTCTTCTCGCCCCGGCCCTAAGAGAAAATCCAACTGCTGATCCAGACGCTGACTGACGACAGCGGGAGTTTCCGCTTGAGCTTCCTTTTCAAGACGCTTTCTAGACTTTCTCGTAAATAGATCCGTGAGCCAAGCAAATAGAAAAGCCCTGAGTTGGGACAATCCAAGAACGCTCAACACCAAAAGTAAACTCTTCCCAAAATCATCCCAATAACCAATTTGTGATTTGCCGCCAGGTATGAGGACGCCATCCACATAAGTATACCGGAATCTTTTTGGCTTAAGATTGGGCGCAAGCGGATCTATCTCATCGGCTTCTTGAACTTCTCTTTGCAGGCCGTCCGCAGTTTTAGAATGGGTGGTGCTCACATGTTTTCCAAGAACAAATCCGTCTTCCATGACCGACTGCACAGGACTTAAAAAAGAAGTATTCATGTCATATAAAATGTATAGATCGCCGTCCAGCACGACGCCGACCATTCCGGTCGCGAGCCTCGCGAGCTGGACTTTATAGATCTCTCCCCCTACCTTTCCGTCAACGGTGATGATCTCGCTCTTTTTGAGCGCCTGGCGTCCAAAAATAATATCAAGCAATTTTGGAGGATCCAAAGTCGTCATCTCATAGATATAGGCATCGGGTTTTTCACCAGGCCCTACGTCCACTAAGGAGTCTTCATTTTCAAACTTGATCACGGTCTTACCATCGATCGGTTCGGTGGTCAATTTAACCGCGCGGCTAAAATTTTTTTCGGAGAAACGCTTGTTCTTGGCATCATATATATAAGCGGCGGGCAAAACACCTTCGGGGACGCTCCCCAATTCTTCTTCCTCATACCACAAACGGTTGATGATCGAATTGCCGTCTAAATATGAGACGATCAAGCTCCTTCCTTCCGGATCGTTAGGAAGAAGGTAGATATTTGCCATTTTTTTAGAGGTCTTTTCCGGCCTTGTATACCGGATATTTCCACCTTCGGAAACTCTTATCCAAGCCATTTCTTGGATTACAGGAATATTTGAATTAAGGTCCAACCCAAAATGCGCCTTGAGCCCTTGTTGATAGGCAGTCTTTCTCTCTTCTCCCAATTTAGTTTTCGGAAACGCGTCCAAAGCCTTCTCTACCGTACCCAGCTCGGAAGGTGACTCATATTCATAGTTTATTTGGCCGTCAGCGCCGATCTTGAAACTGTGTGTGGCATATCCCCTAGCGTTCCATTCCACGGATAAAGTCAGATTATTACCCTGCTCCATCAATACGTTCCTTCCATAGAGATCATTAGGTTTATAGTAATTGACCCAGCTGGCTCCTTGTGCATTGGTTGTCCTTGCCGTAATAAGCTGCGTATCAAGTTTGATATCTTCTTTCTCGAGATTGTCCCACACCAGATCTTTGGGAAGGAACTCTTCCTTTTCCGGAGTATCAATTTTCAGAGCATCTCGTAGAGTTTTTCCATTTTTTTCAAAAACGGTGCTTTCAAGCAAAATTCCTTTTGCGTCTCGTTTTGCGTCACGGACAAACCATAACTCGGAAGATTTCGGCTGCATATCCGTCGTGTCGTCTTGATTAGAAACGTATCGGGTCTCATAATAGGTCCCATCCGCCTGAGTGATCCGTTGGTTAATCCGTCTTCCATATACATCAACCGTCCGAGTCATATTCATCGCGGGATATCGGTAGGTTAATGAGACGACTGCGCGCAGGTCCTCCAGCGTCGCAACCTTAGGGTCAATGACGCGGCCGTCTTTCGTGGTGACCCTATGCAAAATGGCCTGATCGATAGGATCGGTATAGTCCGAGAGATTTTTTCCATCATCATTGAAATAGACTGACACTTTGGTCGCGAATTTCATTACCCCGGCCAAGCCTTTATATTCGCGGGTCTCAACATAGACGCGCTTAAAAGTTTTCTCTTTCTCGTTATAGATTCCTGAAAATTTTGCTTTAAGCCGCCCCAACCCATCCATTGTTTCTTGCCAGTAAGTGTTATTGGATTCGTCCTTTATCAGCGGAGACAAGTTGCCTTCTTTGTCATAATAGGTCGTCCCGGTCCTTATAGGTTTCGGGGACTGACCGACTGCAACACCATTTTGGGCATCCCACTTAAATACATGAGATTCACTTGTCTCGAGCTCTTTTTGATCGTTGTATTTATAAAGGATCGAGTGGGCCTGTTTGTTACCAGGCATTGGGGTGTCGGAACGCGTAATGTTCCCGAAAAAGTCATAATTTTCAAACCACTCCACCGGCCCGCCGGTGATTTTCGTGCGAGCGCCGATGAGTTTACCTCCTTTCGACACATATTCTTGAGCGGCATCTGCCACGGATTTGATTATCTTCCCGTCTTGATCAACCTCAGGTTTAATTAAAGATCCGTCGGCGGCGATATAAGCAACGGTATCGCCATGTTTGATGAGAATGCCTCTAAAATAAGTATCAACAGAGACGAGCCGGTCAAGCGAGTCATGATTCAGCTTTATCTTTACCGCCTCATCCTCATCCTCTGCGCCTATCGTCTGATTTTTAAGCAGGCCGAGAAGATCAAACCCGTATCTTACGACATTTGCATTTTGGGTCATATCTACCATGGCGAATTTCTCAGGATTGATTCCGACAAAGTTTCCTGTTGATCTGGGTTTATCGCCAATGAGTTTTCCGTCCTTATCCGTCGTCCAAGCGGTCCGGCTTTTTTCTTCGCCATTTTCATAGATCACTTCGGTTTTCATAAAAATGACGTCTTTTTCGTTTTTCGCGTAGCTTTCTTTAAGTTGATCGAGACGGTTGTAGCGGTCTTGGCGTTTAAGATGCGAGAAAAGATCTTCAACTTCTACGATCGAGAGGCCCTTTTCGTCATGGCCCTTAGCGGTGCTTTTGGTTTTTGGTATATTATAAATATTCTTTCTTTGCTTCTTAGATTCCTCCGCATTGTAACCATACTGCCGGCGCCCCATTTCCTCGCCGGTGCTTGGATTTCGATCAATAACTGTCCTTTCTTTTTTCGGAATTT
>CAYJXB010000022.1:0-20829 GCA_964374005.1 uncultured Planctomycetia bacterium
ATGAGCGGCATTACGGGGATCTGCAAGGGCTGAATAAAGCGGAAACCGCGAAAAAGTTCGGGGAGAAACAAGTCAAGATTTGGAGGCGTTCCTACGACGTGGCGCCGCCGAATGGGGAAAGTTTGAAGGATACGGCCGCCAGAACCCTGCCCTATTTTGAATCAAAGATCCTCAGCGACTTAAAACAGGGCAAAAACGTGATCGTATCCGCCCATGGCAACAGCCTTCGTTCGATTGTCATGCTTCTGGATAAGCTCTCAAAAGGGCAGGTGCTGGAGCTGAATATCGGCACCGGTGTCCCGATTGTCTATCAATTCGACAAAGACATGAAAGTCATTTCCAAAAAAGAACTCGCCTAGCAGCTACGAGGCCATCCACTGCCTCTCCGCCGAAGGACGGATTCGTCCTCTGGCGAAGAGCGCTGTGCCGCGAGAGAAGACTCGCGGCCTAAGAATCTAGCTCTCGGGTCGTTTAAAATTAAGATTGTTAGTTATTAATAAAAACTTGACAGAATAGTCACGTCCTGTTAGCCTAACCTTAGTGAAATAAGGCGATTTATTTGAAAGGGGGTACCGCAGTGGACTTAGAAACAACCATCATGGAACCTGTGCAGGCAATGTGGACTCGTGTTCTTGGTTTTCTTCCGACGCTAGTCAGCGTTCTCGTCGTCCTGATCGTTGGTTGGATGATTGCGGCTGTGATTCAGAAAGTGATCACTCGTTTCTTAAAATTGGCCCGTCTGGATACCGCAAGCGAGAAGACAGGGATTGCCAATATCCTGACGAAAGGGGATATCAATTACACCCTCTCGGAAATTATTGGCGTATTGGTTTACTGGCTCATTATGCTTGTCGTTATCCTGATAGCGGTGAATGCGCTTCAGCTGACAGTGGCGGCCGAGCTTTTGAATACCGTCATCGGCTACATGCCGAGCGTCATCGCGAGCGTGTTCATTCTGGTACTCGGTATATTTTTCGCGAGCCTCATCGGCAATACGGTGAGGACGACCGCCGCTAATGCCGGTGTCCGTCAGGCACGGTCTCTGGGACAGGCCACGCAGGTGGTTATCTCCATCTTTGTTTTTGTGGAGGCTTTGAAGCAACTGCGGATTGACACGACACTGATTGATCTTCTGATCAAGACGGTTCTTGCGGCGCTTGCGCTGGGCGTAGGCCTGGCCATCGGGCTTGGTTGTAAGGACATGGCTGCCAAACACGTCTCGTCGCTCCTGGATAGTTTTAAGTCCAGAAAGTAAGCAGTCTCTCGATAAGTTATAAAAAATAGAAACAAATTGGAGAAAGGCAGAGAAGAGTTTCTCTTCTCTGCCTTTTAATTTTATTTGGTTTATGTTATAGTGAACACCCATGCTTAAAAAATCGACGTTGATCGTTCTTTTATTAGCGGCCGCCGGCTGCGCTTCTTACGGTCCGGAGGAGTTGGACCGGCTGGCGAAAGAAGATCCTATTTTTCGACAGATGATCCTCGCGCGAGACGAGGCTCATCACCAGGTCCAAATCATCAAGGAAGACCTTCTGAATCGGAAGAAGGTGATGGACGGTCAGATCGAAAAATTCCGCAGAGAGTACGACGCGCACGCGAAAACCCAAAATTTAAAAATCGAAAAATACAAATCCACGGTCGAAGCCAACCGCAACGCGCTAAAGCGTGAGATGGAAACAAAACAGGCACAACTGGCGGCGCGGCTGACGGAGCTGGAGGGTTACCAAAAGACCCTGGCCGATGTCAAAAAAGTCATGAGTGAAAGCAAAGGAATCAACATTTCCGCTCAAGAAAAGGAAAAATGGGACGAGCGGATGCTCATGCTGTCGGAAAAGATCAGGCCTCTGTCAGAAGAGATACAGGAACTAAAGCTCCAGATCCGTTTAAAGAAACAAAAAATCGGTTACCTCAAGTAAGATCGTGCCAACGCTTACCCCTTCTTATGCGGAATTCAAGGCCTCCGCCTCGCCAGGTGATTTCGCCGGATTTCTCAAGCGAATCAATTTTCTTAAGGACCCTTTTCGGACCTATCGCCGGTTTAGAGGCGGTCCTCCCAGCGTCCTTTTGGAAAGCGCGAGGGTCTCCCCAAGAATGGGTCGTTATTCCGTGGTCGCGAAAGACCCGTTTCTCATTTTCAAGGCCAAAAGCAGGCGAGTCGAACTTCAATCCTACCAGGCGGTTGAGGTATTAGAAGCGGATCCTTTTTTTGTCATCGCTCATATACTAAAACGGTTGAAATCAAAGGCCGGCCAAGAGGCCGGCCGGCCTTTGGCCGGTCACGGGTGGCCTCCTTTTATGGGGGGAGCGGTGGGTTATTTCGGGTATGAGGCCAAAAACCTTTTGGAGCCGCGTCTTTCCCAAAAAAGCAAAGACGATCTCGGATTGCCTGATATCTATTTATTATTTTTTGACCAGGGGATCCTTTGGGACCATGTGGATAAATCTTCGGCACTTTTCGCGAATATCCGGGTGGGGAACAATTTAAAGCGCTGCTATGAGTCCGCCGTCCATAAAATCGCCGTCCTCGAGGCGGATCTGCGACGATACGAAAGAGAAAAAACGACGTCTCCCGAAGCGCCCTCGCGCGCGCGGTTTTTTCCCGCTTCCATTGATTCCTCATTGACACGGTCCGGCTTTATGGAAATTGTTGAGAAGGCCAAGCGTTATATCCGCCAGGGAGAAATTTATCAGGCGAACCTCTCCCAACGGTTCAGTTTTCCGATGAAGGAAGAGCCGGCCGTTATTTACGAACGCTTGAGAACGCTAAACCCCTCTTCCTTTTTCGGCTATTTGGACGCGGGCGATTTTCAGATCCTTTCGGGATCCCCTGAGCGGTTGGTTAAATTGGAAAACGGAATTCTCGAGACGCGCCCGATTGCGGGCACGCGGGCACGCGGGAGAACCTTGGAGGAAGATGCGCGACAGTCACTTGATTTGATCCTGAATGAAAAGGAAAGAGCGGAGCACATCATGCTGGTGGACCTTGAGAGAAACGATTTGGGGCGCGTCGCGGAATACGGAAGCGTTTACGTGGATGAGCTGATGCGGTTGGAGGACTACGCGCACGTGAAACATATCGTCTCCAATGTTCAAGGCGCATTAAGGCGCGGGCTTGGCGCGATGGATGTCTTAAAGGCGTTGTTTCCGGGAGGGACGATTACCGGCGCTCCGAAGGTGCGGTGCATGGAAATTATTGACGAACTTGAGACGGTAGCCCGCGGCCCTTACACCGGCTCCTTAGGGTATCTTAGCTTTACCGGAAATATGGACATGAATATCATCATCCGAAGTCTGGTGGTCCAGGGAGAACGGGCCCACTTGAATGTCGGCGCCGGCATTGTCGCTGACTCTAATCCCGAAAGAGAGTATGAAGAAACCCTTTATAAAACAGAAAGCGTTTTCAACGCGATCTTCGGCAAAACCGGGACGGACGCGTTCCTCGCAAAACGCGGTGCTGGCTCTCGAATATCTTGACGGGATTTCGTGTTTTGAAACCCTGAGAGCGTACGCCGGAAGGATTTTCCGGCTGGAAGACCATGTGGAACGGCTGTCGGACTCATGCCGAGGCATTCACCAGGTTTTGCCTGTTTCAAACAGCGGACTAAAAAATTGGATGGAAGAAAGCTTGCGTGAAAGCGGCATCACGGAAGCGCTTTTACGGCTTTCGGTTCATTGGAATGGCTCGGGCCGTGGAAAATTGGTCATGATCATCCGGGAGTTTCAGGGCCACCCGGCCCGGTGGTATGAAAAAGGGGTCGCGTTGGCAACCGCCGTGCCAAGACGATGGACTTTAAGAGCGCAAGACCCTCAAATCAAGGCGTCGCAGTTCATGGGGGGCGTGTTGGCGTATTTAGATACGATGGCGGGGTTCGAGGGGTCTGACCCCTTTGACCGGGGTCAGACCCCTCGGACCCCTCGGGAGCTAGTGTTTTTAAATCAAAGTGGCACGGTGGCGGAAGGCACGACGTCGAATATTTTTATAGTGAAGGAAAAAAGGATTTTGACACCCTCGGTGGGTTCAGGTATTTTAAGGGGGGTCACACGGGAGGTGGTGATGGGTTTGGCCATCCAGCGAGGGCTGAATCTTCGAGAAATCAGCTTGACCCGCCACGACCTTTACAACGCCGAAGAGTGTTTCCTGACCAACACTTCCTCAGAAATACTGCCGGTGACGTGCTTTGACGGCAGAGTGATCGGAAGCGGAGCTCCGGGGCCGGTAACGGATCTTTTGAGGCGCGATTTTAAAAGGGTATTGAAGCAATGGTCCCAATAAAAAGAGCTTTGATCAGCGTGTACGACAAAACGGGTGTCGTGAACTTTGCGAAAACCTTGCATGGCTTGGGAGTCGAGATCATTTCCACGGGAGGCACCGCGGCGCTTCTGAAGAAAGCGGGTCTTCCAGTCAAGGAAGTATCAAGCGTCACCAGGTTTCCCGAGATGTTGGACGGGCGTGTTAAGACGCTGCACCCCAAACTTCACGCCGGGATTTTGGCCTTGCGCGACAATCGCCACCATATGAGCACGCTGCGGAAATATAAAATTAAACCCATCGATATGGTGGTGGTGAATCTCTATCCTTTTTGGGACGCCGTCAAAACGGCGAAGGAAGAGCGGGAGATCCTTGAGATGATTGATATCGGCGGGCCTTCGATGCTGCGGGCCGCGGCGAAGAATTTCAAGTTTGTCGCGGCGGTCTCGGATCCCCGGGATTATGGGCCGATTTTGAGGGAACTAAAGAATAACCAATCGTCGCTCGCCGAAAGCACGACGAAAGCCCTGGCCGCCAAAGTTTTTAAACGCACGGCGTATTATGACAGTTTGGTCTATCGGTACTTTACAGGAGATCGTGCATCGAAAGAGGAGCTGCCTGAGCGGTTAACACTTGATTTCGAGAAGCGGCAGGATCTGCGTTACGGAGAAAATCCGCACCAGAAGGGCGCTCTTTATATTGAAAAAGGAAGTAAAAGCGCGGGAGTCGTCCGGGCCAGGCAGCTTCACGGCAAGGAACTCTCTTTTAATAATATTTTGGATCTGGACACGGCGCTTGAAATGGCGGAGGCGTTTAAAGAACCCGCTTGCGCGATCGTCAAACACACGAGCCCCTGCGGTTTTGCCCTCGGGCGGAACGCGAAGGAAGCGTTCAAGAACGCGTATCAGTGTGATCCGATGTCTGCGTTCGGGTCCATCATCGGTTTTAACGCTGGCGTGGATGAGGAGACTGCCGGGGAAATACTGAAAAGCGGATTTATCGAGTGTATTATCGCGAAGAGCTTCACGAAAGGCGCGCTCAAGAATTTGAAAGCAAAAAAGAATCTCCGGCTTTTGTCCACGAGCCGCGGAGAGGAAGAAAAGCTCGACTTTAAAAAGGTCAGCGGAGGCCTTTTGCTGCAGGAGCGCGACACGAAGGACCCGATTGTTTCCGGCCTTAAATGTGTGACCA
Organism: uncultured Planctomycetia bacterium; assembly: GCA_964374005.1. GTDB lineage: Bacteria > Omnitrophota > Gorgyraeia > 2-02-FULL-51-18 > 2-02-FULL-51-18 > CAYJXB01. Next base: position 5,441 of record CAYJXB010000022.1, read on the forward strand.
AGACAAAGCCGAAGGATTATCAAATCCAGGATCTTTTGTTCGCGTTCAAGGTTTGCCGCTACGTGAAATCGAATGCGATCGTCGTCGCCAAGAAAAATAGGACGGTGGGCCTTGGTATGGGGCAGCCATCGCGCGTGGATTCGTGTTTGGTGGCGCTCAAAAAGGCGGGCAAACGGGCCCGCGGCGCGGTGCTTGCCTCCGACGGGTTTTTTCCAAAACCCGATTCCATTTCTCTTGCCAAAAAGGCCGGGATTAGAGCCATTATTCAGCCGGGTGGTTCCATCCAGGACGAGGCCGTGATTCGGGCCTGTAACCGCGCCGGCATCAGCATGGTATTCACGACGCTACGACATTTCAGGCACTAAAAAATCTTATATGAATTATCAAGGCGCTCTGGATTATTTGAATTCATTCGTCAATTATGAACGCACGATGTCGTGGCAGTATCCGGAGGCGCTCAAACTTGACCGGATGCGTGCCTTGGCCAAGGCGCTGGGGAACCCCCAGAACGCTTATGACTCTATTCTCATTTCAGGGTCAAAGGGAAAAGGTTCCACCGCCGCTTTTTTAAGTTCTATTTTAAGGATGGAGAATCTGAAGGTGGGGCTTTATACATCGCCGCATCTTGTGGATTTAAGGGAGCGCATCCAGGTGAACGGTCTTCCGATCAGCGAGGTACGATTCGTGGAGATTGTGCTGCTTGTGAAAAAGGCCTTGGAAGCTTATTCCTGGAGAAAGAATCCTCCGACTTATTTTGAGATCCTCACCGCGATCGCCTTTTACTATTTCAAAGAACTCAAAATTCAGGCAGCGGTTTTGGAAGTGGGGCTCGGAGGGCTGTATGATTCCACGAATATCGTTCACGCCAAAGTGGCCGGCATTACTCCCATCAGTCTTGAACACACCGATAAGCTGGGCAGGACAATCGCGAAAATTGCTGTCCAGAAATGCGGAATCATTAAAGGAAGGGAAATTGTCGTCTCAGGCGTCCAGACCGCCGAGGCGGAAGAAGTCATTAAAGTGGCCTGCCATGCCCGCGAGGCGGAATTATTCCGTGTGGGCAAGGAAATCCGTTGTTTTGAGAGGGAATATGGCGATGATTATCAACGGATAAACCTTCGCAGTTCCTTGGGCGATTATTTTGAATTGGAACTTCGATTACTCGGCCAGCATCAACTCATGAACGCGGCGCAGGCCATAGGGCTGGCCAAGGCGTTCGAGAAGAAAACGCGGCTTAAGGTTTCAAATGAGGCTGTTCGCCAAGGTGTTTTGGATACCCGGTGGCCCGGCCGAATGGAGAAAATCGAAGAATCGCCATTTGTCCTCTTGGACGGCGCTCATAATCCGGAGAGCATGAAACAGTTGCACGGTTCGGTTAAGCGCCATTTTTCGTACGAAAGATTGATCCTGGTCTTGGCCGTGTCGAGCGACAAAGATTTAGAGGGGATACTGAAAGAGATCATGCCGGAGGTTTATTGTCTCGTGGCCACCGAATCTGGGAGCCCGCGCGCCTTGAGGGCCCAGGCGATTGTGGAAGCCGCGGCGGCCTATGGAAAGAAAGCGCTGGTGGAGGAAAATCCTCTCATCGCTCTTGATAAGGCAAGGTCGCTGGCGTCTCCTGCGGATCTTGTCCTAGTTGCAGGATCGCTTTTTCTTATAGGAGACATCAAAGCGGCTTGCGTCCACCAATCTTGACAGGGATAAGAGGAGTCTCATGGCTTTAAAGGGGTTGGATCAAGATACGATCGCGGCGATCTCCACGCCGGTGGGCGAAGGAGGGATCGGCGTCATCCGCATCAGCGGGAGCGAGGCGGTCTCGGTTGCTGACAGGATTTTCGAATCAAAAAAAGGAATCCCCGTCAGTGATCAAAAAAGTTTCACCGCGCAGTACGGACATATTATTTCCAAAGGATCCGACGGTCGCAAAAAAGTGATTGATGAAGTTTTACTTTTAGTCATGCGGGCCCCGAAGAGCTTCACTTGTGAGGATGTGGCTGAGATCAGCGCGCATGGAGGGCACGCGACGCTCCGGGCCATTTTGCAGCTTGCCATCCGAGCGGGCGCGCGTTTGGCAGAAAAAGGCGAGTTCACCAAACGCGCTTTTTTGAACGGGCGAATTGATCTGATTCAAGCGGAAGCGGTGCTGGATCTTGTCAAAGCTAAGACGGAGCTTGGCCGTCAATGGGCTGTGGCTCAATTGGAGGGCGGCCTGTCCGAAAAGATCCGGAATTTTAAACAGGAACTGCTGGATATTTTAAGTCACCTCGAGGCATCCATTGATTTTCCCGAAGACTTTCCGGACACTGATTCCATCCCGAAAACAGGGCAGCGGCTTGAGAATTTATCCCGTGGTCTGAAAGAGCTTGTCGGCAACGCTGATTATGGGATCCTCGCGAAGAACGGGTTAAAAGCGGTGATTGTGGGACGGCCGAATGTAGGCAAGTCGAGTCTGATGAATCAATTGGCAAGGGCCAACCGCGTGATCGTCACGCCTTACCCGGGAACGACTCGCGATGTCATCGAAGAGGAGATTGAGATCAGAGGATTTCCTGTCCGCGTATCGGATACCGCCGGCATTCAAGAAACGACTCACCCCATTGAAAGAGAAGGGATAGAAAGGTCCAAGGCCGCTGTTCACGAATCGGATCTTGTGTTGTATGTCTTGGATGGAAACCAGCCGCTGGCGCCGGAAGAAGAAGCGCTTTTGATGGATTTAAGAGACAAGAAAAAAATCATCGTCGTCAATAAAACGGACCTGCCAAAGAAGCTGGATGTATCGCGACTAAAAAAAATGGTCAACGGGTCGCCGCTCATCGAGTCTTCCTGCGTTGCCGAAAATGGGATAAAAACGTTAGAGGATGAAATATTTTGTTTTGTGACAGGCGGCAGGATCGGGTTCTCTGACGAAATCGTCGTAGGATCAGTACGCCAAAAAGACTTACTGGAGAGGGCGTTACGGAATATTGAGTACGCCGGAAGAGCTTGTTCCGATGGTTTATCGCCCGAATTGATAGCGGTCGATGTGCGCACCGGCTTAAATCATCTAGGCGAGTTGGTCGGAGAGGTGTTGACCGATGACGTTCTGGAGGCACTTTTTAGCCAATTTTGCATAGGAAAGTAGCCCCACCACTTGTTTCGTCCCACCACGGTGTTTGGCCTGCTCTGCAGGCCGATCCAAAAGGGGATCGTTCAAACACGTGGTGGGACGGATTGCTGCGCAATCCAAAGAAACAGGTGGTGGGGTAGCCATTCCCTGGTTTGGCAAACTCCTTGCAGGAAGAGGTGCTAAATTATATAATAGGGCCGTCAAAACTAAGGATTTATAGGAATTTTATGCTATTGGATAATCCGGATTCCATTTTAGCCCAGTGGTGCCGGAACAAGATTTTTATGACGGGGTTTTGGTCTTGGGCCGTGGCCCAGATGCTGAAAGTGCTTCTCGGTGTGGTGCGCGAGAAGCGTTTTAATTTTAAGTGGTTGGTCGGTTCCGGGGGGATGCCCAGCTCTCACGCCGCGCTCGCGGTTGGGTTAACTGCCTCGATCGGGTTGTACCATGGTTTTGACTCCGGTCTCTTCGCGATGGCGTTCGCGTTTTCGGTGACAACGATGTTTGACGCGCAAGGAGTCAGGCGCCAAAGCGGGAAGCAGGCGGAGGCATTAAACAGGATCATGGAAGATCTCTCTACCCATAAAGGGTTAAAAGAAGAGCGGTTAAAACAACTCTTCGGGCATAGTCCAAACGAAGTTTTCGCGGGAGCGTTTGTAGGGATCCTCATAGCCGTTATTGTCTATAAAGGCCTGTTGTGACCCCACCACCTCCTTTCAGATTCGAAGAATCTTTGGATTCGCTTCGAGCGAATCCTTCCACCGCTGTTGCTAAACCGCGCGGTGGAACAAAAGAGGTGGTGGGGTGAATAAGAAGATAATTCTTGTATTTTTGTTGGGAATCCTGGCGTCCGAGTTCGCAACCGCCGCCTGGGAGCTTCCGGTTTCTGATGCCCCATCGCAGGCCGCGGAAACGGCGGCGTATCATGCTCTTTTATCCTCTCAAGCGGATGTTCATTCCACGATCCATGAAGTAAAACCAGGGGAAAACCTGACCTTGATCTCGAAAAAATACAACACCACGATCGATCTCTTAAAAAAAATCAACAACCTCTCAAGCGATCGCTTATTGCCGGGCATGAAGTTGAAAGTGTCCGTTTACCGATTCAGTGCCGTTGTGGATAAATCGCAGAATATTTTGATCCTAAAAGGCGATGAGGAAGTTTTGAAAACGTATGTGGTCGCGACCGGACAGAGCGACAGCACGCCGGCAGGCGTTTTTAAAGTGACTCAGAAATTGGTGAATCCCACCTGGTACAAGGCGGGAGCGGTAGTCCCTTATGGCAGCCCCGAAAATATCCTTGGGACTCGTTGGCTTGGCATCTCAAAAGAAGGTTATGGCATTCACGGCACGAGCGAACCTGAGAAGCTGGGCCAACAGGTGACGGCAGGATGTATTCGTATGAGCAACGAAGATGTGGAAGAACTTTACGGCTTCTTGATTTCGGGCTCTGAAGTCACGGTCGTGGATTAATTCGATGACCCCACCACCTCCTTTTAGATTTGAAAAATCTTTGGATTCGCCGATGGCGAATCCTTCCACCGCTATTATAGAAATGCTTCAGTCCTGCGGTGGAAAAAAGGAGGTGGTGGGGTGACCCCACCACCTCATTTGGAGGCGACATTGAGTTTTAGTTGTCGATTTCAATTTAATCTAGAGATGATAAAAATTAGCCGTCGCCTCGACGCGCATTGCGCGTCCGCCCCACCACTTGTTTTTTACGATTGTCTTAAACAATCGGTCCGCTTTGCGGACAAAACAAATGGTGGGGCAAATGAGGTGGTGGGGTGATCACGATGCTTGATTTTGAAAAACCGATCCTCGAGCTTGAGAAAAAGATCGCGGAACTCAAAACGCTGAGTTCTAACGGCAATCTCAATCTCCAATCCGAAGTTAGGAAACTTGAGTCGCGGCTCGCGCACGTCAAGAAAGAGACTTACTCGCACCTGACGCCGTGGCAGCGTGTGCAGATCGCCAGGCATCCGAAACGGCCCTACACGCTTGACTATATCCGACGTATTTTTACCGATTTTATAGAGCTTCACGGCGACAGGACTTTCGCGGACGACAAGGCGTTGATCGGCGGCTTGGCGAAGTTCGAGGGCCAGCGGTTTCTTGTGTTAGGCCATCAAAAGGGCCGTGATGCCAAAGAAAATATCATGAGAAACTTCGGCAGCGCCCATCCGGAAGGCTACCGGAAGGCCATTCGCCTGATGAAGCTCGCGGAAAAATTTAAAGTTCCGATCGTGGTGTTTGTGGATACGCCGGGCGCTTATCCGGGCGTGGGGGCGGAAGAGAGAGGCCAGGCCTACACGATTGCCTATAATATCCGGGAAATGGCAAGAATTCGCGTTCCCATCATTGTTCTTGTCATCGGAGAAGGGGGGTCGGGGGGCGCTTTGGGGATTGGCGTGGGAGACCGGGTCCTTGTGCTCGAGAACGCCTATTATTCGGTCATTTCTCCCGAGGGATGCGCCGCGATTCTATGGAAGGACAGGACCAAGGCCACGGAGGCCGCCGCGGCACTTAAACTGACTGCGAAGGATCTTTTAGAAATGAAATTGATCGATGAGATTGTGAGGGAACCGTTGGGCGGCGCGCATCTGGATCCGGAAGAAGCCGCCACGAATGTTAAGGACGCAATCAAAAAATATTGGAAGGAGCTTCAAGGCGTCGATGAGGCCTCCTTGGTCGAGAAACGTTATGAGAAGTTCAGAGTCATGGGAGTCGTTGAAAAATTAGTGACCCCGCCGCTCATTCATAAGATCCGTATCCGGCATGAAAGAAAGCAGCAAGAAAAAAGAGTTCTCAGTACCAAGTGATCTTTGTGAAGTTCATCGCGTCAGTTCAGAGACTTTATCGTTTCTGAAGCCGCTGGCCCTGAACGAAGGCACGCTTTTCGATATACGTCTGTGCCTTGAAGAAGCGCTGATCAACGCGATGAAGTACGGTAACCAATTGAAGAAAGAGCTCAAGGTGCGCTTGTCCGTGGAGTATGATGCGAAAGAGGTCCGTCTCACGGTGGAGGACCAGGGGCCAGGGTTTGATCCGAAAAAGATCAAGGATTGCACCGAGCGTGACAATATTCTACGGGGTCACGGGCGGGGATTGCATCTGATTCATCGGCTGATGGACGAGGTAAAGTACAATTCAAAGGGAAATTCGATTTTGATGGTGAAATCGTTGAAGTAAGTCCGTGACCCCACCACCTGTTTTCCACGATTGCCACAAGCAATCGGTCCGCTTTGCGGACAAAACAAGTGGTGGGGTGACATCAAAGGGGGCCTCATGCAAGTAAAAGCGACTCAAAAAGAAGAAGTGACAATCTTCCATGTAGATGGCGAGATCAATATGAGCACCTCGCCGATCTTGAGGAAATTGTTCGAGAAACAGACGGCCAAAAAGGTGGTGATTGATCTTGAGAAAGTCGTCTATATTGACAGCTCAGGCCTGGCAACGCTCGTCGAAATGCTGAAAAAAATGAAATCCCAAGGGGGAAGTCTCGGCCTTTCCGGCATGTCGGAGAAAGTCAAAAGTCTCTTTGAAATCACAAAACTGGACAAGCTATTTTCGATTTCCCTGACCCAGGAAGAAGCGGTTACGCGGGTCAAATAAAACGGGAAGGATTTCTGATTTGTTTCTCGAATCCATCGGCAGGACTGCCCATTCCTTCATAAGGCAATTCAAAGAAGTCGTCGTTCTTTTCAGCCAGACTCTGTATTGGGTATTCGTAGGACCTTTTGTGAAAAAGCCGGTCTCAAGGAAGGGGCTTTTTATCCAAACGGTATTTGCCGGCATTGACTCCCTCATCATCGTCTTTTTTGTCGATTTTTTTATCGGGATGGTTTTGGCGATGCAGTCCGCGTATCAGTTGGAACAGCTGGGCGCCACGATTTATGTGGCGGCGCTGGTCGGCGTGTCCATGACGCGCGAGATCGGGCCGGTGCTCACGGCGCTTGTCATCGCTGGACGCGTCGGCGCCGCGATCACGGCCGAGCTTGCCACCATGAAAGTGACCGAGCAGGTGGAGGCCCTTCAAACCATCAGCTTGAACCCTGTCCGGTATCTCGTGGTCCCTCGTTTTTTGGCGCTTCTCATCATGCTTCCCTGTCTTACGATCCTGGGCGATTTGATTGGAATGTTCGGCGGTTACGTCATTGGGATCACGAATCTGGGCTTAAGCTCAGGCCTTTACATTGACACGACGATCGAATTTTTGACCGTCAAAGATATTATGACCGGTCTTCTAAAAAGCGCGGTGTTCGGCATGATCATTGCGATGATCGCTTGTTATCAGGGTCTTTCGACGGAGGGAGGGGCGGAAGGAGTAGGCCGGTCCACGACCCGAAGTGTCGTCACCTCTTTTATTTTGATCATCATGGCTGACGCGGTCTTGACGGCCTTATTTTATTTCGCAAAAACATGAACAAAGAAATCGTCATTAGTGTCAGAAATCTCACCAAAAATTTCGGCGAACGCCGAATCCTAAATGCGATTAACCTCGATATTTACGAAGGCGAAACGCTGGTGGTGATGGGAGGGTCCGGGTGCGGCAAAAGCACTTTCTTGCGGCATTTGATCGGCGCGATCCGTCCGGATTCGGGCGAAGTATGGATGTTCGGGAAAAATATCGCGACGGCGCCGGATGAGGAGATGGATGAGATCCGGAAAAAGTTCGGCATGCTTTTTCAATCGGGGGCCTTATTTGATTCGATGACGGTCGGGGAGAATATCGCGCTTCCTTTGAGGGAACACGCGAAGCTCGATGAGAACATCATCAGCATCATCATCAAAATGAAGCTCGAGCAAGTGGGTTTGCGGGGTTTCGAGAACCTGATGCCTTCTCAGCTATCAGGCGGCATGAAAAAGAGAGTGGGTCTGGCGCGCGCGATCGCCATGGACCCCAAGATTGTGTTTTATGATGAGCCCACGGCGGGCCTGGATCCGGTGATGACCGGCGTCATTGACAAGCTGACGATTGACTTGACCAAGAAGCTTCAGATCACATCGGTGGTGGTCACGCATGACATGAATAGCGTTTTTCGGATCGCCGACCGAATCGTGATGCTTCACCAGGGAAATATTGTGCAGATCGGGACGTCCGATGAGATAAAAAATTCCGAGAACCCGCTTGTGAGGCAATTTATTTCCGGAGACGCGGAAGGGCCGATTTCGTTTGTTCAAAAAGGGGATGATTATTTAGAGCATCTGACGGCGGAAATCACCGAATGAAAATTTCAAAAGGCGCAAAGGAGGTAGTGGGGTGAAAATCAGGATGACGAACGAAGCGAAGACGGGGTTATTGGTGTTGATCTGCGCGGTGGCGCTTTTGATGCTGGTGCTTAAAGTGGGGAATTTTAAGTTATTTCAACAGGGTTATACCGTGAAGTCCCAGTTTCATTACACGGCAGGCGTGAAAAAGCACGCGCCGGTACGTCTCTCAGGAGTGGATGTCGGCGAAGTCAGGGACATCAAGCTTCTCTATGGCGACGAAACATTGATCGAACTTTTCTTGTGGCTTGAGGACGGCGTCAAGCTTCGCTCCGATTCCAAGGCGTATGTGACAACCTTGGGCCTCATGGGAGAGAAATATATCGAGATAAAAGCGGGCACGGCCGCCTCTGACTATGCCAAACCAGGCGAATCGATCCCTGGCGTGGATCCCGTGCGCCTTGAGGAGTTGATCGAGTTGGCCACCAAGGTGGCCGGCGACATCGGAACGATGGCCAAGGACATCAGCAAGGTTGCCAATCATGTGGATGACGCGGTGGTGGAAAATAAACCCAAGCTGAACCGCATTTTCGACAACCTCGACTATACCTCGGAAAATGCCAGGGATTTCACCGAGGATATCAAGTATCATCCTTGGAAAGTTTTGATGAAGGGCAAAGAAAAAACGAAGGAAGAGATCGCCAAAGGCCGGGCTCTGCAAGAGGCGGCGCGTCATTAAATATCGCCGTTTCTTTTTAATCGCTTTACCGCTTGGGGCCATCCTCTCTTTATCCTATTTCCGTGTTTTTGAACTTTATGAATTGCAGACCTACGACTGGCGCTGCCAACTGCGGGGACCCCGACCGGTTTCCGAGGATATAGTTTTAATTGACATTGCGGATGACACGCTTCAAACCATCGGTCAATGGCCTTTTGGCAGAGAGTATCATTCGGCTTTAATCAACATCTTGAAAGAGGCCGGCGCTAAGGCGGTCCTTTTCGACATTCTTTTTGTGGAACCCAGCCCCAGCGACGGGCGTGTGGTTCAATCCGTCGCTTCCGCTCACAACGTGTATTTTCCTACGGCCTTTACCGAGCCCAAATGGACATCCTCGGGGTTTACCTCCGAAAATTACCTGGCCCCTCTGTTGCCCGCTTATGAAGAAGCCGCCAAGGGCGTGGGTTTTGTGAATATTGTGGCCGACATTGACGGCAAAAGAAGGCGCATCGTGCCTTCGATCCAATATCACGATAAACGCTATTTTCAATTCAGCGTCCGGGCAGCCCTGGACATTCTCGGCATTCCGTCCGAAAAGGTTTGGGTCAAGCCGGGCCAATTCATGGATCTGGCGGGGAAACTCCGGCTCCCTTTGGATGATCGGGGTTATTTTCTGATCAATTACGCGGGGAAGTGGGTTAAGATTTTTAAACATTATTCTTACGTTGACATCCTCATTTCTTACCAAGAGAACCAGGACAAAGAAAAGCCCACCCTCAATCTCGCCGAATTAAAAGACAAGATATGTTTCGTGGGCCTGACCGCGACCGCGTCTCATGACATCAACGCCACGCCTCTTGAATCCATCTACCCGAATATCGGCATTCATGCCAATGTTTTGAACAGTATTTTGAAAAAAGATTTTATCCGGCGCGTCGGCCGGTTGCCTAATCTTATTATCCTGCTTCTCGTCGGTCTTTGGGTAGCCGCACTCTCGATACGGTTGAAACCCTTCCGGGCGTTGCAGCTCACTCTGCTGACGTTGGCTCTATTTTTGGCGGGGACCGTTTTTCTGTTTATCGGGTGGGGGATTTGGGCGGATCTCTTTTACCCCTTTATTGTTTTTGCCGTGATTTATTCGGCGGCGACGCTCGGACGAGCGGTTCTGGAAATGAGAAAAAGGGAATTGATCGAAAGCGAACTCAAGATCGCCAGCCAGATCCAGAAAAGTTTTCTTCCGGAGACGCTGCCTCAAGAAAAAGGCTTGAGCGTGGCGGCTTACATAAAATCGGCCAAGCAGGTAGGAGGCGATCTGTACACTTTTTTGCCTTTGGGAAATGGAAAGCTCGGGGTGATGCTGGGGGATGTCTCGGGCAAGGGCACGCCAGCCGCTCTTTTTATGGCGAAGGCCGTTTCCGAGTTTAAATTCTTCGCTAGGGAAAAGACGGATCCCGCTCAAGTATTGTCGGATCTCAATGATTCGATCGCGTCCGAATCCACCGGAGGACTTTTTGTGACTCTGGCTTATGCGGTCTTTGACGCTCAAAATCATAAACTTTTCTTGTCCAATGGGGGGCACTTACCCGTCGTCTGCGTCACCGCCGCGGGCCAAAGTAGCCTTCTCGAGGTGGAGGAAGGGATGCCGATAGGAATTTTGTCCGGCACCCCGTTTTCTAAAAGCGAGCTGTCCATGAATAAAGGAGATTGCTTTGCGCTTTATTCGGACGGCGTCAGCGAAGCGCGTAACCGTAAGAAAGAGGAATACGGGATTGAAAACTTGCAAAAAGTCATGACAAGGTATAGAGTTTTATCAGCGCAGGAAATTTTGAATAAGGCCGTGGGTTCTCTTAATCAGTTTATGGGCAAAGCCGAACAGCACGATGACATCACCTTGGTGATTATCAAAAGCGAGACTTCTTAAATGGCCTCTAAAAGCAAAATTTTATTGATCATCGATGATCCGGAACTGGCCGGCTCAATCAGCCAGGAATTGACCAAACATCCTTATAGTGTTTTGATCGCGACGGAAAACCTCGTGCAGAAGGTTTTTGACGAGGTTCCGCATTTGGTGATCCTTGACGAGGCCTTCAATCAAGGGGAGGGGAAATTACTCATCCGTCATCTGAAACAGGATTTGGTCTTGAAGCATATCCCCATTCTGCTCCTGGTAAACCGCGCCGATGCGTATCTGGCAGAGCGCTTTGTGCAAGCGGACATTTTCTATGAGAAGGAAAAGGGAGCCAAGCACCTGGTCTCTAAGGTGCAGGAAGTTTTACGTCAAAATTACAACGAACTGGATCTTAATCCTTTGACACACTTGCCCGGATCCAGATCCAGCGTGCTTCGTATCGAGCGGGCCATTCATTCGAAAAAGTTATTCGGCGTTTGTTGCGTCGACCTTTCAAACCTAGCTTCTTATAACAGCGCTTATGGCGATGCACGCGGCGACCAAGTCATTGTTAAATTAGGGGGGATCATCCGGGAAGCCGTCAAGAAACAAGGATTTTCAGAAAATTTTGTCGGACATTTCGGTGGGGACGATTTTATCGTAGTGACCCAATCCAGCGAGCAGGCCGTTCAAATCTCGGAGGAAATCATCAAAGCGTTCGATGCGTCGGCCCCTTATTTTTATGATACCCATGACCGCGAATTGGGTTATATCGTCCAGCGGGACCCGGAGGGGATTCTGACGCAATATCCGATCATGAGCGTTTCAGTGGTTATTTTCGACAATCATCACATGTTGCTCTCCGGGATCGGAGAGATCGGCAAGATCACCCATGAGTTGAAAACATACATCAAGACACTGACCGGTAGTTGTTACATCAATTACCAGGTGCGGTCTCGTGAAAATTCGAACGAGTCGGAAGAAACCGCTTTGGAATTCCATTTTCCCGGCAAAAAAGAAAGCGTCAAACTTCAGGGCGAAAGCCTGGCTTTGCACAAAGACCCCCTCTTTTTTAACACGTTGATCAAAAGCAAAAAGATTCAGACCCATTATCAGCCGATCGTTGAGCTTAACTCGAAAAAAATCATCGGTTATGAAGCGTTGACTCGCAGCCTTCAACCGGAGCTTTTTACCGACACGACTCTCTTGTTTGCGCTGGCGCGAAAGGCCAATAAAATTAAGGAGTTGGACCAGATCTGCGTGGATCAGGCGCTCAAAAGCGCTCAAAGCCTCAAGCCGGATCAGAAGCTGTTTTTGAATCTAAACCCCGAAACGCTGCTCGACCCTGCGATCATGAAAAATTTATTCTCATTTAAAGGGGTGATCGGGTTCAAGAACATCGTGATCGAAGTGACCGAACAAAGTATTTTAAGGTCCTTTCTCAAAATGAGAGAGGCTTTGGAGGAATTACGGGGGCAGGGAGTCTCGGTCGCGATTGATGACGTGGGCGGAGGAGCCGTCAGTTTAAGGGATGTGGCTCTTTTGAAGCCGGATTACATCAAGTTCGACCGATCATTGATGCGCCAAATTGATGCCAGTACCACCAAACAGCAAATCGTTCTATCCATGATTCTTTTTTCAAACGGAATTGGGGCGACAACGGCGGCTGAGGGGATCGAAACCAAAAAAGAATATCAAACGCTGCTCATGTGTGGAATCGCTTTAGGGCAAGGCTACTTTTTTGCAAAGCCGGGCGTTGCGTTTCCAGAACTAAAATAGTAGAAAGAGGTTTGTAATTTAAACGGAATTAATGTATACTAACCCAAAATAAAGGATTCATGATTCATGGCGAGCGCCACGAAAAACCGTAAGTTGAATCGGATGACGAATTATATGGAAGAGTTGGCCGGTGATGCGCTGACCGATCTGTTATCCGAGTATAGACACGCGCGTTTTTCTTCCGATGCGATCCGTGACATCAAAGCGTTGGCTTTGAATCGCCTATGGCCGATGTATATCACCACCACCACCGGCAAAGATTTTTTAAAAAAGGTAGTGGAAGAAGACCAGATCGAAAAAGACATCGTTCGTGAATTAAGAGCCGCGATCGATATCGTCCGCTCGAACCCCCGCCACTAAAGTCCGCCATAAAGCATCGGCGGATTCGTCCACAATGCTTTGGGACGGATTCGCCAACGCATTGTGGCGAACGTCGGCGGGCCTTCGGCGCGCTTTTAGCCCACAATAGAATCTCCTTATGGCTTCATTGGAACTTTTAGCGTCCCCGCCGGGAACGGGCAAGACGTCCTATTGTATTGAGCGTTTTAAAAATCAAATCTTAAAAACGAGGAGTGGCATTCACAGCCGCTCCTTTTTTGTTTTGCCAAACCGTGAGCACGTCAACCGGATCCAGAACCTTATCTTGAAAAAGGATGTGCAGGGAGTTTTTAACGCCCATATTCTCACGATCAATGACCTGGCCTCGCGTCTTTTGGGTGCTCTGGCTGTCCCACACCCTTCGGACGCTTTGCGCCAGGCAATCTTGCGGGAAGTCTTACAAGGCCCGGCTGATTTCAGCTATTTTGAATCCTCGAAAGAACTGGCCGGCTTCCACCGTTTATGCTCGGATCTGATCAAAGAATTCAAGTCCTCTCTTTTGTCGATCACCGAGTTTGAGAAGCGTGCCCAGCCTCTTTTGAAATCGCCTATTTTCCGGTTGAAGTTCAAAGATTTTTCGGTGCTTGTGAAAAATTACGAAAAGCGTTTGGCCGAACTTGGGTTTGCGGAACCGGAGGACGCAATCGCGGTGCTTGCCAATTCCAAAGCCAGATCCGGGCGGCTGGATTTGGTCGTGTTTGACGGTTTTTACCATTTCTCGCGCGCGCAGAGCGAGCTGATCCGGGTCCTGACGCATCTTTCAAATGACGTGGTGATCACGCTGACGATCTCTGGGAAACCGGATGGCCGTCCGGAACTTTTTTATTACCCTCAAGCGACGCGCTCATTTTTACTCTCGATCGGTTTCTGCGAGAGAAAAGAGGGATTCGCGGTAAACCATCGCACCGAAAATCAAGCGCTCACCCACCTTGAACAGAATCTTTTCTTGAAAATGCCGGCTCGCTATCGGCGCGAACCTGAGGGACTTGTCGTGCTCGAGGCGCCCAACGCGCACGCGGAGATCGAGATGATTGCCCGCGAGATCCGCTGGCTTTCGAGGGAAGAGTCACTCAACCTTTCCGACATCTGTGTGATATTAAGAAACGTGTCGCCTTATCAAAAGATCATCGCCTCGGTGTTCGAAAAATTTGGAATCCCGGCGCACATCCATGAGCGGTACAAACTGAAAGACACCGCGCTCGGGTCCTTTCTTTACCGTTTCTTTAGTCTTTCGACGCTTGGATGGAAGCGTGAAGACCTTTTTTACGTTTTAAAATCCGGATTTTATGCATCCCACGTGGCGTTTGAAGAGCTGCTCGATTTTGAAACCAAAGCGCTCTCGTGCGGTCTCTCCGAGGGCCGCGAGGCGTGGCTTAAGCTCGCCGGAGAGAAGGCCTCCGCCGCCGTCAAGGCGCTTCTCGAAGAGCTCGTCGCCACCGAGAAAGAAATACTCTCCGCCAAAGAGGCAAAGGTTTTTGCCGCAAGGCTTAGGGCTTTTATCCGTTGCCTGAAAACCACCGAACCCGAGGCCGAAAGAGCGGTGGAGATGATCTTGAGAAATATTGCGTTTCAAACCGCGGCGCAGACCGCTGAATTTCAGGCGCTCGTTGAATCGGGACTTTATTCTGTGAAGCCGCACGGCAAAAACCGCGTGCAAGTGTACGACGCCGTGATGGCTCTCCCGAAGGAGTACAAAGTGGTTTTTGTCGCCGGCCTCTTGGAGCGTGTGTTTCCGCAAGTCCTGACGGAAGAACCGCTTTTCAAGGACGAAGAGCGTCGGGTCATGAACGAAAAAGGAATCGTGTTGGAAGAACGCGCGTCTCGTATCGCGGGCGAGCGCTACTTTTTTTATATGGCGCTCACGCGCTCACGCGAGAAAGTTTATCTCAGCTATCCGCTTTTTGACATGGAAGAGCGGCCTTGCCTTCCGTCCTTTTTTATTGAGGAAGTGCGTAAATGTTTTGAAAGAGACATCCCCTCCAAGACGAAAGCGTTGGGAGATTTCCTGCCGGCGCCCGAAGAATGGGAGACCGAGAAAGAGGCGATGCGGGGTTTAGCGGAAATCCTCGGCGGCCAGCGCTGCGGCGCCGAAGTCAAGAAAGCCGCTAAGGCCGCGATGCGGGATTGGATCGAGAGGCCTGATTTTAAGGAAGTGTTGAAATGGGCGGAGCGCGACGAGCTTCAAGCGGCGATCAACGACCCGCGCATCGTGAAAGCTTTTTCGGAAAACCGCGAGACCTTTTCGGCGACGCGTCTTGAGCGCATGGCCGCGTGCGCGTTCAGGTATTTTGCGTCGGAGATTTTGGAGC
>CAYJXB010000023.1:0-9471 GCA_964374005.1 uncultured Planctomycetia bacterium
TGTTATAGAGAACACCGTTGACCGTGAAGTTGAATCCTATCTGGAGATTGCCGTTAGCAGTACCAAAGGCCTCCAGAGCCACTCTTAAGGCGACACGGCCTGGATTGCGACTAACATTCGCCGCGGTGATTCTGGCTAAGGCGCCGGTGATCTGGGCAGCCGTGTAATTACGAGTGACGGTCGTGGCCCCTGCCGTGTTGGTTTCAGTGGAATAGGTGGTTAAGAACCCGACCGTGCCGTCTTTGGTGACCGCCTGTTGGCTGAGATTGGTTCCATACACCCCTGTGGTTTTGTCGAGGGAGCCACCGATGTTAAATAATACATTGGCAACACTAAAGCTAAACCCTAGCTCAAGACCTCCACGGGCTAGACCAAAAACTCTTAAAGTGTCTGTAAGAGCGATGCGGTCCGCGTTATTCAAAACACTGGATGCCTGAATTAGGGCCCTGGTGCTTTGTGAAATAGATCTCAGCGGAGTGCCTTTGTTGTAATCAACGGTTACACTTCCTGTAATTCCATCGCTGGAACGAGCCGCAAAGGAAGCTTGAACTGTTCTGCCCGCTAACTTGTATTGAAAATCCAAAACACTGATCGTTACGGCAAAGCCCCGCCTGAAAGAGAACAGAGCCCTTCGAAGGGACTTAAATTCGGCGGTGCCATCCGTATTTAAAGAAATATGGGTCTTAGCGACCTTGTCAAAGAAAGCCCCTGCTCTTGCGGCTGATACTTTTCCATTTAAAGTAGTAGAGAAGGTGTCCCCCGCGGCGTTTTGGGCTCTAAGCTCCGTGGTCACCGTCGCGCGGATAACGGTGGGTTTGGAGGCATCCAGCAAAACTTGTATCAACAAAGCCGCGGTAGGATTCAACCATATCAAAATCCGCTTCAGCGCTTCCAATATCCTTCTCTGGAGAGGCGTAAGATTTACTGTCGGAGGAATGACCTTGCCGGGCACCCTGGTGATAATGGTCTCCTCGGACCGGCGAACCGTGATCAGATTGCCGGCGACATCCACGAGTTGATAAAAGCGATACTGGACAAAGTAATTAATCACCGTCCCCTTCTTGATACTTCCGACATCCTGCAAGTAGCGAAGCTGATAGTTGTCTCCATCGTGGCGATAGACCGCCAGAAGCGCGCCGGCGGCGCTATAAATACCCAGCGGTTTTTCACCGACGATTTTTCCATTTTCATCTATCCTGCCGCGATTAGGGGTATAAATCTTGTTCCCAGCGCTGTCTTTTCCGACGGTGATGCTTGTCACCCACAAGTTTGACATCAGGTCTCTCCAGCCAATATTTATAAACTTAATATCGTTGTTCCAGTCTCGAGTATAACGGCCTCTCTCGAGCCTCCCTCCAAGCCACGTCCCATCGGCTCCAAAAGTATTTGCCGTGTCTCTCCATATTCCGTTTCCTATACGAACCCAGTTATGCTCAACATAGTTCGTGATACGTCCTGTAATCCTGTCCTGAGAAACATCCAGGATGGACCTACCCGAGTTGATAAAGGTGGCGGACAAGGTTCCGGAGTACTCCGGCGCGCCGATAGTCACCACGAGACGCCGATCGGATAAACGCCTTACAAAATCGGCTCCCTTGGCCTGGGCGAGCAACCGGATGACTGAATCCACGAGCTGCGCCTGCATGCGATTGGCGATCGCCGCGGCCTCTGCGACGCTGGAAGTATTGTAGAAATTCCTTATGAAATCTTGGTCCGCCGTCGGCGTGTACTGCAAAACCCTATTGACATTGGTCTGGGCCGTCTTCCATTGCTTCGCAATTGTCTTCGTCTTGTCCTGCAAGTCATCAATGATTCGGCGCTGTTCCCTAAGATAGATCACCTGGGCCGCTTGTACGTAAAAGGGATTGGGGGGGTCCTCCACCCGTCCGATCAATGTGCGTCCCACGTTCCGCGAAGTCTTTTTCATGTATAGGTAATAGCCATTCTGAAGCTTAAGCATTTTTTTGAGCTCTGGGTCCGTCGGATTATAAAGCTTCGCTTTTTCGTTCGCAGAGATCGTATTGTCGGTGCTGATGAGGTCCAGAAAATCCATCACGCCCGAATACGCGGAACCGGGGCTCCAGCGGATATATTCATTGGCGTCGTTTTGGGCCTGTTGTATCAGGTTATTGGCCTCGCTCCTCGCTTCATCATTGAGCGAGTAGCGATACTGGGCCTCGTTGTTGATTTGAGTCATTTGATCATAGAAGCCGCTCCATACCTCGCGTCTTTGGCCGGCGACCTCGGCCAGCGCCTCACCGGCGGAAGCGGACGCTTCGTAATAGGACTCAGCCATTTGTGTCACGGCCCTTTCGTTCGCGGCTTGTAACGCAGACGGGACACCGGCGCCGGGCAAATTCAGGGCCCCTGCGGCGACAATCAAGTTTGAAAATTGCATCACATAAATACCCAATACGAGGAGACTCTCGGTATTGAACCAGGAGGGATCTATCATCACCAGACCCGGCACATTGTAACTAACGCCGATCTGGTCCATCAATGCCTTGTAAGACAGGTAGAAGGTTTTGGCCGCGCCGAGCATTTGGATCAGGTATTGCCTGTCAATGTTCGCCTCGGCGATATCGAGCTGATGCAGTGACTTATCGCGCCGGAGGGTCGCCTCATTCACCTGATAATTTCTTCTCGCGGCGATGCGGATATTCTCCTGTTGCCATTTGAGCTCAGCGTCGTCCCGAAGCGCGTCGGCGGTGTCCTCGATCTGGTTCCGCAGAACGCCGTTATAAAATCCCCTAAGCTTGACGAACTTGGCCTTGTCGCGCTTCCCATAAGCGTTCTTGATCGCGGCGTCGCGCTTGTATATTTCTTTCATAAACTTGTCGCCGGCATCAATCGCCTGCGCGTCGGGGGTCTTGGCTTCGTGAACCATGAGGGGCAGACCCCCGTGCTTCGATAGATCATAAGGATCCTCCGTCACGGCATCTTGTTGATCGGCGGCTAGCTTCGATAACTTGTCAAAACCTCCGGCGAAATAAGGATCATAAAGAGTGTTGTACGTATTATTTTTTTTATATTGGCCGACGTATTCGAACGATTTCTTCTTCGCGTCTATATAAAACTTTTGAGCGGCGGTGATGCGGTTCGGAGTGGTGAACTGCGCGGCGAATTCCGCCGGCGCCGTCCAAGGACTGGTGGCCTGAGTGTCCCCTTCGTATTTCAAAATAGGTTGTTTGGCGTTTTTGATGGCTTGGTCGCGGGCTGAATCGCTGCTCCACTGTGGTCCGAATTTTGTGTGCCATTCACCAACCAATGGCCCAGCAGGAAACGGGCCAGGTCGGGCCGTTTGGCCGTAAGGCGTATTCGCAAGCGCGACGACTTTAGTCTGAACATCTTTGGAGGCGGTGACAAACGCCTTCGCGATGTCCCAAAACTTGCCGACGACGCCGGTCGGGTATCCCGTGACATCGTCATTGCCCGAAAAAATGGCAGTATGGGAGGGATTCAGGCCCAGCCAGGTATTGATCTGATTGATGCCCCGATCCGATAAAAGATCCGCGACGGCGAGATAACCTCCCCCCATTCCTTTCACATCATTCAAGCGATAAAGGTCGTCCAAATACCCGTGCGCGGCATCCGCGAGACCGCCGCCCGTGTCATCACCAAAGAAAGCCAGGTCGTCCAGTTCAGTGGTCAAGAGACCATCTAAATCCATAGAGGCGCCGGTAAACATAGCGTCTCGAGCGGCCCATTGGGCGCTGGTGAGCCAAGTAGGGACACCACCGATAGTCCCTAACTTCAAATCGTCGGCGGTTTGCAAAATCTCCTGCTCGTTCCGTTGTTCTTCCTGGATCACGGCCTTCGTAAGCGCCACGTTTTGCTGCGCCTGCATGATGGCCTTCGCGAGATTCGCGTCCGCCTTATTGACGGCGTCTCTGGCCGCTTTTTCCTGCGTCGCGGCTTTCTTAAGTTGGTCGGAAGCCGTGTCGGTGATTTTTGTGAAATCCTCGCTCAAACCGGTCATCGTTGACTGAATTTCGCCCATTGCCTCAAACGTCGAGCCGGCGATCTCGCTAAGGAGATCCTGGACCTTGGAATCGTCAAACGGGTCCGAAGTCCAGACTCCCTCAGCGAAATAGGACGGCCAAGTATTGGTGTAGGTATCCGTCGGGATCGTGCCCGGATCCGTGGTATCCACAAAGAGCGTAGTGGGATCATTCAATATGTTCGCTTTATCTATAATCTTCCGGATAGGGCTGTTGGCTCCTGTGAACTTGTTCTTCAATTCATTCAGCTTTGTTTTCATGTTATCCAACTCGGTGCCGATCGTATCCTTGATATTCGTCAGAATGGTTTTGGCGTTTTTAAACGCGTCAAGCACCGCCGTATAAACCTCGTCCAACGACGCGACCGGAGAAGTTCCGGTGACCGAGCCATTCAGCGCTTTAATAGCCTGATTCAGATAACCGCGTACCAAGTTGTTGAAATCAGCCGTGCCGAAATCCTTGGATTTCAGAGTGTTGAGCGTCGTGATAGCTGTGGTGACGTTAATTTTCAGACCAGTCACCGTGTTATTCAGATTGTCCGCCAAGTTAGGGCCTATGCCGAAGCCAATGATATTAGTCAGATCTTGGATGGCCTTCTCGAAGATAGAGTTCCCTCCGTCGCTGACGAGTCTCTTTTTCAACGCGCCTATGCCGGCGGCGCCGGGTCCTACCAAACCGTTCACGATCCCGGTGACGGTAGTTTCCAAAGCCGTCCACACCGCCGCCCAGTCGCCGGAGCTTGAGCTCTTTAATTTTTCGCTTGTGAATAGTCTGATCTGCTCAATTCTCGCTCGAACGGCGGCGATGGCGGTCGCCATACTCGCACCCGAACCCCAGGTTTCTCTGCGGACCACCCACTCGCTTTGCCAAATGGAAGCGACTTGAGCCATTAAATCCCCGACGGAGCTTGAGAAATCACCGATCGTTCCGGTAGTCTCGTCCAAAAACGCTCCCCAGCCCGCGCTGCCGGCCATCGCGTTGGCATAAGCTTTGATATTGCCCTTGACCGTGTCCCAATAGTTATTAAGAGCCGTCACTTTTTCGGTGTTGGCGGTCTTTAAGTCCTTCACGAAATCGCTTTTTACTTTGCTGACGCTCTTCCAGCGGCCGGTCTCGAAGTCAATCCGCTCGGACAAATACAAGGTCAGGGCACCTGAGACAGGGTCCCAAAGCTCGCGATACGCGCTCTCCATCAGGGCCTGGTTGACGGGGACCCCGGGAGGAATACCGGCATTTTTCCTGATATTCAAAACTTGAATGGTGTCGCTCAATCTCGTGCCGCTCGACGGGACAAAGATGCCGGGAGAAACGAAACGCATGTCAAACTGAGACGTGGACAAAGCGACCAGCGTGCGGTTGCGGTCGTATTCGAGCTCCATGCCGGCCTCGGTCACCCCATAACCCTTGGCCCATATGTCCACGATCCAGCCGCCGCCCGCGTCGCAGGGCCGGACATCACATCCGCTTGAAGGAGCGACTCTTCGCCGGATGCTTTTAATCCAAGAAGTGCCTTCCGGAGGGCTGTCCGGAGACTCGTTCTCCTCTTGCCACAAGAATTCGTCGTATAACGAATTCAAAATGTTCGGGTCCGGGCCATACCATCTGCGAGTGGACCAGATGCCGGCCGCGTCGTAAGAAGTGACATTCATGGTGCCGCCCGATCCGAAAATAGAATCCGGAGGCGATCCCAAGATCGGTGGAGGTCCGGGAGGGATCATCGGCAAGGTGGACGCGCCGGAGCCCAGGATAGAAAGGGCTTGGGCCTCGGACAATTCGGTTCCCCCGGCTTGGTCGGATGCGACCAGGACATTTCCGTCCCACAAGGCCAGGAAATAGTTGCGTGATATCTCCGATTCACGGCTGTCCTCCATGATCGTGACCATGCGCTTCTCTTCGTTTAAGCCGGTCACGACAAAATAATGGTCTCCGGTCGTGTGCACCAAGACTTTTTTGCCGGCACTGATGAGGTCTTTAAGCGCATCATAATCTATTTGCCGGGCGTGCAGCGTCTGCCCAATCTGTTCTTCCGCCACCTCTTTCAATGCCTGTAGTGACAATTTTAATTCTCCGGTTGTCGTTTCTGAAATCACGCCTTTGGCAATATCTTTGATAATCAGCTGGGCGGCGATATTCGCGATGATCGGTATGAGTCCTGACACGCTGTTGATCAAGAGGGCCACCGCGTTGTAAGCGCTGATGCCGAAGTGCGCCGATTGCCTGTTCAGCCAGCTCATGATCTTGTCCACGGCGCTTTGAGACATCGAACTCTGGATTACCCGGGTATCGAGCCAGCTTAGGACCTGTTCGATGATAGCCGCTCGCATCACCGAATCTACCGTCTGGGTGCCGCCGAATATCAAGCTGCCGGAGACGGCCAGGCGCGCGCCATCCTTGATGTTGACCGTGAAATCAAGCGTGGGATCGTTGACAATTCTTTGGACAATCTCATCGGACGTGATGGATAGCGGATCCATGGGATTGGTCATGTCAAGCCATGGGGTCGAGGAGGTAAAATCCACTCGGACGCCGCCGATGGTCATGAAGGCGGTTTCCGAGCTAAAGAAATCAATGGCGGGCGGCGCCTGGGTGGAAACCTGGCTGACCGTCACTTCTTGAGCCGAAAGTTCGCCGTTGGCGCTTGTGACATCCACGCTGATGTAAATATTCGACGGGATCTGGATCTGGATCACGCTCGCCGCGCCGCCGCCGGATGTGACCGTGGCAAAGGTAGCAAGGTCCCCGGTAAGATTGCCAAAAAACAGATTAATGAATTCCTGCATGCTCATCGAGGTCCCGTCGGCATTGAGGAAAAACGTGTTCTCGTTGACATTATAATCAACGCCGTTCACCGTGACTTTGCGCAAAGCCCCCGTGCCGCCATCCACGTCAATGCCGGTCATCTCGGAGCTTGGACCCATCGTCGCGTGGAGCATGTCGTATAACTGGGCGAGGGTAATGATCCTTCCGGTATCAGTGCGGATCACGGCGCCGTCAATTTTGATTTCCTGTCCCTGCACCGTGATGCGCTGACCCGCTACATTCACGTCCGTCAACCGCGCGCGATAGCTGTCTTGGAGACCCGTCGTCAAATCAACCCTCAAGACCTCCCAAGGAGAGTCCTTGGACAGAACGACTTTGGCGTAGGTCGGAATCCCTTTGGAAACATTGCCGGCAAAAATTACCTCAAAATCGTTCCAGGCAATGGTGTTGCCGCTCGCATCTTGTATCGTCATTGAAGAGGACGGGGTCAAGACGATACCACCGATCGTGAAGGTTTGAGCCACATCACTGACGATGAGCGCGCCATTAATGTTACGTGTTTCGGCTTCCGGTTCGGACTGGGTTAAATCCCTTTCTTCATAACTCACCAGATTGATCCGCTGGACTGTCCAAACGGCCGGCTCTTCAGTACCGACCCTGACAAGCTCCACGCTCGCGCCAGTCACCGTCTGCTCCACCAAAAGGTCGGACAAATCCTGTAAACTAATCACTCGCCCAAGATAGTCCTCTATCGTATACCCGATGCCCAGTTCATACTCGACGCCGTCCAACGTGATTCTGTTGCCGGCGATGTTCACCGCGTCAATTCTTTTTACGCTCGTTTCCGACACGATGAACTCTACCAGGACCTCGATAACGTCCGCCATATCCTGGCCGCTCGACAAGTGCGTTGAAACGACATGGATTGTCGTGCTCCGGCCATGGGACAGATCGTTCTGATACAATTGCTCCAAATCCTGTAAAGTGATGGAGGTACCGTCGTGGTCCAGGATCAGCGTCAAGGCGTCCACACCGAAACTGGCTCCGGTGACATTGACCCGACCGCCGGCCACGTCTACGGAGCTGATCTCGAGCAAGATATCGCTTGATTCCGTCAGGTCACGCGCGACTCTGACTTCTTGGATGTAGGTCGCACCGCTGATGTTATTGACGGATATATCCAGATATGTTCCATCGTGACGGGAGAGCATCGCCATTAGTTGGCTAAGTGAAATGGGAACGCCATTCGCATCGTAGAAGAAAGTGTTGTTGTCAATAGTCCCGACAAAGCCGGCGTAGGTCAAAGTCCCCAAGGAAGGATCGGCGGCGTCTTGGGTCAACCGGATCTCCTTGATATTGACATCCTGGAAGGTGTTCGATCCTTGCTCCGTGAACGTGTTGACAACGCCGATGCCGGCGGCGAACCACTCATTGCTTCCGGCGTAGTAAAGCGTGCCGGCCAGCAAGCTGTAAAATCCGCCGGCAGCGTTGTTTGCCAAGAGCTGCAGGAAACCCGTTCTGTCGGTGGCACTGCCGGTAAACACCGTTTGATCGGTCACTCGCACCTGCAGGCCGTTGACCGTGATGAGTCCATAGTCCGGGGAGGCCGGATCGTTGTTAAACGCGGTCACGAGGCCGCTTGATAAAGTATGGACCTCCCGCGCTTTCGTTATGAGTCTATACACGTTGCTGACACAGACCCATCCCAAAGCCGTGTATTCAATTACCGTCGGATCGAACCAGGTCAAGGCGTTCAAAGCGTTGTTCGTTTGAATTTTTGCGATTAATTGTTCGAAAGTCACCGACACGTTGTCAAGTACCACCGTAGCGCTTGTGTTGATGTGGATCAACAAACCGCCGACCGTGACTGTCCTTGCGACTTGATCGAATGAATCAATCGCCCCTGTGAAACCAGTCTGTGTCGGGATCTTTGAGAGGAACGCAATGGCGCCGGTGAACACCCATCCGGTCGGGAGATACTTGATGCCGGCATTGTTCAGCCAAGTCGAACCGCCGGCGCTGTTATTGGCCGCCACGGTGTTTGCCAGAGCATCGAAGGTGGTAGCCACGCCGTCAATCGTGAGCGTGTAGCCGGTGGGCAGCGTGATCGTCAGACCGTTCACAGTCACAGACCTTGAGGCGACATTGACATTGGCGGCGGCGCCGCTAAACGAAGATTGAGAGGACGTCTTGGTTACAAAAGCAAGGCTATTGGCAAACACCCAGCTGCCCGAGAGATAGTTGACATTGTTGGCATTGTTCAGCCAAGTCAGCGCACCGATGCTGTTGTTGGCTGCAAGTGCGGCCGCCAGGTTATCAAAGGTAGAATTGACCCCGTCTATCGTAATCTGGTAACCGGCGGGCAGTGTGATTGTGAGTCCGTTGACGGTCACAGACCTTGAACCGGCATTGACATTGGTGACGGCGCCGCCGAATGAGGACTGTGATAGCTTTTTGGTCGTGAGTGTAATAGCGTTGGCAAATGACCACCCGCCCGAGAGATAGTTGACATTGCTGCTGTTCAGCCAAGTCAACGCATTGGCGCCATTGTTGGCCAAAAGCGCTGCCGCCAAGGCATCGAAAGTGGAAGTGACACCGTCAATCGTGAGCGTGTAGCCGGTGGGCAGTGTGATTGTGAGTCCGTTGACAGTCACAGACCTTGAACCGGCATTGACATTGGTGACGGCGCCGCTGAATGAAGACTGGGATA
>CAYJXB010000023.1:9571-11064 GCA_964374005.1 uncultured Planctomycetia bacterium
CGCCGTCAATCGTGAGCGTATAGCCGGCGGGCAGTGTGATTGTGAGTCCGTTGACGGTCAGAGACCTCGAGCCGGCATTGACATTGGTGACGGCGCCGCTGAATGAGGAATAAGCATTGGTGACGCTTGTCGTTGTCGCGACATACATGGTCAAACTCGCGGCATTGAATACCCATCCGCTCCCCGTCCATTTGATCGGGAGATTGGCTGTGACAATCTTGGCCATCTGACCGGGACTCAACAAGTTGATTCTGGCTTGTAAGGCATCCAGTTTCGCTTGGATCGTAGCGCCTGTCAAGGCCGAGCCGTCAAAATTGATATTGAAAGTGCCAGCTGTGAGATTAGCGGGCACTGAAACAAGTTGCCCTCCGATGGTGACGGTGTTGGAGGTAAACGATTCATTAAGAACTGTCCTATCGTTAACAACCGCCGGAGAACCAACGAGAGTCCCGTGTTTAAGATTGGGTGAAGAATCGTTGGCTGTTCCATTATCAAACGAATAATAAGCCATCAGATTGGCTTCGGTGCCCAGGAACTTGGTAGTCATGGCGCTTTGTATGGCCGTTTGAGTCATCGCGGTGCTGAAGATAGAGACTTCGTCAACAATGCCGATAGAATAGCCGCCCCCAGAATAACCGATAGCCGTCATGTTTCCGGCAAACTGGCTGGCAACCGTTCCTCCTGCGACAAGATTGCCATCCACATAGAACTTGGTTTGTCCGGCGGAGCCAACAACCGCCATATGGTGCCATCCGGCGGATGTAGCGCTCCAGTTATAAGTGGTCATATAATAAGTGCTATTGGCATTGTTATACATACCTAGATTTCCTGAGCCATCAAAGATGACATAACCGGTCGTACTCGTGAACAAGGTTCTCCAGCTCGGGGTAGTAGCCAATGGGAACTTCACCCAGGCCATACTTGTCGAATTGGTAGCTAAACTGACGCTCGGGACCGTGATATAAGCGGCGGCGCCTAGGTTTAATGCGTCGCCGTAAGGCGCATTAGTTGTGACCTTAATGTCATCGACCCAGGCGCGATCATCCGCGGCGCCCGTCGTTCCGGTGCGGTCATAAACCCATTGCAGGACATGAGTGCCGGCTGTCAGATTTACGGTCTGGGTAACCCATCCCGTCGTTGAAGAACCGCCTAAAGTAATGCCTGAGTCTGACCCATCAATGAGAAGCTTCATTTGGTCTGTCGAGGCGGAGTCAATCCTCCACTTGAACGTCAAGGTCGAGCTGAATGTCGAGGGGACGGACTTTTCAAGATACGAGGAACTTCCAGCGGCAGTCATCCCGGCCTGAGGCGCATAACCGTTGGCGTCAAAAGATACTGCGTGTTGAACCACCCATCCGTCGGATGAGAAACCCTCCGGCAGCGACGATGCATCCCCCACAGATGTGACTTGAGAATTAATGTTGATAGAAGCCGTCCCGAGCGTGGGCACGACATAGATCGTAAGATTTGCTGAATTAAACGTCCACCCGGTT
>CAYJXB010000023.1:11164-13194 GCA_964374005.1 uncultured Planctomycetia bacterium
TGGTGAGATTGGAGGGCACTGAAACAATCTGTCCTCCGATCGTGACGGTGTTGGCACCGGTGGTAGAGACGAGAGAGCCAGTGTTCATCCAAGATGCGGAGAGCGTGGGCACGACATAGATCGTAAGATTTGCTGAATTAAACGTCCACCCGGTTCCCGTCCATTTGATCGGAAGCTGTTGTGAAAGCTCCGCCGTCTGGCCGGGGCTCAATAAGTTGAATTTAGCTTGTAAAGCGTCTAGTCTCGCCTGGATCGAAGCGCCTGACAAAAGCACTCCATCATAGTAGATATTGAAAGTGCTGGTGGTGAGATTGGAGGGCACTGAAACAATCTGTCCTCCGATCGTGACGGTGTTGGCGCCGGTGGTGGAGACGAGAGAGCCGATGTTGATGGTGGCCGTCGCGAGTGTGGTAATGACCGTGATCGTGAGATTAGTCGAATCAAATGTCCACTCGGTTCCCGTCCATTTGATCGGGAGATTAGCGGTCGCTATCTCCGCCGTCTGGCCGAGAACTAACAAGTTCAATTTGGCCTGCAGGGCGTCCAATTTCGCTTGGATTGTGCCGCCTAATAAGACCGCTCCGTCATAATTGATATTGAAAGTACTGGCCGTGAGATTAGCGGGTACTCCTATAACATGCCCTCCGATCGTGACGGTGTTGGTTCCGGTGGCGGCGATAAAGGAGCCAATGTTGATGATGGACGTCGCCGGCGTAGTTACGATCGTGATCGTCAGATTGGTCGAATCAAATGTCCACGCGCTCCCCGTCCAGTAGATCGGCAGTAGTGAGCTAATCTCCACCGTCTGGCCGGGACCTAACGAGTTGATCCTGGCTTGTAAAGCATCAAGTTTTGCTTGAACCGTGGCGCCTGTCAAGGCCGAGCCGTCAAAATTGATATTGAAAGTGCTGGCCGTGAGACTGGAGGGGACCAAAACAGTCCTCCCCCCGATCGTGACGGTGCCGGCGCCGGTGGCGGAGACGAGAGAGCCGGTAGACAGACTCGCGCTTGTTTTTGTGGTCACCAATCGCAATTCATTGGCTATCAGCGTCCAACCTTCCCCGAGGGTCTCTTTCATAATCACCGCAGCTGTCACGACCTCGAGGAAGTAGCCGTTCGACTGCGCGGCGGCAAGACGATTCGCCAGATCCGGCATTAAGATGAGGGCGTTATCGAGATAAACGGGCTTGCCGGCGACATTGACGGTCAAATTGCCAAAGTGAAGGACGCTGCCATTCACTTCCGAAAGGAAGCCTTTGGCCGTCCCGTCCCCACTACCGATTAATTTAAGCGAACTGCCGATCCATTCGAAACTCTGCCGGTTCTGAAGCGTCGCGGTCGTGGACGAAAAGCCGTCCGTCAACGCAGTGCCGGCGCCTGTTTCAAAGTTGAAATGTATCGGAGCGCTGGAAATGACGACATCGTCAAACTGCGCGGGCGCGGACAAGCCGGAGGTGCCAAGGCCGACCATGCCGTTCGTATAAGTCGTGTCCGTTGCGGTAAGGTTCGCAGTGACAGCGTTATCCAGATAAACGTTGAAGACGCTGCCCGTGAATTCAACCCGTAGTGTATGCATGATGCTAAAGTTAAAGTTGGATAAAAGCGGGCTAGTGGCGAACGGAGATAAAGCGGCGCCATCTTGAACTCTGCATAAATAGAGGTAGGCGCCGCTGCCTGAGTTTTGGATGTAGGCCGCGTAACCGTTCAGGTCGCCGTTAAGTCTAAAATACAGGAAAATCTTTTCGTTATTGCCTTCAGACTCCAGTTTAAAGCTCGTGGAAATACTGCCATCCTGAAAATCATTGTTTTGCATCACCGTGACCTGCTCGCCCGGTCCCGTGTTGGATTGCCGATAATAATGGCCGCCGCTTCCGTCGCTGACAATTTGCCAATTCCCGGAAACCGGCGTGAATGGAGAAGCGGGAGATTCCTCAAAAGAATCATCCACGACAGGAACGGTATCAAGCGTGATCACATCATCAAACCAAGCCGGCTTGCCTGCCGTGAGGCCGTAGGTCCCCACCGCAACA
>CAYJXB010000023.1:13294-20546 GCA_964374005.1 uncultured Planctomycetia bacterium
AACTGTTGGTGCCGGTGAGAGCCTGCTTATAGGCGATGTTACTACCGGACCCGTCGTCTTTGGTGATCCACGTACCGCTGTTGGGTGTGAAATTAACGGAATACTTAGAGAAGTTGTCCGGAGTACTGGCGGCGGCGATATCATCAAACCAAGCCGGCTTGCCTGCCGTGAGGCCGTAGGTCCCCACCGCAACACCGGTGTTGCCGGAGCCGTAGTAGGTTGTGTCGCCGGCGGTGATGACGTTGTTAGTGCCGTCGAATGAAACCTTGATCTGATCGATGTCAAAATCCACTTTAATCAGATGAAATTGTGTCAGGTCAACACTGCTGAGAGAATAAGTAGACCCCAGTTGAGTACTCAAAACTCCGCTGGTCACCTTGTATAAATACAGATTTTTACTTCCAGCTGTGTTTTGCACAACCACCGCATAGCCGTTCTGATTGCCGGAGGACATCCTGAAGTACAAGAGAGCGCGATCCGAACTGGCGGACCCCTCTATCTTGACCCTCGCTTGGACACTGCCGTCCTGAATCGAAGCGCCGTTAAAGATTGAGGTGTAGTAACTGTTGGTGCCGGTGAGAGCCTGCTTATAGGCGATGTTACTACCGGACCCGTCATCTCGGAGCAGCCAAGTGCCGCTCACAGCGTTGAAATTGGCCGAATATTGGGAGAAATTGTCCGGAGCGGCAGCGGCCTTGATATCGTCAAACCAGGCCGGCTTGGTGGCCGCGAGGCCATAGGTCCCGATCGCAACACCGGTATTGCCGGAGCCGTAGTAGGTTATGTCGCCGGCGGTGATGACATTGTTGATTCCGTCAAATGAGACCGTGATGGCGTCGCCATTCAAGCCGACTTTGAGCAAATGAAACTGTGTCAGGTCAACACTGCCGAGAGAATAAGTGGACCCTAGCTGACTGAAAACTCCACCGGTAATTTTGTATAAATACAAATTTTTATTCCCTGAAGTAGTGCTGTTTTGCAAAACCGCCGCATAACCGTTCTGATTGTCGGCGGACATCCTGAAATACAGAAAAGCGCGGTCCTGGCCGCTGGTGGAAACGGCGCCCTCTATCTTGACCCTGGCTTGGATGCTGCCGTTCTGGATCGAAGTGCCATTGAAGGTTGAGGTATAGTAATTGTTGATGCCTGTCAGGGCCTGCTCGTAGGCGAGGTTGCTGCCGGAGCCGTCGTCTCCCAAGACCCACAGGCCGCTTGCGGGCGTGAAACCGGCCGAATACTGGGAGAAGTTTTCTGCCGTGATGTCAGTGATAACATCATCGAACCAAATAGGATCCGTCGTGCTACGCGTCCCGACGGCCACGAAAGTGTGGTTTAAGTCGTAATAGGTGGCATCGCGGAAACTCAATTTCTCGGCGCCATCCACGTAAATTCTCATCAGATCATTCGCAAGATCCACTTTGAAGTTGTGGAATGAAGTCATGGCAAATCCTGATCCGGAAAGACTGACGGAGGCGAGTTGCGTGTAGACCCCGTTGACGATCCGGTAGAGCGCCAATAGATTGTTTCGATTGACCATCATCGCGTAGCCGTTCTTCGCGTCGGCGGTGCTGCGGAAATAAAGATAGGCCTCGTCACTACCGTTGATATCGTCTATGCGGATTTTTGCCTGCACGCTGCCGTTCAACAGGTTCGCGCTCACTCGGGTTGTTTCGTAGTTCGCGGAGACATTGGTATGACCGATGGCGCCGGTGTCCAGCGATGTCCAGGTCCCGGGCGTCAAGGGCGTAAAGTTGGTCATGCCTAGACTCTGCCTGAAGCTGTCCTCCGAATAACCGGCGAAGGCCTCATCGAACGAAACAATGCCGCTCAAATTGTAGGTTTCAAGCGCCACGCCCGCATAATTCGGCCCCGAGTAGGTTGTGTCCGTCACGGAGAGCCTTTCTTCTCCGTCTATGTAGCCCTTCAGGGCGCCGCCATTGAAGCTGATTTTCAATTCGTGCTCTCTGCCAAAATCGTAATCGGAGATGTTGACAACGCCAAGACTCGAATAGCTGTTGTTGGTTATCTTATAAAGATAGAAGTTTTTGTCCTTGCCCATGCTCAAGGCGTAACCATTGAGGTTGTCCGCGGACATTCTGAATTTGACATAGGCGCGGTCAGAACCGCCCTGGCCGAATATCCTCACTTTGGCGCGGACGATGCCGTTTTCAATAAGCGTATTTTGCAAATAAGCTGTGTAGGAGGCGCCACCGCTTAGATTGGTCTGAGCAAACACTTGATTGCCCGTGCCCGTCCCGTCATCCAAATACTGCCAGTCGCCGGAAACGGGAATAAAGAGATTTGGCGGCACTTGCGCCAAGATAGTGTTGGGGTTGTAAGTGCCGGGTATGGTGGGCGTAGCGCCTGTCGTGACGACATTGCCAAATACCACGGGGGCGCCGATCACCGATGTCCCGATGCCGACCTTGCCCGAGGTGTAGGTGGAGTCGCTATAGTTACTGATAACATTGGTATAAGCCGCGTTGTTCAGACTCAAGGCCACCGTGATGGAAGAACCGGAAAGCGTCACTTTTATCTTTTGCCATTGGTTTAATGTTAGAGCTGTTGGTACGTACACATTAGTCAAGTTGGAACCCAGCTGTCCGTTTACCATCTTGTAGAGGTAAACATAAGCATAAGTGCCATAGTTATAAATGCTGGCCACGTAGCCGTTGTTGTTGTCCTGCATCCTGAAGAATAACAACGACTCAGAGCTGCCTGCGGCGGTGAATTTGACCTGCGACTCCGCGGTGCCGTCGGTGACGGCGCTTGAGTTCATCAGGAATCTCATGGGGTTGGTGGCGGTGGAATTCAATCCCTGTTGGACAAAACCGTCGGTGGTGGCCCTCCAGAGGCCGTTCACAGGGGCGTTGGCGTTTGTGAGAATTTGG
Source organism: uncultured Planctomycetia bacterium (assembly GCA_964374005.1). Taxonomy (GTDB): domain Bacteria; phylum Omnitrophota; class Gorgyraeia; order 2-02-FULL-51-18; family 2-02-FULL-51-18; genus CAYJXB01. Next base: position 16,186 of record CAYJXB010000023.1, read on the forward strand.
GTGAAGTTGTCTTTGTAAGTGGGGACGGCCAAGAGGTCGTCGAAGTTCATGGCGGTGGTTATATTATAAGTCTCAAGCGCGACACCGGTGTAAGCGGCGCCTGTGAAAGTGCTATCCGTTGTGGATACCCGCAGGGTGTCGTTCAAGTAGGCGCTGATATTGATGCCATTTAATACAACCTTGATAATATTGGAACCCACCGGGTTATACGTGATGGTCGTAGCACTTCGGGCGATCTCCGTGAAATTGGTGCTGTTGGTCACACGGTAAATCCTCATGTATCCGTTGACACCGGTATCCATCTTGACGGCGTAACCGGAGCTGCCATCCGCGGACATCCTGAATTTGATGTAGGCCTGGTCGTTAGCCGCGCCGAGTGTGATCTTTGCTTGCAGATATCCGTCCTGAACCGAAGTATTCTGCAAAAAGGCCGTATAATAACTGGAGCCCGTGGTGGTCTGGGCAAGCACTTGATTGATGCCCGTTCCGTCATCCAGATACTGCCAGTTGCCGGTGAGCGGGGTGATCGAGTTCATGGGCACCATAGCCAAAAGCGCGGCCGGGTTGTAAGTGCCGGGCGTGGCGCCTGTCGTGACGACATTGCCGAATACAATGGGCGAAGCGGAAGGAATATAGGATGTTCCGATGCCGACCTTGCCTGAAGTATAAGTCGTGTCTGTATGAATAGTGGTCCCAGTATTGCCCCAAGTTGCATTGGCATAAGCACCCGCATTCAGACTTATCGCCAATGAGATCGAAGAACCTGAGAGAGTTACTTTGACTTTGTTCGGCTGATTTTGTGACGGCCCTAAGAAAGATGACAAATATCCATAATCGATATAAGAACCAAGCACTCCATTGATCATCTTGTAGAGGTAGAAATACTGGTTATTGTTAGTGAATTTAAGCACATACCCGTTGTTGTTGTCTTGCATTCTAAAGAACACCAAGGATTCATCATTGCTTGATCCCGTGAACTTGATATTGGTCTCTACCGTGCCGTCCGTAATAGAACTGCCGTTCATGAGATATCTCATCGGATTGGTGTCATTGGAATTCAATCCCTGTTGGACAAAACCGTCGGTGGTGGCCCTCCAGAGGCCGTTCACAGGGGCGTTGGCGTTTGTGAGAATTTGGGTGAAGTTGTCTTTGTAAGTGGGGACGGCCAAGAGGTCGTCGAAGTTCATGGCGGTGGTTATATTATAAGTCTCAAGCGCGACACCGGTGTAAGCGGCGCCTGTGAAAGTGCTATCCGTTGTGGATACCCGCAGGGTGTCGTTCAAGTAGGCGCTGATATTGATGCCATTTAATACAACCTTGATAATATTGGAACCCACCGGGTTATACGTGATGGTCGTAGCACTTCGGGCGATCTCCGTGAAATTGGTGCTGTTGGTCACACGGTAAATCCTCATGTATCCGTTGACACCGGTATCCATCTTGACGGCGTAACCGGAGCTGCCATCCGCGGACATCCTGAATTTGATGTAGGCCTGGTCGTTAGCCGCGCCGAGTGTGATCTTTGCTTGCAGATATCCGTCCTGAACCGAAGTATTCTGCAAAAAGGCCGTATAATAACTGGAGCCCGTGGTGGTCTGGGCAAGCACTTGATTGATGCCCGTTCCGTCATCCAGATACTGCCAGTTGCCGGTGAGCGGGGTGATCGAGTTCATGGGCACCATAGCCAAAAGCGCGGCCGGGTTGTAAGTGCCGGGCGTGGCGCCTGTCGTGACGACATTGCCGAATACAATGGGCGAAGCGGAAGGAATATAGGATGTTCCGATGCCGACCTTGCCTGAGGTGTAGGTAGAGTCGCTATAGTTACTGATAACATTGGTATAAGCCGTGCCGTTCAGACTGAGATCCACCGAAATGGCGGAACCGGAAAGCGTCACTTTGATCTTTTGCCATTGATTTAATGCCGGGGCGACTCCCAAATATCCACTTGTCAGCGCAGAGCCCAGCTGGCCGTTCACCATTTTATAAAGGTAAACATAGACATAGCTGCCATAGTTATAAAGGACGGCGGCGTAGCCGTTGTTGTTGTCCTGCATCCTGAAGAATAGTACCGAAAGATCAACGCCTGACGACCCTGTGAACTTGAGCTGCGACTCCACGCTGCCGTTGGCGACGGAGCTGCCGTTCATCAGGAACCTCATGGTTTCGTTGGTGCTGACTCCTTGCTGAACATATAATCTGTCCGGGGTCAGCGTCCAGAGACCATTGACGGGAGCGTTGGCGTTTGTGAGAATTTGGGTGAAGTTGTCTTTGTAAGTGGGGACGGCCGAGAGGTTGTCAAACCAAACCGCATTGGTCAAATAGTAAGTCTCGAGACCCACCCCCGCGTAGGTGTCAGGAGTCGTGTAATAGTCATAGTCCGTGTAGGAGATCCTGAGGACGCCGTCCAAAAAGACCTGGATCGCGGGCCCGTTTAACACGACCTTGACGTCACGATTGGTGTTGAAGTAGTTCGCGCTTGGCAGCGTGAAGAATTTTCCGGTGTCCTGATAGTTGGTGCCGTTAGTTATTTTATAAATCCTGAAGTCGGTGCCGGCATCCATTTTAATCGCGTAACCCGACTGGCCGTCGGAGGACATTCTGAATTTAAGATAAGCGCGGTTGGTGCCGCCCGTGCCAAGTATTTTGACCCGCGTCTGGATATAACCGTTCCGGACGGCTGTATTCTGTAAATAGCCATTATAGGTACTAGAGTCCGTTTTGGTCTGAGCAAGGACAATATTGCCCGTGCCATCGTCCAGGGATTGCCAGCTGCCGGATACGGGAACAAAAATATTCGGCGGCACCTGCGTGAGGATGGTGTTGGGATTATAAGTGCCGGGCGTGGCGCCGGTCGTGACCACATTGCCAAACATCACGGGATCGCCAACCCACGAGGTTCCGATGCCGACTTTGCCCGAGGCGTAGCTTGTGTCGGAAAAGGTATTGGTACCAGTACTGCCCCAAATGGCATTTTCATAAGCCGTCCCGTTCAGACTAATGGCCAATGAGATGGAGGAACCGGACAATGTGACTTTGACCTTGTGCCACTGGTTGGCTGCCGGAGACGCGAAAGAGGACAAATAGGCATAATCCAAATTAATGAGTTGTCCGTTAACCATCTTGTAAAGATAGAAATAAGGATCATTGTGGCTGAATTTGAGCGCATAGCCGTTGTTGCTGTCCTGCATTCTGAAAAATAACAGTGACTCGGCACCGCTCGTGCCGGTGAACTTGACCTGGGACTCCACCGTGCCGTTTGTGATAGAACTACCGTTCATAAGGAACCTCATGGGATTGGTGTCATCAGAGCTCAAACCTTGTTGTACAAACCCATCCGAAGTGACCTTCCAGAGACCGTTGACCGGGGAGTTGGGATTTAAAGGGATTTGAGTGAAGTTGTCCGTATGAGTGGGAACTTCATTGACGACTGTTGGAGAACCGCTAAGAGTACCAGTGTGATTATTGCTCGCCTGAGAATCAGTCCCGAGGCCATTATCAAATGTATAGTAAGCAATAAGGCCGGTCGTAGAGCCTGCGAGTTTAGTACTCATGTCAGTTTGTATCTGAGCCTGTGTCAGCGCTCCGTTAAATACCGCTACTTCATCAATAGTGCCAATGCCATAGTTACTGGAAGACCCGGAGTTACCGATCGCGGTCAAGTTGTCGGTCACCTGAACATTAGAAGTCCCCATGGCAATACCATCAATATAAAATGTCGTCGAACCGCCGGTCATGACTGCGGTTATGTGATGCCATCCCGCAGTTAGTGTATTTATATTGATGCCGGAATCATAAAAACCATAATAATAAACACCGAGCCGGCCTGAACTATCAACAATTGTGTGATATGTAGAACCTGCTATGCCGGCAAACAAGCTCCTCCAGCCCCCGGTAGTGTTCCCAGCAGAATTCACCGGGAATTTTACCCATGCCATGGCGGTTTTAGAACCAGTCATATTAATAAGACCCGTGGGAGTCGTAGGAATCGTCAGTACTTGATTGGTAGCGGTAAAGCTTAGGGCGGTGCCATAAGGTAAATCACCCGCATATTGAACGTCATCCACCCAGGCGAAGTTGGAACTGCCTGTGCCGGCGGTTCTGTCGTAGAGCCATTCAATGTCGTAGGTGCCGGTCGGAAGTGTAATAGCGGATTGACTGATCCACTCCGCGGTGCCCGTCAAACCATGGCCTGTTCCATTGATAGTCGCTTGGACAACATTATTTACCTTAAACACCAGTGTATCGCCGAGATCAGAGCCCACTTTCCATTTGAAGTTGATCGTCGCAGAAGCCATTGAAATTGTAATACGCTTTTTCAGGAAAGAGCTGGAGCCGGCCGCGACGGTGCCGGACTGGGCCGC
>CAYJXB010000024.1:0-20099 GCA_964374005.1 uncultured Planctomycetia bacterium
AGGACGTCGCGTGGAATGTCGCGCAGAAGGCGATCGCGATGTTCAACAAGCTGAATGCGCCCATTCTTGGCATCATCGAGAATATGAGTTACTATCTTTGCTCGCACTGCGGGCAAAAAGATGAGATTTTCGGGTCGGGCGGCGCCAAGCGCGCGGCCGAGCGTTTGGGCATCCCTTTTTTGGGCGAAATTCCTCTTGTCACTTCCATCCGTTCGACCGCGGATAAAGGAGACCCGATCGTCCACGTCGACCCTAAAAATCCATCGTCCCAGAGAATGATCCAGATTGCCGAAAAACTCGCCGCGCAGGTCAAGGCGATCGGCGAACGAGAGGCGACGAAAATATTCCCGGTGAAGATCAGCCCTCCCAACGAGCGTGAAATTACGATCGAATGGAACGACGGGAAGAAAAGTGTATTTGACGCCAAAGCTTTGCGGCTTCACTGTCCCTGCGCGGCTTGTGTGAATGAAATAAGCGGACAGCGCACACTTCGACCTGACTCCGTCCCGCAGGATGTTCGGGCCACCGCGATCAATCTGGTGGGGCGTTATGCGATTAACTTTCAATGGAGCGACGGCCACAACACCGGCCTCTACGGCTTCGAACTTCTTAGGAGCTTTTAATTCAGCGCCGGTAATGACCCAAAAATTCTTTTATTTTTTCCTCAATTTCAGGCCAATTATCCTTATTGACCTGCATTGGTTGGCTCAAAACAATGGAAGCTTTTGAAAAAGGGTACGGGACTTCGTATCGATCCCAGCGGGACTCTATCCGGAAACTTTTTTCACACGTGACCTTCATGGCCACAATAGGCCTATTAGTTTTCTGTGAGAGATACAATGCTCCCGGGCGGATTATTCCCGCAGGGCCTTTCGGGCCGTCCACAGCTATTCCCGCATGAAAACTCGCTTCTAGCAAACGTTTCAGGCGAATCGTCGCTCTCACCTCAGAAGTCACCGGAATCGTCTGGTAGCCTAAAAAACCGCACAACTTGTCATAAAATAAATTTTTAAAATCCAGCAAAGTCAAAACACCGATTCGAAGGTTTCGATACTGAGGGAGAATTAAAAAAGTCTTGGCATGCCAAAAGACGTAAATAGTAGCCGCGTCTCGAAACGTGCGATCGGGCGCGACCGCTTCGTTCACCACTTGTATTTTGATTGTTTTATGATAACATAAATATAAAATCTTCGCAGGTTTCGCTAAAAGATAGAGAGCGGAAACTTTATGCATCGTTTTTTCCACGTTTTTTCATACACGTTTAACTCTTACGACACGATTGTCCCCCTCGGTGTCCTTGCCGCAATATTTTATTTATACTGGAGCGTATCCAAAATCCAATATATACGAAAAAAGGATCTGATTCTATTTCTTTTAATCCTATTTTTTGTTCAAGGAGTCGGTGGAACCATTATTCCCTATGTGTGGAAACTTATCCGAGGAGGGACATGGCTCCACCTGGTTGACCAGACTTCCCCGGGACGGTTTTTCCATAGTGTTTTTATTTCGACGCTCATTTATGTTATTTTGGCATGCAAACTGCTTAAATGGCCGTTAAGCAAAGTCTTGGATAAATTTGTTATCGCGGCGATCCTGGCGAGCGCCATCGGAAGAATCGGCTGCTTTATGCAAGGCTGTTGCAGAGGCAAACCCACGGCTTTGCCGTGGTGTGTCCACTTTCCCGCCCATCCTTTGGAATGTTTGCACCCCACACAACTTTACATGTTTAGTGCGGAAACGGTTTTATTTCTTGCGCTTCTTTATGTGGATAAGCATAAAAAATACGACGGTTTTACTTTCTGGACGGGAGTGCTCTTATATTCACTTTATCGATTCTCAATCGAGTTCGTGCGTATCAATCCTGTTTTTATCTTGGGGCTGACGCATGCGCAGGTTTTCTCTGTGTTCACTTTCGGTTTGTCCTTTCTTGTTTTATTAAAAAAATCCATGCAAAAAACCAGATCCGCTGCTTAAATGATTGCAAGAGAAGGCGCTCCTTTGATTCTGACTTTTGCGGGTGGCGCGATCATCGGTTTTTTCGTCCACGCGTCGTTATTTTTTCTATTCGTTTTTTTATTTTTTTTTACCATTTTATTTTTCAGGGATCCTGACAGAGAAATTTGTGCCGCACCGAACGACGTTCTTTCTCCGGCGGACGGTCGGGTCATCGGCATTGAGGCGATGAATAAAGCGCCTTATCTTTTGGGCGCCTGCACAAAAATATCGATATTTCTGTCCCTGGCGGACGTGCACGTGAATCGCTCGCCCATTGAGGGCCGAATCGGTTTTTTGAAATACTCGCCCGGAAAATTCCATGCCGCTTTCACGGATAAATCTTCCGCGTTCAATGAGAGCAACTGGATCGGCATCACGGCGCCTAAATTCACCATTCTCATGCGCCAGATCGCCGGAGCCGTGGCCAGGCGCATCGTCTGCACTTGCAAAGAGGGGCAAGCCATACGACAGGGCGAGCGCATCGGCCTCATCCAATTCGGATCAGGAGCCGAAGTGTACGTCCCGCAGCCTTTTGGCTTGCGGGTATCCATCGGACAAAAAGTGAAAGCGGGGCAAACCGTGCTCGCCACTTTTTCTTAAGGAAAGTTGGGAATGATTCCGAATTCGCTCACCTTTTTAAACTTTCTGTGCGGCATTCATGCGATCTACCTGACTCTCGGCGGGCAGTGGGTTCCGGCAAGCTGGTTTCTTTTGCTCTCCGTCCTGTTTGACGGGCTGGACGGCAAAGTCGCTAAATGGCTGAATCAAGAAAGCGAATTTGGAAGGTTCTTCGACGCTTTCTCCGATCTTATTTCGTTTGCGGTCGCGCCAAGTCTGCTCATGTACCGCTTGGCGGAGTTGGACGCGGGTCTATATCTAAAATGGGTATCCCTCCTTTTTTTCCTGTCCGGATTTTTCAGGCTGATCCGTTTTTATATTTCACGCGGTGAAATGGAATACTACGTGGGCCTGCCCACCACGGCCTCAGCGGCCATTTTGGCTTCGGAGATTTTGATTTTCAGACAATGGTCTTCGTTAAGGCCGGTATTCTTCTATTCGGGTGTGGCCCTGTCTTTTCTCATGATCAGCACAATCCCTTTTCCCAATCCGAGAAATTTCCGATTCGAATTTCTTCTCAATAAAAAGAAAAGTTAGGACCCGCCGACATTCGACTTGACAATTTTTCGCCTATCACGCATTATTTCTTACCCATGCCTGTTGATCCACGATTCAAAGAAGGGCTTAAGCTATTCAACGAGGGCGAATTCTTTGAATGCCACGAAGTGATCGAGGCGCTGTGGCTTGAGACGCCTGAGGATGACCCAAGCCGCGATCTATATAAAGGAGTGATCCAGGCGGCGGCCGCGGTTTACCAGTTTGACCGGGGGATTTTAAGCGGCGCCCTTAGTTTACATAAAACGTCGGTCGCTTATTTGGAGAAATACAAGCCGGCCGCACTCGGGTTGAATGTCGAAAAAATGGTCGAAGGGATGAACGCGTATTTTTCCGAAAAAGAACGTCAGACGCCAAAGTTAGAGTATAACTAAACGAGGTGGTGGGGTGAGCATTCAAGACAGCTGGGAAAAAGCCTTAAGAAAAACCGAGATCATTCGGCCGCGCGTGCAGCCACTCCACACCTACGCGACGACGCAGCTGCCGTACTTGTGTCTTTCGGAGTCCAAGATCAATTCAGGGGACACGGTCGTGCGAAAAGGAGAAGTGCTGGTCGAAAAGCCGTCCATCATCCTGCCCCAAAACATGCCGCAGTTCGAGGGCTTTGATTTCGAGGAAGAAATGCATTTCAATGAGGAGCTTCTGAAAAGCTTCTTTCTCATGCGCGGGATCTCGTTTCCCTCGATGAAATACAATAACAAGACTGCTTCACTCGATGTCTATGAAGGAAGCCTTTCGAAGGCGATCGAGCACTACAAAACGTTTTTGCAAAACAACGAGAACGTCCACACGGGGCTCATCATGGGACCGGAGGATGTGTGGCAGTTCTCCGTTCTAATTTTTGTGTGCTCGCAGGCCTCGAAGTCCGCCGAGAGCGATATCAAGCGCCTCTTTGACGATTACGAGCGGCGGGGGCTCATGTCTTAAAAGGAGACCAAGTATGTTGAAAACCGCAAGTCTAGGATTTCCAAGAATCGGCGAAAACAGAGAGCTCAAAAAAGCCACCGAGGGTTATTGGAAGGGTGAACTTTCGAGGGAGCGGTTGGAAGAAGCCGCCCGGGCGATTCGCAAGGCCAATTGGTTAACCCAAAAAAGCGCCGGTATCCAAATCATTCCTTCGAATGATTTCAGTTTTTACGACCAAGTGCTGGATATGACGGCTCTTGTGGGCGCCGTCCCGAGCCGTTACGGCTGGAACAAGGGGATGGTGGACTTGGATACTTATTTTGCGATGGCTCGCGGCGTACAGGAAAAACAAGGGGTCGGAACGGCCGCGGTTCAGGCGATGGAGATGACCAAGTGGCTGGATACAAACTATCACTATATCGTTCCTGAGTTTGCCAAAGGACAGAGGTTTCGGCTTTCTTCTGAAAAGCCTTTCGTAGAATTCAAGGAAGCGTTGGCGCTGGGCGTCAAAACAAGACCCGTTCTCATTGGCCCGGTCACTTATCTTCTGCTAGGGAAAAGCAAAGGGGGGAAGTTCTCGCCTTTCCAGCTTCTCGACGGTCTCCTGAAAGTTTATGCTGAGGTTTTGAGTAAACTCAAGTTTCTAGGCGCCGACGCGGTGCAAATAGATGAGCCCTTTTTAGTGCTTGATTTGGACGCCAAAGCCAAGGCCGCTTTTTCAAAGGCGTATAGAACGCTCGCTAGACAAGTCCCTCATTTACCCCTTTATTTAACGACTTACTTCGGGGCGCTGAACGGCAACCTGAAGCTCGCGGCTTCGTTGCCGGTAGCGGGGCTGCACCTGGATTTGGTCAGGGCCCCTGAACAGTTGAAAAAGGCGCTCAAGGTAGTCCCAAAAGACAAGGTGCTGTCACTCGGCGTGGTGGATGGCCGGAATATCTGGAAAAGCGATCTTTCAAAGATTATCCGGACGCTCAAGGCCCTGGTTCAGAAAAGAGGGCTTGACGCACTCGTGATTGCGCCCTCGTGTTCTCTGCTTCATTCGCCGATGACGCTTGAACTTGAAACGAAACTCGACAGGGAGCTGAAAGGCTGGTTGTCGTTTGCGAAAGAAAAATTACAAGAGCTCAAGCTGCTGCAACAAGCGCTCTCAGGAAGCGAGCAGTCCGTTGCGGACTCGCTTCGAGACAATCAACGCGATGTGGAAAGTAGACGCGCGAGCACGAGGATTCATAAAGCTCAAGTCAAACAAAGGATCTCAAAGTTAAAACCACGCGACTATCAGCGAAAGAGCGCGTTTAAAACCCGCCAGCCGCTCCAGCGGAAAAAACTTGGGTTGCCGCTTTTTCCGACCACGACGATTGGTTCTTTTCCTCAAACTTCCGAGGTACGTCAGGCGAGGGCCAATTTTAAAAAACACGCTTTGCCTGAAGATCAATACGAGGAGTTTTTGAAATTAAAGACACAGGAGGCGATCCGGCGTCAGCAGGAGATAGGGCTCGATGTTTTGGTGCACGGCGAATTTGAGCGAAACGACATGGTGGAATATTTCGGGGAGCAGCTTGAGGGTTTCGCGTTTACGGAGCATGGCTGGGTGCAGTCTTACGGCTCCCGTTACGTGAAACCACCGATTATCTTTGGCGATGTTTCAAGGCCAAACCCCATGACAGTGAAGTGGACCGAGTACGCGCAGTCGCTGACCGACAAACCGCTGAAAGGCATGCTCACGGGGCCTATTACGATTTTACAGTGGTCTTTTGTGAGAGATGATCAGCCGCGAAGCATGACGGCCAAGCAAATTGCGCTCGCGATCCGTGACGAGGTGTCCGATCTTGAAAAAGGCGGTGCGGCGATTATCCAAATTGATGAACCGGCTATCCGGGAAGGTTTACCGCTTCGGAAAGCCGACCGGTCGACGTATCTTCGCTGGGCCGTGGACGCTTTTCGGCTTGCCTCCTCTGGCGTCAAGGATGAAACACAGATTCACACTCACATGTGCTACAGTGAATTTAACGACATCATCCACTCGATTGCCGCCATGGATGCCGATGTGATTTCCATCGAGACTTCGCGTTCACAAATGGAGCTTCTGGAGGCCTTTGTGAAATTCCGCTATCCCAATGAGATCGGCCCTGGTGTTTATGATATCCATTCGCCGCGTGTGCCGGCGGTGGAAGAAATTAAAAAACTCTTGACGAAAGTCAGCTGTCTTCTGCCTGTCCGGAACCTCTGGGTGAATCCCGATTGTGGTTTAAAAACAAGGGGATGGGAGGAAACCACACTTTCTTTGAAGGCGATGGTGGAGGCAGCCAAAGCCATGAGGAGTTTTTATTAGGTGAACTGTTCGAAATGAATCCGTTCTTTCGGCATATTCATTTCGATTAAAGTGCTTTTAAGCTGCTGGCACATCGGCACAAGGCCGCAGCCGTAAAAATCAACCCCTTCGGTTTGTCCCGCAAACTTCTTTTTTACGACTTCCTGGACATACGCGGTTTCGCCGGCCCAATTTTTTCCTCGGCTCACAGTCGGGATGAAATGAAAATTTTTATGTTTTTTCTCGAGCTCCCGCCACTCGCTCTCGTAAAGAATGTCGGTTTCGTAGCGGTTGCCGAAAATGAGCCAGATATCTTTGGTACAATTTTTTTCATAAAGATTTTGAATCATACCTCGCAGCGGCGCGATGCCGGTGCCTGTCCCGACAAAGATCAGGTTATTCTGCCAAGGTTCACGGATTATAAAAACTCCGTAGGGGATGCTGGTATGCAAAGCGTCGCCTTCCTTTAGATTAAAAAAGTAAGTAGACACGTAACCGCCTTCCACGAGCTTGATACAGAGCTCGATCTGATTTTTTTGGCTCACAAGACTGGGGGAGGAGCAGATCGAATAGGGTTTTTTGTGAGGCTTGCCGTCTCTCTCAAGGTGCAGCATCATGAATTGACCGGCGATGAAGCGCGCGTCGGCGTCTTTAGGATAATCAAGCACAAAATGTTTGACCGTGTCCGTGAGGGAGATGATCTTGGAGACTGTCACATCATAAAATCTCGGTTTTTCCGCCATGACAGCATTATACCGATTTCGTTTCTTGGGTAAAGTTTAAAAAGATGGTATGTTGCGGTACGCTTTTTTTCAACGTGACAATGGATTTTAAGAATAGTAGACTTGACTGATGGAAAATCATATTTTGAGAATCGAATGCGCCGATGAAAAAGGGCTCGTCCATAAAATCACGGGCGTCCTTTACCGCGAAGGGTTGAATATCGTTGAGAACGGCGAGTTTGTTGATCCCGACATAGGCCGTTTTTTTATGAGAACCGAGGTATCGGGGAAAGCGGATTTGAGGGCCGTCCTCAAAAAACTCGAGAAATGCCTGCCCAAAGACGCCTTGGCCCAAATAACCAAAGACCGCAGGAAAGACATCGTGATCTTCGCCACCAAAGAGCCCCACTGCGTCGGGGATTTATTGATGCGCCATGCGTATGGTGAGCTTCACGCGAATATTCTTGCTGTCATCAGCAATCACGGGGCTCTTAAATCATTGGCCGGCCAGTTCAAGATCCCCTATTATCAGGTGTCCTCGGAGAACAAAGCCCGGCAGGCCCATGAGGCGGTGATTCTAAAATTAACGGCGCGTTACAAACCGGAATATATTGTCCTCGCCAAGTACATGCGCGTTTTGTCAGAAGAGTTCGTCGCGCGTTATAAAAATCGCATCATCAATATCCATCATTCTTTCCTGCCCGCGTTCGTGGGCGCCAACCCTTATCAACAAGCGGCCGAGCGCGGCGTCAAGATCATCGGCGCGACGGCCCATTTTGTCAGCGAGGAGCTGGATCAGGGGCCGATCATCGCTCAAGGCGTGGTTCCGGTTGATCATTCCCACAGCGCGAGCGACATGGCGCAGGCCGGCCGAGACGTCGAGAAGATCGTGTTGGCCAAGGCGCTCAAGCTTGCTTTTGAAGACCGCATCTTCGTGAGCGGTAACAAAACGATCATTTTTGATTAAGATAGGATTGTCAAAAGGCATGTTATAATTAAATGGATCCTTCGACGGCGCTTGGGCGCCGATAAGGAGGATATCCGCCAAACTACTTGGCGGACCCGCCGCGGTTTGTGGCGGGAATTCGCTCGGCTGACTTGGCGCTCCTTGTCAGTCGCGCAAGTCAGGAGCTCATTTATGGCCAAAAGCGCTAAAAACAGCAAGAACCTGTTACGGCTTTCCGGTATTTTCTTCACGATCGCGGGAGGTTTCCACGTCACGCGTTATTTCACGAAGTGGGAATTCATCGTCGGAAAGCTGGAGGTCACGCCATTAGGCAGTTTGATCGTCGGGGTCATTTTATTGTTGCTCGCGTTCGCTTGTTTTAGAGATTCAAGGGATTAGAATATAACTTATTTAGTTATATATAAGTTTAAATTTCTCTCTTTAATGCATAAAGAATACTTGACAATAGGCTTAGGCTGAGTTATCATTAACGCAAAACGTAGAACGAAAAACGTAAAACTGTTGTGTCGCTGACGCGACTTTGACCACAAGTCACGTAGTGACTCCAGAGTTTTTCGTTTTGCATTTTAAGTTTTACGTTTTAGTAAGTGAAAGGATAAAATGGCATTAAAAGAGATCGAGACATTCGCGAGCGTCTTTGAGGAAAAGACAGTCAAAGAGCTCTCGCCCGAGCAGGAAGCGGAGATCCAGCGTTTTGAGAAGGAGATCGCGCGGCTCGAAAAGGGAGAGCTTGATCCCGACGCGTTTAAAAAGTTTCGCCTGGAAAACGGCGTTTACGGCATCCGCGGCTCGATGGACCGCCACATGATCCGTATCAAGATCCGCTACGGCAATATGAACGCGCTTCAGCTGGAGTGCATTGCCGACATCGCGGAGAAATACGCGCCCAATCAGCTCACCCACATCACGACCCGGCAGGCGATCCAGCTCCATGAAATCCTCCGGACCGATGTGCCGACGATTTTAAGGAAACTCGCGGAATCGGGTTTGACGACGCGCGAGGCCTGCGGCAATACCGTGAGAAATGTTTCCTGCTCTCATTATGCCGGCATCTCTCCAAAGGACGTTTTTGATGTCACACCCTACGCGGATTTATTGAGTCTTTATTTTTTAAGAAATCCGGTTTGCCAAAATCTTCCTCGTAAATTTAAGATCGCTTTCGAAGGATCACCCGAAGAAGACTACGCGAAAGTCGGGATCCATGACCTCGGGTTCATCGCCCGGGAAGAAGCCGTGAACGGCAAAAAGGTCAAAGGTTTCGCGACCTATGTCGGCGGGGGGCTTGGCAGCATTCCGTTTCCGGCGCAGTTACTCGAGGAATTTACGCCGCTTGAATTGTATCTGCCTACCGCCGAAACAGTCTTGCGGCTTTTTGACAGAAACGGCGAGAGAAAAGATAAAAACCGCGCGCGCATGAAATACCTTGTCGCGAAGTGGGGAATCGAGACCTTCCGGAAAGAATTTCAGGACGAGCGCCGGGCCGTCATCGCGACGGGGTCCGGCAAAGAGGCGTTTTGGAAACTCCGTTTTGACGGAGAAAAACCGCCCGTGTTAAAAGAGCCCGCCCCGACCCAGGCGCCGGGGGTGTTGCCCGGTTTCGAGGAATGGGCCAAGTCCAACACCTTTGAGCAGAAACAAAAAGGGTATTGCGCGGCGCATATCCGGCTGCCGCTCGGAGACATCAACCCGGACCAGGCACGGAAGCTCGCGAAGATTTCCCGCGCTTTTTGCGGAGGGAGAATCCGCACGACGATTTCTCAGAATCTCATGCTTCTTTGGGTCCCAAAGGACAGTTTAAAGGCGCTTTATTCCCAACTGTCACAAAGCGGCTTGAATCTCAAAGGCGCCAATGAGATCACGGACATCACGCGCTGCCCGGGAGCCGATACCTGCAATATCGCGATCACGCATTCGAAGGGCCTCGCGTTTGAGATGAGTAAGCTCTTCACAAACGGACTCGGAAGCGACGCGGCGCTTAAAGACATCACGATAAAAATTTCCGGATGCACGAATTCCTGCGGCCAACACCACATCGCGAATATCGGGTTTCACGGCGCGTCAAAAAATGTCGCCGGGAAGCCGGTGCCTCACTATCAGCTCATGATTGGCGGTTATACGGACCTGAAAGGAGTCGCGGTCTTTGGAAAAAGAATCGCGATGATCCCTGCGAGGCGCACGCCCGAGGCGACCAAAGCCATTTTGGCGGCGTTCAAGTCTGAAAAGGGGGCCGACGAGAATTTTCTTCAGTGGACCGAGCGCGTAGGCGCTCAACATCTGAAGGATTTGGTCGGGCCCTACCTCACCGTGCCACCGTTTGATCAAGACCCATTGATGTACGAGGACCTTGGAGATCCCGGCAAAGCGTTCAAGGTGGAAGTCGGCAAGGGTGAATGCGCGGCCTAAAAACTCAACCTTTGGCGCTGTAACCCCCTTCCACAATTGCTTGGCGCGAACTTTTTGCGCTGGTTAATGTCAAATGTCGAGGACTGACACCTAAATGATCAGAAATAAGCGCGGGTTTACGCTTCTGGAAGTGCTGATCGTGCTCGTCATTTTAGGGGTACTCGCGGGGCTTGCGGTTCCGGTGTATACGGCGCAGCTGGAAAGAGCGCGTGCTGCGGAAGCGATTCAGATGCTGGGCGCCATTCGGAGCTCTATGGTACGGTACTATGGCAACAACGGCACATACGCAGGCGCGGTTATTCGCGGGTATCAGGGCGGCACGACCACTGGCGACATTGACTTTGATGCCAACAACCAGGCAATAGGTGGACAAAGGCAGCATTTTAGTTATCAAATGATGAGCCAATCTGCCAACGCATTTACCGTTCGCACTGGCCCTGCGCCGGGGGGCCCTGTTGGACCGCCAACCGGTCCTAGCGATGATTGGATTGAAATAAGCGAAGACGGTACCATTACTCGGTCAGGGATATACCAATAGTAAATAAGGGGTCAAATCTTTCCTTGGCGCAGACTTTTTGCGCTGGTTAATGTCAAATCGAGGACTGACACCTAAATATGGTTGAAGAAAAATGGTTGAAGAATTAAAAAAGTCACTTGCGCCTTTTAAAAAGGAGGTTCTTTCTCATACGCTTTTTGGCTCTTTAAAGACGCTTGAGGATGTGCGTGTGTTTATGGAGTATCATGTCTTTGCGGTGTGGGATTTCATGAATCTTTTAAAATCGCTTCAGACGAATCTAACTTGTGTGACCGTGCCCTGGGTGCCGACAGTCGATGCGGGCTGCCGGCGCTTCATCAATGAGATTGTACTAGCCGAGGAGAGTGATGATCATCCGGGAAGCGGATACTCGAGCCACTTTGAACTTTATCGGGATGCGATGAAACAGTGCTCGGCGGATACAGACTCTATCGACCTTTTCCTGCAAAAAATTCGATCTGGTGAATCGCCGGAGAGTGCACTTTTGTCTTCAGGAGCGCCTGGTGCCGCGGTAGATTTTGTGAATTGGACTCTTGGGGTCACTCGCCTGCCTACACATCGTATCGCGGCCGCCTTTACGTTCGGAAGAGAAGATCTTATTCCCGATATTTTTCGAACGCTGGTGTCGGAGCTTGCGGATCGTTTTTCTGGTCGTTTCGATCTTTTTGTGAGTTATCTTGAACGACACGTCGATCTTGACAGGAACTCACATTCACCGCTTGCGTTTCGGATGCTTGAAAGTTTGTGCGGTTCCGATTCGCTGAAGTGGGCGGAGGCGTTGGAGACAGCCCGCGAAGCGCTGGTTTGTCGAAAGCGGTTGTGGGATGGGATATTTAGAGCGGTCATCGAGAAAAAAGCAAATAAAGAGCGAGCGGTAAGGTAAAACAGTAAGGTAAGGGTAAGGGGTCACCTATGAAAGCTGACCCCAGGTACATAAACCGGACGACGTGTATTGCTTCAGAGTTCTGGTAACGTCTTTGGGTAAGGGTAAGGCGGCCGGTTTGGTAGTTGGGTGAGGGTTAAGTCAGTTAAGATACTTATGTTTCGACCTTACCCTTGCCTAACAACCAAACGGGCATCCTGACCTTAACCGTTACCTAAATACTGAGGAATTACACGACGTCCTGAGGAGAGAGATTAGATACAATTCTTTTCGTTGCCTTCGAAGCGACCGAGAGAGACTCACGCGGCCGAAGACGCGCGGCAGGACCCCGAGCAATTATATTCGCCGAGTGTTTTTGTGATATAATCACTCCATGCTAGCGCTCTCGCCTGAGCCGGTCGTTAAGTTAGAGAATTATTTCAAAGACGCGTTTGACAACGCGGTCGCGACGGCGCGGACTTGTTATTCCTCCCGTGTCGTCACTTCCGAAGACGTTCATAAAGATGAAAAGGCGCGCCAGAGGCGCGACGAGATCGCCGAGAGCATTTACAAGGCCGGCCATCACACGACGATCCAGCACGCGACGTTTCAATTTATCCTGGACAAGGTTTCGCGCCAGTTTATCTGGTCATTTCTTCACAGCCATCCGTTTTATAATAGCGAACAGGTGAGCCAGCGTTATGTGCACGTGGCGTCAGAGAATTTCACGGTGCCGCCGATGGACGAGAAGGCGACCGAGCTGTATTTGGCGACGATTCAGCTCCAGATGGACGCCTATGAAAAGCTGATCCAAATCCTGGAGCCAACCGTGCGCCGGGAATACGCGAAGCTTTTCCTCAACCGCGACCCGGAGTTGAAACGATGGAAAAGCGCGCTCCAGAAACGCGGGCAGGAAGTGGCGAGGTATATTCTGCCGGTCGCAACGCACGCGCATTTGTATCACACGGTCAGCGGCTTGACGCTCCATCGTTACCATAAACTCTCAGAACAGTTTGACACGCCGTTTGAGCAAAGAATCGTGATCGCAAAAATGATCGAAGCGGTCAATGAAGTTGACCCACTTTTTTTTAAAAATATCGAAGACGTGATTCCACTCTCCGAGACGCCGGAGTACGAGTTTTTTGCCGCGCGTTCTTTATCGCAGGATGTCGCCAGCCGCGAGGAATTTTTGGATGAGTTTGACGCCGAGCTTGGCGGGCTGGAAGTCCGCCGACGCTTTGGTGGCGGGCTGACCTCCAAGCTCGTGGATTATAAGGTGAACGGCCAAAAAAGCATGGCGCAGGCCGTGCGTGCGGTGCTGGGCCTTGCGGAGGACAAATTAACGGAGAAAGAGGCGATCGAGCTTGTTTTGAATCCCGCGAAGAACCCTTATTTTTCGGAGGCGTTGAATATCACCACTCTCGGGAAGCTCACGCGCACGATGAGCCACCCCCATTTTACCTTTCAAAAGAAATTAAGCCATACGGCGGATTCACAAGACCAGCGCCACCGTATGACGCCGGCCTCGAGGCCGGTGCTTCATCGTCATTTCGCGCCGGCGCGGCCGGATTATATTGTCCCGACGTTGATCCGGGCATCGGCCGAGGCCATGGATTTCTACGCGGACACGATGGATACGGTCTGGGAGAATATGGAGACTCTCTTAAATCAAGGCGTTGAGGAAGGGTACGTGATGTATCTTTTGCCCAACGCGTTTCCGATACGGTTTTTCGAATCGGGCGACCTTCTAAACCATCATCATAAATGGACGAAGCGCCTGTGCTACACGGCGCAGGAAGAAATATGGAATATGTGCCGTGACGAAGTGATGCAGGTCAATGAAATCTTCCCGGAGCTAGGCCGATACATGCTTCCGCCTTGCGGTTTGCGGAATTTAGCGGGTGTGAAGCCGATCTGCCCGGAGGGAGAGCGTTTCTGCGGCGTGGCGGTCTGGAAGAAACCGGTTGAGGAGTTTGAAAGGGTGATTTAGTCATAGGTCGATTTGGATTTTGACACGAACATGCGGTTTTGTGATATAATCAAGACAGGTTTGCATTCATAGAAAAAGGAGAAAGTAGATGAAAGCTTTGAGAAACGGCTTTTCAATATTGACAGTCATGGTTCTAACTTTTTCGTGGACAGTTTCCAAGGCGGGCGGTCAGGATTACTACGGGAATGAAGACCCCAACAAGAAGATTATTAAGCAAGGATTACTCGGCGCCGGCACCGGCGCCATTGCGGCGGGGGCTTCCGGCGGCAGCGCTGGTAAAGGCGCCCTGATTGGCGCGGGGACCAATGTCATTGGCGGCGCGCTATTGGATACATTGACAACTCCTTCACAGCCGCAGCCCCAGTACGTTCAACAACAACCTCAGTATGTTCAACAGCAGCCGCAATATGTTCAAAGTTCTTATCCTGTTCAAACCCAAGGCACCTATCAGCGGGTGGAGTCGCAGCCACAGTATGTCCAGCAACCCTATTATCCTCCGCAGGAAGACCCGAATAAAAAAATTCTGAAATCCGGGCTTCTGGGCGCAGGCACGGGCGCCATCGCCGCGAGCGCTTCCGGCGGCAACGCGGGCAAAGGCGCTCTGATCGGCGCGGGCACCAATATTATCGGAGGAGCGCTCTTGGATTCTTTGACCAGTTCCCCCCAGCCGCGGCCCCAGCAGCCAGTTTATTATCAGCAGGCGCCTCAGTACAGCTCTTCTTCAAACACGCCGCAAAAGAAAATCATTCGTAAGTACGATTCGCAAGGCAACGTAGTCTCCGAAGAAGAGGTCTGGAGCTAAAACTCGCTTAAAAACCGTCGTCCT
Source organism: uncultured Planctomycetia bacterium (assembly GCA_964374005.1). GTDB lineage: Bacteria > Omnitrophota > Gorgyraeia > 2-02-FULL-51-18 > 2-02-FULL-51-18 > CAYJXB01. The sequence goes on from CAYJXB010000024.1 coordinate 14,694, forward strand.
CCATCCATCTCGATTTTTTTACCCTAAAAAAATATGGTATAATATAAAGCTTACGGAGGAATCGTATGTCGTCCTTAAGTCAAGATGAGATCTTAAGATACAGCCGACATCTTATCATGCCTGAGGTAGGGGTCGAGGGGCAGGAGAAGCTGAAGGCCGCGAAGGTATTTCTGGTCGGGGCCGGAGGGTTGGGATCCCCGGCCGCGTTGTACCTGGCCGCGGCGGGGGTAGGGACACTGGGCCTCATTGACTTCGATGTCGTGGATTTCTCCAATCTACAGCGGCAGATCATCCATACGACCAAGAGCGTCAACCAGCCGAAAGTAGACTCCGCCAAACAGAGAATCGCCGAGATTAACCCCAATGTCAAGGTCGTGACCTACAACGAGCGGTTGACCAAAGACAACATCATGAAACTCATTAAAGATTATGATGTGATTGTGGATGGAACGGACAATTTTCAGACACGTTATCTCGTCAATGACGCTTGCGTGTTCATTAAAAAACCTTTTATTTATGGAAGCATTTTTAGATTTGAAGGCCAGGCCACGGTATTTTATCCCGGAAAAGGGCCCTGCTACCGCTGTCTTTTCGCTGAACCACCGCCGCCCGGCATGGTGCCCTCTTGCGCGGAAGGAGGGGTGTTAGGCATCCTACCCGGAGTGATCGGCATCATTCAAGCGACGGAGGCGGTCAAGCTCATCCTTAAAAAAGGAGAGCCGCTGATCGGCCGACTCATGCTTTATGACGCGCTCAAAATGAGTTTTCGGGAAGTGAAGTTCAGACGCAATCCCAAATGCCCGGTGTGCGGTGACCATCCGACGATCAAGGAGCTCATCGACTACGAGGCGTTTTGCGGCATCACGCGCGGCGAAGAGACTAAAAACGGCACGAAAATGGGCGTTCAAGAAATCACGGCCACGGAGTTGAAGGAATGGGTGGATAAAAAGAAGAAGTTTGTGCTGGTGGATGTGCGCGAACCGTCGGAATACGCGATCAACCAGATCCCCGGATCAAAACTCATTCCTTTAGGCGCGATCGCCGAGCGGGCCAATGAGCTCGACACGGCCGATGAGATTGTGCTCCACTGCCATTTTGGCGGGCGGAGCGCGAACGCCTGTGAGATTCTTCAAAAGATGGGTTTCAAGAAGATCAAAAATCTTGCTGGTGGGATCGACGCCTGGTCACAGCAAGTGGATCCCAGCTGTCCCCGTTACTAGGACTTTGTCCGCATCCCGATGATTACCAATACCGAAGAACTTCAGCAGTGTTACAGCAGGATCGAAGAGGCGCTTAAGAGCACCAAGCGCCTGATCGTGCTGACTCACGACAACCCAGATCCCGACTCGGTTTCGAGCGCCGTCACGCTCGCCTACATCGTCAAAAATAAGTTCAAGGTGCCTGCCTCCGTCAAGTACGGCGGCATTGTCGGCCGCGCGGAAAATCGCGCGATGATTCGGGTCTTAGAACTTCGCGTGACGCCTCTGTTGGACGCTGATTTTAAACCGGGCGTGGATTTTGCGCTCGTGGACATGCAGCCGGGCACCGGCAATAGCTCCTTTCCCAGAAAAAGAAAGCCGGTGATCGTGATTGATCATCATGCGTTGCGTAAAACGACGAAGGCCGATTTTATCGATGTCCGCACCCATTACGGCGCTACCGCCACCATATTGACCGAGTATCTTTTGGAGAGCGGCCTTGAAATTCCTTCTCAGCTCGCGACCGCGCTTTCTTACGGCATCAGCTCCGAGACGCAGGATCTCGGCCGGGAAGCGGGAGAGAAAGACATTCAGGCGTATCTCACTCTTTTCCCGAAGAGCAACAAGAAGCTACTCGCAAGCATCGAACACCCGCGGCTTCCCCGAGATTTTTTTATTACGCTAAACCGCGCGCTTCATCACAGTTTCGTGTACAAAAATGCGGTCACGACCTCCTTGGGTGAGATCGCGAATCCCGACTTTGTGGCGCTTATCGCGGATTTTATGCTGCGCTGCGAGCGCATCAGCTGGTCGTTGTGCCTCGGACGTTACAAGGATAAAATTATTGTTTCGATCCGGACGACCAACGCCAAAGGCGAGGCGGGAAGGTTTTTAAGGCGCCTGATCGGCAAGCGCGGTTCGGCCGGAGGGCACGGGATGATCGCCGGAGGCCAAATCGCCTGTGCGACGATGGAGGATGAGCGCTGCACGAAGATTGAAGAAGAAGTGTTCCAGGATTTTCTGAAGAAATTGGGTTATAAAGAGGTGACGGAGATGACGCCGCTCCTGACGACCGAGCCGATCTGACCTTTACACGGGTTTATTTTTCTATTATAATCACGGCCATTATAGGGGTCTGACCCCCGCGGGGGTCAGACCCCTAGGAGAAAACGAATGATCGAATTTTTTGAGAGTGACAGTTTTATTTCGCCTCAGGAGGTCCGGAACGATGTGGCGAACCGCCTGAACGAAACGCGGCCTGTCAAAGGGTTGGAACTTTTGTTCAAAGGCGACGCGCTGGAAGGCGCGAAAGAATTTGCGGCGTCGCTCGTGGCATTAAAAAAGCAGGGAGTCAAAGTCTCCCACGAATTTTCCATTAAGCTCGATTTTCCGCAGACCATTTCAAGGGAAAAAATTCTGTCGCTTGTCGAAAACATGCCAACGTCAACGAACGGTTCGGTCAAAGTGCGGATCCGTTTCAACGACAAGGCGGGAATGCCGCTGCCAAAGCCGTTCGGAGGCCTCAGTGAAAATCAACCGTAAAACACCGTTGGAGTCTTTAAAGAAAGCGGAGATTGTCGGCATCGGTGTTTTCGAGTCGGATAAAGATTTCTTGAAGCGCGCGGCCTGGTTGGACGCGTCCGCTAAAGGCAAAATCCAAAAGCGTGCGACCCAAGCGAAGTTTTCCGGCAAGGGTTGTGAATCGTTGCTTGCGCCGGGGGCGTTGAACCAGGGAAGTGGACATGCCCTCTTGATCGGGCTTGGGAAAAAGGAAAAATTTACCTTAGAAAAAGTCCGGCTCGCGGCCGCGAGACTTCTGTCTCAGGCCAAGACTTTGAAGAACGCCCACGCGGCGCTGGATCTTGAGAGCCTAGCCCAAAAATTTTCTCCGGCAGAGGTTGCCGGCGCGTCCGTCGAAGGAGCGCGGCTTTCCGATTATCAATTTGATAAATACAAATCTAAACCGAGCCCTTCAAAGAAAATTGAGGAGCTGGATCTTTTATCGAAGAACGACAGAAAGTTTAAGGAAATAGACCGGGCCATTTCGGAAGCGGAAATCGTTGCCGAAGGCGTCCTCTTCACGAGGGACGTCGCCAATGAACCGGCGAACGTGATGACGCCTCGCCGCCTCGCCCGGGCCGCGAAGGAAATGGCCTCCAAGAATAATTTAAGTTGCAAGGTGTTGGGCCTGGCCGAAATTAAGAAGCTCGGGATGGGTGGAGTGATCGGCGTTTCCCAAGGAAGCGCCGAAGAGCCGCAGTTTATTATTTTGGAAAACCGCGTCTCAAAGCCAGAATTTCCTAAACCAATCGTCCTTGTCGGCAAAGGGATTACGTTTGATACGGGCGGTATTTCCATCAAACCGTCGAATGAGATGGATAAAATGAAATTCGACATGTGCGGCGCGGCCGCCGTGATCGGCGCGATGAAGGTGATCGCGAATCTAAAACTTCCGGTCAAAGTCATCGGTTTGGCGCCCGTCTGTGAAAATATGCCCGGTTCGAGAGCGCAGCGGCCAGGAGACATTATCAAATGTTTGAACGGCAAAACCGTCGAGGTATTGAATACCGACGCGGAAGGGCGCTTGGTGCTGGCGGATGCCTTGAGCTACGCGGAGCGTTTCAAGCCAAAAGCGCTTGTGGACATCGCGACACTGACCGGAGCTTGCGCGGCGGCATTTTCGGACCGATGTTCGGGGATCATGGGCACGGATCCGGACCTCGTGAAGCGCTTACAGGAAGCAGGTGAGCACACGGGCGAGCGTCTTTGGGAGCTCCCGCTTTGGGAGGAGTATTTTGATCTGATCAAAGCGACTTATGCCGATATCCAAAATATCAGTAAAAAATCCGCCGGGACCATCACGGCGGGCCTCTTCCTGAAAGAATTTGCGGATCATACTTCTTCATGGGCACACTTGGACATCGCCGGAACGGCCTGGAACGAGTCCGGCCCAAAACCTTTATCTCCGATCGGCGCGACCGGCGTCGGCGTCCGGCTCTTCGTCCGGTTTGTCAAAAGCTATCTTGGTTAACTCAAAACTAAAAACGCAAAACTTAAAACTTTGGAGTCACTTCGTGACTTATGATCTAGATCGCGTAAGCGATACCATCGTTTTGAGTTTTGACCTTTAAGTTTTACGTTGGGGTTATGAAAGCGGTTTATTTCGAACAATACGGCGGGCCCGAGGTCCTCAAATACGGCAATTTCAAGGAACCTGTTCTAGGCCTCGATGAGGTTTTGGTCGGGATCAAGGCCTGCGCGCTCAATCATCTCGACCTCTGGGTGAGGCAGGGTACTTATAAGAATAAAATCGCGATCCCGATGCCGCACGTCCCAGGATCCGACGTGGCGGGTATTGTGCTCGACGTTGGTAAAGGCGTGAAGATTTTAAAAAAGGGACAGCAAGTCGTCGTGGCGCCCGGCCAGTTGCCCGCCAGTGACCCTCTGGCTCTTGAGTCAAAAGACAGTTTCTCGCCGAATTTTCAGATCTTGGGCCTGCAAAGCCAGGGCGGTTACGCGGAAAAAGTGGCGGTCCATTCGCGTTTTGTGATCCCGGTCTCCGATCGTCTTACTTTTGAGGAATGGGCGTCCGTGCCGCTGGCCTCGTTGGCGGCTTACCATATGCTGACGACGCGCGTAGGCGTGAGGCCCGGAGAAACGGTATTGGTGCACGCGGCGGGGTCCGGCGTGGGGAGCGCCGCGGTTCAACTCGCGAAATTTTTAGGCGCGACGGTGTTTACCACCGTAGGGGATTTTAAAAAAGTCGCGCGCGCCAAGAAACTCGGTGCCGATGAGGTCATTCTGTATAAAACCAAGGATTTCTCGGAAGAAGTGAAAAAACTGACAAATAACAAAGGCGTGGATGTGGTGTTTGACCACATCGGCTCCGAGATCTGGGAAAAGAATCTGTCGTGCCTCGCGCGGGGAGGGCGGCTTGTGACTTGCGGCGCCACCTCCGGACCTACCGTTGAAATGGATATTCGTTACCTTTACGCCAAGCAGCTCAGTGTTTTTGGCTCGTACATGGGGAGTCTCGCCGAGCTTTACAAAGTGATCGAGCTTGTTGAGAGAGGCTCTTTAAAGCCGACGTTGGATCAGGTGTTTGCTTTGAAAGAAGCGCGCCAGGCTCAAGTCCGCATGGAAGCGCGGCAGAACTTCGGGAAAATTGTATTGAAAGTCTAAACGAGTCAAAGTATACTAGGGCGTT
>CAYJXB010000025.1:0-19247 GCA_964374005.1 uncultured Planctomycetia bacterium
ATGCCGAGGGCGGGAGTTGAACCCACACGACCCGAAGGTCAACGGCTTTTAAGGCCGTAGCGTCTGCCTGTTCCGCCACCTCGGCAATATCAGGCCGTACATAACAGCGTCTTGCTCTTGCTCCAACCAGTATTTGAGGTATTGCACACTTCGGCAAGCCTGGCTTTTCTGTCCAAGCTCAAACATTTATCGTAGTAACAGATGCCCAAAATCCGCTGCGCCGACAACTTACCATACTTCAACACAAATGTGCCTTTTCCATTACCATGAATCCGGCCTTTTGCGAAAAAATTTTCTTCTATCGTTTGTTTCAACCAGTGAATAAACACGGACGATGCAGAGTATATCCTCAGACTCCATTGTTCTCTCTTATTCGAGGGGTGAATCCACTTCCTAATACAACCATCACCATCAATTACCCCACGAATGAAATCAGAAAACCACTCTGTAGGAATTTTTAATTCTCCCAAAGTCAAAGATTTCCTAGGAGTCAATCCTATCGACAAAAGAAATTCGTAAAAGTTTTTATTAGCAAATTGAATGTGGTAGTACTCTCTCGCACTGCTCCCGCTATGCTTAATAGCTATTTTATTTTCCAAACCTAACATTCTCTTAACCGTCTCTAGAAAATCCCGATGTTTTGATGTGATATCAATATGTCGTTCATCAGAGGACAAATTACCATCGGTGGCAATTAAACCAACCAGATACCACAGATCCTTATCTTTGAAATTCAACCGCTTCCTACGATTTGGCATTTGTTCCTACCCCCGGCAAAAACCACTTTCGCCCTTCCTACCCAAGCCGAGAAAATACTTTAAAATTTTACCCAGCGGGTGACGCGGAGCCAGAGCGCTTGTTTTTTGACAAGGCGAAGCACTTGTCAAAACAACGAGCTGGCGCAGCGGCAGGACCCGCCGAAAAAATTTCACGAAAATTTGCGAGGCGCGAACCGGAGTCGCACCGGTGTACGCGGTTTTGCAGACCGCTGCCTAACTGCTCGGCCATCGCGCCAATCTATCAAAAAGCATTTTTTTAGTCACGTTTATTTTTGTGACTGAAAGCCAAGTTTTGCCCGGTACAGTTTTTCGGCTTCACTGACTAAAATTTTCGAAAGTCTATTTTTAGAAATCGGCCCAAAGCGCTTGCATTTTTTACCCCGATCCAATAGATAGGCATGAATCGGTTTCTCCCCGAACGGGTTTGAACTTTTTGTAACTTTCTGCAATACAATAAGATCCAAGCCTTTGGATAGGACTTTTTCAAAGCCATTTTCGAAAATTCGAGAGGACTCCAGGCCAAACCCTATAAAAACCTGGTGTCTTTTTTTCTTTTTTTTAAGCGAAGCCAAGACGTCCGGATTTTTCACGAGAGGAATCGCGCGCAAATCTTCCTTTTTGATTTTGCTTCCTGAAAAGCGTCTCGGCCTCACGTCACAAACCGCCGCGGCCATGATGACCACGTCGTTTTTTGGAAGAAGCACAGCCATTTTCGTCTGAAGCTCAATCGCGGTCCTCGCCTTTTCGGGGCAACGGACCCAAGTCACGGCATGACCCCTCGACTTGGCCGCTTGAAAAAGATGTTTCCCCATGACGCCCGTGGAATTATTGGATATGAAGCGCACCGGGTCTATTGGTTCTTCGGTCGGCCCTGAGGCAATTAAAAAGCGGAGTTTTTTCTTCAAGCGATGGTCATCCCCGCCCCCTGTTCTGTCATCCCCGCGAAGGCGGGGATCCGCAGGGGGTAAACTCCGGCCGGGATCAAGGTGGAGGGTTGATTCCCGCCTAAAGATTGCGGGAATGACAAGTCGATAGTTATCATTTCTTCTTATTAGAAAATATGGACTTAACTACTTTCAAGATGCTCGCATTTTCCGCGAGGTGACCCATTCCCTCGTCGCTGCAAACCAAATGACCGTGAATCGGCGGAACGATGGATGCGCCGTTTTTCTTAAGACGCTCAATATTTTCCTGAGTGAATTTGTTCGCGTACATTTTTTCATTCATGGCCGGCACGATCACGAGCGGCACGTCGCTTGCCAGCACCGTGCACGCCAAAACATCGTCCGCCAGGCCGTAGGCGAGTTTCGCGATGATGTCGGCGGAGGCGGGCGCGATTAAAATAAGGTCGGAATGCTTGGCCAGTTCAATATGAATGGGCTTCGTCCGGCCCGGCGTCGAAAAAAAATCTTGGACGACCTCGCTTCCCGCGAAACTTTGAAGGGTCAGCGGCGTAATAAAGTGATGCGCGTCTTTTGTCATCACCACCGTCACGGCATGCCCCTCCTGCCGCAGTTCCGTGATAAGATCACATGCTTTATAAGCCGAAATGGACCCGCTCACTCCCAATAGAACGTTTTTTTTCATTTATTTAACCCGTTCTGCTTTGATAATGGCCTTCAAAACCTCGCGCGCCGTTGAAATGTCGCGGTTCACGATCCGATAATCGCAAAGCGCCGGGTCGTTGAGCTCTACAAGCTCGGCGCCCGCGATTTTCAAGCGCTTTTGAATTTCCTTCTTGGATTCCGTGCCGCGCTTATTGAGCCGCCGGCGAAGTTCGTCTTTCGAAGGCGCGGTTAAAAAGATAAACACCGCGTTGGGCCTCGTTTTTTTCACTTGCTTCGCTCCCTGCACGTCAATTAAAAGAAGCACGCCGCGGCCGCGCTTCAAATGTTTATCCACTTCCTTCTTCGGCGTGCCGTAATAGTCGCCGAACACATTCGCGTACTCGAGAAATCCGCCCCTGTTTTTTTTATCCAAAAACTCTTTCTTCGTGACAAAAAAGTAATCCTCGCCATTGTGTTCATTCCTTCGAGGAGGTCGCGTCGTATAAGAAACGGACTGGACTAAATTTTTGTCTTCCTTTAAAAGTTCCCGCGCGAGCGTTGTCTTGCCGGTGCCGGAAGACGCGGAGATGACGAATAGTCTTCCGGTTTTATTCGGCAGTTTTATTTTCAAGCCCACACTTTTTGCATTTTTTGGGAGGCCCTGGCTTCATTGGTGGGATACAAGTTGTCAAAAACAATCTCATCGGGGGTAAACCAAAGCTTGATTTCCCGCTCCGCGTCTTCTTTGACGCTCGAGGCGTGAATCGCGTTTTCATACACGCCTTTGGTAGTAATGCGGCCGTAAGAGCCGCGGATCGAGACCGGTTCCGCCTCTTCAGGATTGGTCGCGCCGCACACTTTTCTTACCTTTTCGATCGCGTCCTCCCCGTAGTAAACAAGCGCCATCACACGCTTGGTATGATATTCGCCCATCAGATACTTGACGATTTCATCAAAAAAAGGCTTGTCGCTCAAATGCTTATAGTGTTCTTCTGCAAGCTGTCTTGAAACCGCCTTTATCTTGGCTGCGATAATTATAAGCTTCGCTTCGGAAAGGCGGGTCAAAATATTCCCGGTCAGCGACTTTTGAAGCCCGTCCGGTTTGATAATAACAAGCGTCGGTTCTTCCATAAACGTTTTAGATTAAAGGATATCTAGGTTCTTGTCAACACTAACTCACGCCCAGAATCTTGAGCAACCGGTCCAAATCATCGAAAGAATAATATTCGATTTCAACCCTTCCACGCTTTTTCCCGTGATGGATCCGTACCTTCGTGCCGAGGGCATGCTGCAATTTTTCTTCGAGATTTTTTATGTCCGCATTGGGGCTTAAACTCACGCGGCGTGATTTTGGATGCGATTGCGGTGACGTTAGGAATTCGGCCTGTCGAACCGAGAGGCCTCGCTTGATGATCTTCTCGCAAAACAAGAGCTGGCGCTTCGCATCCCCAAGCGAAAGAAGTGCTTTCGCGTGACCAAAGGTGATAAATTCCTTCGACAAATAGTCTTGTATTTTTTCTGGTAAGTTAAGTATTCTCAACGTGTTAGAGACGGACGACTTGTCCTTCCCTACCCGTTCGGCAATGGATTCTTGATTCAATCCAAATTCCTGCATGAGGCGCCGATACGCCTTTCCTTCTTCGATGGCGTTCAGTTCCTGACGCTGGATATTTTCAATCAAGGACATTTCGAGAACGTCGGCATCCGGAACGCGGCGCACGATCGCGGGCACTTCCGCGAGCCCCAAACGTTTTAAAGCGCGCAAGCGACGCTCGCCGGCGATCAATTCAAAATTATCGTTGTCCAATGCCCGAACGATAATCGGCTGGATCACGCCTTTTTCTTTAATGGATTTCGCAAGTTCCTGGATTTTACTTTCGGGAAAATTAAGCCGCGGCTGGAACCGGCTGGCATGCACTTGGGAAACATTCAATAACCGAACCCGCTCTGTGAGTTTACTGTCCGTCGGAATCAAAACTTCAAGACCCTTTCCAAGCACTTTTCTCTCCATGGAACCCTCCTGTTTTTTAAAACACCGTCATTGCGAATGTGTGTAATTCTTCAGTATTTAGGTAACGGTTAAGGTTAGGATGCCCGTTTGGTTGTTAGGCAAGGGTAAGGTCGAAACATAGGTATTTTAACCGACTTAACCCTACCCCAACTACCAAACCGGCCTCCTCACCTTCACCCATAGACGTTACCAGAATTATAGTTTTTGTCTAACAAAATTTGTAAGTTATTTATTTTAAAATACTTACATTAAATAATAAAAATTCCTTCGTAAATTCCTTGTACTTCTTCGCCCCTTCGGAATCTTTATCATAGAGAAAAATCGGCTTGCCAAAACCAGGAGCTTCACTTAGGCGGATGTTTCTCGGGATCACGGTTTTGTAGACTTTTTCTCCAAAATGTTTTTTCACTTCGTCTATCACTTCCTGAGTGAGGTTCGTGCGATAATCCGCCATCGTCATTAAAATTCCCTCGATCTCAAGAGAGGAGTTTAAATTGTCTTTGATCAGATTGATGGTTTTCATGAGCTGGCTTAAACCATCAAGCGCATAATATTCACACTGCATCGGGATGATCACGGAATGAGCGCCGGTCAGCGCGTTAACGGTCAAAAGTCCAAGAGATGGCGGGCAGTCAATAATGACAAAATCAAAGGATATATCCAGGCGGGCTAGAGCCTTTTTTAAGCGCCCTTCCCTCCCCAATTCGCCTACAAGTTCTACTTCAGTCCCTGACAAATGGCTATTGGCGGGAACAATAAATAAGTCCTTAACACAAGTTTCTACAGCTAGTTCTGATAAATCAGTTTCATCTAGGAGGGCGTGATAAATGGATCTTTCTATCTTATTTTTATCAATTCCAAGACCGCTAGTCGCGTTGCCTTGAGCATCCAAATCTATAAGCAAACACTTCTTGCCTTCCATCGCAAGACACGAGGAAAGAGACACGGCCGTACTCGTCTTCCCTACGCCGCCCTTTTGATTACAAATCGCGATGATTTTTGTCACCCCACCACCTCTTTTCTTCTGTCGCCATTATTTCGCCAACACCTCTTGGCGGCAGAAGGATTTGCCCCACCACCTGTTTCGTCCACAACGTGGACTGATTGCTTCGCAATCGAAAGAAACAGGTGGTGGGGCAAATCCAACGATTCAAGGAATCTTAAAAGAGGTGGTGGGGTCATTTTGCGGTCATATTATTCTAACCAGAAAAGAATGTCAATAAGATTCCACAAATTCCACCTATCTCACAGGGAGCTGTGAAAAGATATCTTTGAGCAGCAGTTTCCACGTGGAAACCAGGATTAGTTCTTAGAGGACCTGCGGAGTTTTTCGATGTGGACGGCTAGGACGGAAATATCACAAGGCGTGACGCCGGAGATGCGGGCGGCTTGGCCTAGAGAGATGGGTTTAATCTTGTCCAGCTTTTCCTGGGCTTCGCGGCTGATCCCCTTTATTTCTTTAAACACCAGGCCTCGAGGGATCTTCTTTTCCTCATATGTTTCTAGCCGGTTAACGATCCCGATTTCCCTTTCTACGTAGCCGGAATATTTGACTTCTATCTCTATTTGACGCTCGACTTCCCCATCTTCTATTTCTTCGTTTAAAATCAAAAGGATGTCTTTCAGCTTAATTTCAGATCTCCTAAGATATTGATCTAAAGGGACTTGCTGGTATCTTTGTGTTTTTAGTTTTTCGACCCATTCATTGATTTTTCCCTGCTTCTTTGTAAATTTCTTAAATTGATCTTTAGAAATCAGCCCCAAATTATGTCCATATTCCAGCAGCCGTTTGTCCGCGTTATCTTGTCTCAACAGTAATCGGTGTTCGGCTCTTGAGGTAAACATCCGATACGGTTCTTCGGTGCCGTTGGTAACAAGGTCATCGATCAGGACGCCAATATAGGCCTCCGACCGCTCCAGAATAAGCGGCTCTTCATTTCTTATTTTTAACACCGCGTTGATTCCGGCCATCAAGCCCTGACACGCCGCTTCTTCATATCCGGAGGTTCCGTTGATCTGTCCGGCTAAGTATAAATTCTCGACTTTTTTTGTCTCGAGAGTGGCACTTACCTGAGTAGGAGGACAGAAATCGTACTCAATTGCATAACCAAATCTCATAAGTTCAGCATTTTCAAGACCTTTTATACTTTTAACAAGTTTTATTTGAACGTCCTGTGGAAAACATGTTGATAATCCGTTTATATACACCTCGTCTGTTAGACGACCTTCCGGTTCTAAAAATAATTGATGGCGTTCTTTGTCAGCGAAGCGATAAACCTTGTCTTCAATGGAGGGACAATATCTCGGGCCGCGGCTTTGAATTTTGCCGGAATAAAGAGGGGAGCGGTGAATATTTTCTTTGATGATCTTGTGGGTTTCTTCGCTCGTATACGTCACGTAGCAGGGGAGTTGGCTTTGGGTAATTTTCTCCGTCTGAAAAGAAAACGGGGTTGGGTTTTCATCACCACTTTGCGCGTCAAGCCCTGAAAAATCAATCGAATTCGCGTTGAGACGGGGAGGAGTGCCTGTTTTTAAGCGCTTGATTTCAAAGCCGAGACTTTCCAGGCACCCGGAAAGTCCGAGTGACGCCTTATCACCGGCGCGGCCGCCTCCAAAGGTCACCTCGCCGATATGGATCAGGCCGTTTAAAAATGTGCCGGTCGTGATAATCACGGCCTCTGCGTAATAAACTGTCTGAATCGTTGTCACAACGCCCTTCACGGCGTCTCCGTCGGTCAAAATCTCTTTGACCTCGCCTTGTTTCAAATCAAGATTTTTCTGTCCTTCCAAAACGTGCTTCATCGTGATCTGATACATCTTTTTGTCACACTGCGCGCGAGGCGCCCAGACGGCGGGGCCTTTGCTCGTATTCAACATCCGAAACTGAATGCCGGTGCGGTCCGTGACTTTCGCCATTTCGCCTCCCAGCGCGTCTATTTCGCGTACGATGTGGCCTTTCGCGATGCCGCCGATCGCGGGATTGCAGGACATCTGCGCGACGGAATCCAGATTCATCGTGAGCATCAGCGTTTTGGCGCCCATGCGCGCGGAGACAAGCGCCGCCTCGCAGCCGGCGTGACCTGCGCCTATTACGATCACATCGTATTTCTTATCGGAAGGAATCACAAGTTAATCCTGAGTTTCTGATTCACGTCAGCGTGAGTTTCTTAAGACGCAGCTGGTAAAGTGTCATTAAAACCGTGTTCGTGAGCCAGTAGAGAACCAGGCCGGAAGGCATCGTATAAAAAATAAACCCGAAAATGATCGGCATCATCACTGTCATCATCTTTTGCTGGGCTTCCACCGTGGGGTCCTGGCCTTCCATTTTTACCTGTGTGAATTTCTGCTGAAAGAACATCGCGGCAACCATGACCAGGGGAAGAATATGGATTTGATTCCCCAAAAAAGGCAGCGCCCATGGCAACGCCACGCTGTCGGGAGATGATAAGTCTTGTATCCATAATAGGTTGGAGTTTATCAAAATCGCGGACTTGGACAACGCCACATAAAGCGCCATGAAGACCGGCATTTGTAAAATCATCGGAAGGCAACCGCCAAAAGGATTTACTTTATGTTTCTTATAGAGTTCCATCATTTCTTTATTCAGTTTTTCGGGACTCTTTTTATGCTGCTCCCGAAGCTTCGCCATGTGCGGCTGGACCAGCTGCATCCGCTTCATGGACATATAGCTTAGGCGTGTGAGAGGGAAGAGGAGAATGTTGATCAGGATCGTGAGGATAATGATCGCGATGCCGTAATTTCTAAAAATTTTGTGCAGAAGCTCCAGCCCGCCAATCAGGACACGGCCGATCGCGTCCAGTTTCCCGAAATTCACGATCGGGTCTAAACCCAGAGGTAGAAGCTCTTCAATTTCATTGGGCCCGATATAGAGAAGAAAATCCTGTCTGACCGCGTCGTGCGCCGGTACCGTTATTTTTTCCGATAGAAGAGAGGCATTTAATTGAGAATTCCCAAGCCCCTCCACGAACCCCTTAAAACCACCGGAGCGGGGTTTCACGAGGATTGAAAAATGTCTGTCCTTCACGGCGACCCAATGAAGCGTTCCTTGGCTTTCGACGGCCTTACCGAGCTTGGTTTCTTTGATGTGGCGCAGCGTGTCTTTTCCGCCCTCAGTCGAGTAAAAATTGGCCTCCAGGTATTGGCTATCGATGGAATGCCTGGCGGGAATCGTGTTACCAACGCTCAACCGGTAGCGGAGCTCCACCGGCGTGCCGGAGTTATTTTCAAAACGAAGCGACAGATCGGCTCCGTAGTTATCGGGATGGAAAACATACTCCTTGGCGATTTTTATTTCTCCGAACGCGGCACTGGCGGTCACTTCATTCCCGTGCGAATTGAGCTCGAACTCCAGGACTTCGCTACCACGATCCATGAAATGAACATCCGTTGGCGCGCCGGCCGGCGAATCAAGCGAAATTAGAGTCAACGGCTTCCTAGTTTCAGAGTCGATAAATTGGGGGAATGTGATCTCACGGATCACGCCGCTTTTAGAGTTGAATCGGAGTTTTAAACGCTGATTTTGAAAAATGAGGTCCTGGCCGTCTTGGAATTTTTCCGCACCCACCGGAGACGGGGAGGAATCAATGGGCGGAATGTCGGATTTAAGCTCCGGCGAAGACTTGGCGGCCACCGGCTTGCGAGTCTGATAATAATCCGGATAGAACTTCTGCAAAATCATCGGGTAAAATGCCAGAACCAAAAACGAGACTGCCAAGGCCACGAGTGTTCTTTTTTCCATAAGTTACCTTGAATTTGCCATTCGGTGACCCCACCACTTGTTTCGTCCGCGACCAGCGGACGGATTGCTACGCAATCCAAAGAAACAGGTGGTGGGGTGATTGATCGGGTCATAGCCGCCTGACGAAAATGGATGGCATCGCAAGAGCCTCTTTGTCATTAGAAAAAACGCTTTTATAAAGTTGAATTGTTGGAAAGCTTGTATAGAATACGTTGAGCAGCTCGGATGAAACCGGCATGATCTTAACCCTATTACTTTAAAAAGGTTAGAAGCAGCTAAAATAAGTAAGATCATGCCTTTTTTCATGAGAATCCTATCGTCTATTTTTCTGAATGAAACTCTGGACTTCGGCTAAACTCGGTCTTAACGGCGCTTTAACGACTTTAAAAAAGTAAACTTTGCGCGGATCGTTCAAATAAGGGTTCTTTCGCATCGCCTCGCGTATCAGACGCTTTATTCGGTTTCTGGCTGTCGCAAGCGGAATGACTTTTTTAGGGATAGAAATGAAAATCGACGGCTTTGCGGATCTAGGCTGCCGCGCGCCCGTCAAACTGAAGCCGGGCGCAAGGCTCGATTTCTGTGTGACGAGCCGCGCGTCTTTTTCTGAAACTTCACAAGAAAGCCAGCTTTCCTCGGGAGGCATACAAAGGCGCTTTTTTAAGATCAGACCGTCAGTTTTTTACGCCCTTTTTGACGGCGGCGTCTCAAAACGTTCCGCCCGTCTCTGGTTCTCATCCGCTTTCTAAAACCGTGCGTTCTTTTTCTTTTAATATTGGACTTATTGGTCAGCGTTTTTTTCATAAGCAGTGAATTATAGCATACGGTTTTTCCGAGTCAAGTTGTAAAGCAGATATCGTTGGCGATTTTTTTAAGAAATGTGTTGCAAATGAAACTCGCGCTTGTTATAATCCGTCACACTTTCTTAAAACATTCGTATTTTTAAGGGAAGTACCTGACTGTGTATAAGTTGTTGATAAATACCTGTTCGTTTAACTTATTCTTGTGACTAACCTTTATAACCATAACATATTTAAATTAAATAGCTTAGACCAGTATTTTAAAACTATCGATAAACTTTAGAGCTGCCTTCTGTGGATAATTTCAAGGAATATTCCCTTCCTGAACTCTGGTCAAAAGTGCTCGACTCTCTTCAAAAGGAGCTGGCGCCCCAGGTTTATGAGCGTTGGCTTAAGCCGATCAAGCCGGTGGAACTCAAAGATGAGGAGCTTTTTTTAAGCGTTCCCGATGAGTTTTTTAAAAACTGGATCATTGACCATTACGGAAATATGATCTCTCTTGCCCTGAAGGAAGCCGCGGAAAATCCCAATTTAAGGATCAACTTTCAAACAAGCCCCCCCATAGCACCCAACGGGAGCTCAGAAAGCGGATCCGCGTATCTACCCCAGCCGTCGCAAGGCCGGACAGAGTCCGTCTTAAACACAAAATATCAGTTTGACACTTTTGTCGTGGGGCCATCCAATCGTTTTGCCCACGCCGCATCCATGGCTGTCGCGGAGAGCCCCGCCAAGGCGTACAACCCCCTCTTTACTTATGGCCCGGTCGGTTTAGGGAAGACTCATTTGATGCAGGCGATCGGACAGGAAATCTTAAGGAGAAGCCCCCAGACGAACGTCCTTTATATTACAAGTGAAAAATTTACCAACCAACTGATCAACGCGATTAAAACGGGCACGACGATCAAATTCAGGGAAAAATACAGAACCGTCGATGTGCTGCTGATCGATGATATCCATTTCATTGCCGGAAAAGAGGCGACGATGGAGGAGTTTTTCCATACCTTTAACGCGCTTTATGACGCCCATAAGCAGATCGTGGTTTCAAGCGACAAGCCTCCAAAAGTGATTTCCAATTTAGAAGAGCGTTTAGTGTCCCGGTTTGAGTGGGGACTTGTGACGGACATCCAACCGCCCGATTTTGAAACCAGAACCGCTATTCTTAGATCCAAGGCGGAGAGAGAGGGCCTTCAAATTCCGGACACGGTTACAGCGTTCATCGCCGATAAGATCAAATCGAATATCCGTGAGCTGGAAGGGGCCCTGATCCGGGTCGTGGCCTATTCCAAACTTGTAGGTAAAGAGGGGGTGGATGAGAGCACCGCTCAAGAAGTCTTAAAAGACATGATTGTTGAAACGCAGAAGAAGATCACGGTCGACCTTATTCAAAGGAAAGTGGCAGAATATTTCGAGGTGCGCCCTTCGGATATGACGGCCAAGCGCCGATCTAGAAGCGTTGTCTACCCGCGGCATATTGCGATGTATCTATCCAGAGAAATGACGGGGCTTTCACTCCCAGAGATTGGGGAGCAGTTTGGCGGTAGGGATCACACGACGGTGCTCCATGCTTATGGGAAAATTAAGAGAGATATTAAGAAGGATCAAAAAGCAAAATCACTTGTGGATAAGTTGTCGCTTGAAATTAGAAAGTGAGTGTGTTGTGGATAAGTAGTGTGTTATCCACCGTGCGTTGCCTTTATAAGTTTAGTTTTTGAATGGTGTTATAGGTTCTTCACATCATTAACAACAACTACTACTGGTACTGTTTTCTATTTTAAAATATAATAATAAAAGGAGATTGTGAAATGAAAATAAATACCATGAAAGATAGTTTACTTAAAGGGATTCAAACGGTCCAAAACGCGGTGAGCAGCAAAAACACACTCCCTATTTTATCTCATATTTTAGTAGAAGCAAAAAAACAGGAGATTAAACTAACTGCGACCGATTTAGAGATAGGTGTTTCCGTAATAATTGACGGGGAGGTTTCCGAAGAGGGCGCCATCACGGTTCCGGCAAGAAAATTTAGTGAAATAATAAAAGAACTTCCCAACCAGAACCCGATTAGCATGTCGTTAAAGAAGGGCCAATCAATCACCATTGAGTCGGGTAAGAGTTATTTTCGGTTAGTGGGACTTTTGAAAGAAGATTTCCCACAACTTCCGGATTTTGAAGCTAGTAAAGGAAAGGATATTGACACGGTTAAAATCCCACAGAAACTTTTAAAGAACATGATCCAACTCACCTCATTTGCGATGAGCCATGATGAGGCACGTTATGTGCTGAACGGTATTTTATTCAGCTTTAGGGATAAGAGTTTAAAACTTGTCGCGACGGATGGGCGACGGCTCGCGTTTATTGAAAAGGAGTTTCTTGGAATAGGGAATTTTAAAAAAGATATGATTATACCAATGAAGACCATCCAGGAACTAAATAGGGATTTAGGAGAAGAGGGGGATGTAATTTTTTATTTTAAAGAGGACCAACTACAGATCAACATCGGCCAGATCACAATCACTTCACGCCTGATCGAGGGGGAATATCCAAATTATGAACAGGTTATCCCCAAGAAAACCAAAGAGGAGCTTAAGGTTAATACGCAGGATTTTCTGCAGGCGACGCGCCGGGCGAGCATCTTAACAAGCCAGGATTCCCAATCCATCAAGATTAATTTCATTAAAGATCGGCTCATCATCACCAAGAATACGCCGGATCTTGGAGAGGTGCGCGAAGAGCTTGAGGTGGATTACAAGGGCGGCGAGCTCGCGATGGGTTTTAATCCCGGTTTCCTGATCGACGTTTTGAAAAATGTTGAAGAGGATATGGTGAAATTTGAATTGATCGATCCGGAAAAGCCTGCCGTGATCCGAAGTGGTGACAATTACACTTATATCGTCCTTCCCATGCAGGTGACATGACCCCACCATCTCTTTCTTACGATCGCTGGGCAATCGGCCCGCGGACGCGGGCGAAAGAGGTGGTGGGGTGAAGCGAAGTGCCGCCCCCATATCAGACGTTATTAAAATTGTATTTGCGCGGCTCGAAAGCGAAGCCAACGCCTCTAAAGAAGAGATGGACTCCTGTTGGAAAGAGCTGGTGGGCGAGAAGGGTTTCCGGCATTCGCGGCCTGCTAGCTTGAGGAAAAGAATTTTGAACGTGTGCGTAGATAGCTCCGGCTGGCTGCAGGAACTCACGATGCAAAAACGCCAGCTTCTAAAAGGATTGAAAAGACGCCTCGGAAAAGATAGAATTTCAGAACTTCACTTTAAAATAGGGGAATGGGATGGCGAAAGTGTCTAAGAAAAAGTCAAAAGAGATAAAACAAAGGCTGGCGGTCGAAAAGGAAAAACTTATGCCCAATGGCTCCGCCAAAGACACGTCCGAGTACGGTGCCAAGAACATCCAGGTCCTCGAGGGGATGGAGGCGGTCCGGAAGCGCCCCGCGATGTACATCGGGGATACCGGCACGCGGGGGCTTCATCACCTAGTTTATGAGGTGGTGGACAACTCCGTTGATGAGGCGCTGGCCGGCCACGCGAACAAAATCGACGTCGTCGTTCACAGCAACAATAGCGTCTCAGTTACGGACAACGGCCGCGGGATTCCCGTGGATATCCATAAAGGAGAAAAGAAACCGGCTGTTGAAGTGGTGCTCACGATGCTTCACGCCGGCGGCAAGTTTGACAAAAAAACCTACAAGATCTCCGGCGGCCTTCATGGCGTCGGTGTCAGCGTCGTCAACGCGCTTTCCGAGTGGCTCGAGGTGGAGATCCGCCGTGATGGAAAAGTTTATCACCAGCGCTACCAGCGCGGAAAGACGGCGACCAAACTCACGGTTGTCGGCAAGTCCAAGTCGAACGGCACCAAAGTCACGTTCAAGGCCGACAAGGAAATTTTCATCGGCCTCCCGATCGAATACAGCTACGACATCCTGACCAACCGCCTGAGAGAGCTCGCCTTCCTCAATAAAGGGCTCACGATCACGATCAAGGACGAACGCGGCGCAAAGGAAAAAGAGGCCGAATTTTATTTTACCGGCGGGATCATCTCGTTTGTCCAAGAACTGGGTAAGAATAAAAACCCGCTCCATTCGAAGGTCATCTATTTCGCGAAGGAAAAAGACAACACTCAAGTCGAGATCGCGATGCAGTACAACGACGGTTACGCCGAGAGCATTTTCAGTTTTGTCAACAATATCAATACGATCGAGGGCGGGACGCATGTGAGTGGATTTAAGGCGGCGTTGACCCGCTGCGTCAATCAGTATTGTAAGGGAAAAAATATTATAAAAGACGAGGTGAGCGTCCAGGGCGATGATATTCGTGAAGGCCTGACCGCCGTCATTAGCTGCAAAGTTCCTCATCCCCAATTTGAAGGACAGACCAAGACGAAGCTCGGGAACAGCGAAATCGAAGGGCTGGTAGAATCCTTCGTCAATGAAGGCTTGGGAAAGTTTTTTGAAGAGAATTCAAGCATCGCGAACAAGATCATTGACAAGGCCGTGTTGGCCGCCAAGGCGCGCGAAGCGGCCCGCAAGGCGAGAGAACTCACACGCCGCAAAGGCGCGCTTGAGAGCGGTTCACTGCCGGGCAAGCTTGCGGACTGCCAGGAAAACGACGCGTCGCTCTGCGAGATTTATCTTGTCGAGGGCGATTCGGCCGGTGGCTCAGCCAAGCAAGGCCGAGACAGGCGGTTTCAGGCGATATTGCCGTTGAAGGGAAAAATTTTGAATGTCGAAAAAGCGCGCTTGCACAAGGTGCTTTCCAATGAGGAAATCTGCACTGTCATCAACGCCCTTGGGACTGGCATCGGAGAGGAGTTCAATCTCGAAAAACTGCGCTATCACAAGATCCTCATCATGTGCGATGCCGACGTGGATGGCAGCCATATCCGGACGCTTCTTTTGACCTTCTTTTATCGCCAGATGCACGCCCTGATCGAAAAGGGTCATATTTATATTGCTCAGCCACCTTTGTATAAGGTTAAGCGAGGAAAAAGGGAGGAATATATCGAGACTGAGGAGCAGATGAGTAAACTGCTTCTGGAGCTCGGCGGCGAAGATCTAACGCTTATTCGTCAAAAAGACAAGGAGAAGCTATCCGAAAAGAAGCTTCTTGAATTACTTAACCTATTGAAATTACTAGATGATATGACAAGTGGGATTGTAAGACGTGGTATAGATCTATCAAAATACATCGCTTTTATGAATAAGAAGACCAAGAAATTGCCAGTTTATAGGGTAAAAGTGGAGGGTGAAGACCAGTTTTTATACGATGATGAGGATTTAGCGGAGGTTATTAAGCGCTATGAGAAGTGGAAAGGTAAAGAAGTAGACCTGGAGGAGGCGCAGAAGAAGGGGGACAGCAAGAACCAGATTGCTAAGGAGCTTGACCTTATAGAGTTCTTTGAGGCGGATGAGATCGCCGATACTATCAAGAAGATCGAAAAGCTAGGAGTGGATATTGAGGATTACTGCCCTGACTCCAACAGCAAGAAAGAGACGCCGAAGAAGTCGAAACGGGCCTCTAAATCAGCCAAAAAGGAAGTATTTAAGAAAAACATGCTTTACAAAATAGATAGAAAAGACGCCGAGCCGGTGTATGTGGCCAATTTGTCAGAAGCGTTAAAATATGTGCAAACCGAAGGAAAAAAAGGCATGGCGATCCAACGTTATAAAGGTCTCGGTGAAATGAACCCCGAGCAGCTCTGGGAAACGACGATGGATCCCGAGAAAAGAACAGTTCTGAAAGTGACTTTGGAAGACGCGGTCGAGGCAGACAAGACATTTACGACGCTCATGGGCGATGAAGTAGACCCGCGCCGCGAGTTTATCCATAAGTATGCGCGAGAGGTGAAGAACCTTGACATTTAGAATGACGAGCGCATCCGCCGCGTTTTTTGGCGGACGCGCGTGAAGTAAAGAACTTGGACATATAGCATGGCCGAAAAAGAAAAAGCAGCAGAGAAATCGCAAAATTTATATACGAGAAATGAAAAGATCATCCCTGTTTTGATAGAACAGGAGATGAAAACCTCATATCTCAACTACGCGATGAGCGTCATCGTGGGAAGAGCATTGCCGGATGTGCGCGACGGCCTGAAGCCCGTGCACCGGCGTATTCTTTTTGCGATGAGAGAACTGGGTCTGGATCACTCGAAGGCTTATAAGAAGAGCGCCCGCATCGTCGGAGAAGTATTAGGAAAGTACCACCCTCATGGTGATACCGCTGTGTATGACACGCTGGTTCGCATGGTGCAGGATTTTTCTCTTCGGTATCCGCTAGTGGACGGTCAGGGAAATTTTGGCTCCGTAGATGGAGATTCGGCAGCCGCGATGCGTTACACGGAGGCGCGTTTGGCGGCGATTACGAGTGAGGTGTTGAGCGATATCGAAAAAAATACGGTTAATTTCGCGCCCAATTTTGACGAGACGCTGGAAGAGCCGACACTTTTACCGGCCATGCTTCCCAATCTTCTTTGCAACGGCTCAAGCGGTATTGCGGTCGGTATGGCCACCAATATTCCACCGCACAATTTAAACGAGGTCGCGGACGCGATCATGGCGATGGTGGATGACCCCGAGACCGATACCAAAGAATTGATGAAGCACATCAAAGGCCCTGACTTTCCGACCGGGGCCACGATTTGTGGAACAGAAGGGATCAAATCTGCTTATGAGACCGGCCGTGGCATCATCAAGATCCGCGCGAAGGCCTCGATCGAGGAACTGAAAGGCGGAAAACAGGCCATTGTCATTCATGAGATTCCCTATCAGGTGAATAAATCCAATCTGATCGAGAGTATCGCCGATCTCGTCAACGAAAAGAAAGTCGAAGGAATTTCCGACGTGCGTGACGAGTCGGACAAAGAAGGGATGCGTCTTGTCATTGACTTGAAGCGTGACGCGGCCGCGCAGGTCATCTTGAACCAGCTCTATAAGCACACGCAGATGCAGGAAACGTTCGGCATTATTCTCCTGGCGCTGGTGGACGGGAGCCCACGGGTGCTGAAGCTGAAGGAAATCATCACTGAATACATCCGCCATCGCAGAGAGATCATCACGCGCCGCACGATTTTTGACCTGGAGAAAGCCAGGGACCGCGCGCACATCGTCGAGGGCCTGAAAAAAGCCGTTGATATTTTGGACAAGGTGATCAAGACGATCCGCCGCTCCAAGAATCCTCCCGAGGCGAAGGTCGCGTTGGTCGAAAACTTTGATTTTTCCGACCGGCAGGCGCAGGCCATCCTGGAAATGCAGCTGCAGAAGCTGACAGGCCTTGAAATTCATAAACTCGAGGAAGAGTTTAAGGAACTTTTGAAGAAAATCGAATATTTTGAATCCGTTTTGAAATCGGAAAAGAAGGTTTTGGAGATCATTAAAGAAGAACTGGCCGCGCTTAAGGAAAAATACGGCGACGAGCGGCGCACGGATATCGCCAAGAGCATCGACATCGAGCTCGCGGTCGAGGACCTGATCGCCGAGGAAGACGTCGTCGTCACGATTAGCCATCAAAACTACGTGAAGCGCCTTCCGGTCACGACCTACCGCAAGCAAAAACGGGGCGGCGTCGGAGTCGGCAGCGGCGGCGTCGAGGAAGATTTTGTGGAGCACCTTTTTATCGCCTCGACGCATGATCACCTTCTTTTATTTACCTCGAAGGGCAAGGCGTTTGTGGTCAAGGTACACGAGATCCCTCAGGCAAGCCGCATCTCAAAGGGGAAGTTCGTCGCGAATTTTGTCTCGTTGTCTCAGGGAGAAAAGATCACCTCTTATATTCCGGTCAGGGAATTTAAAGAAGGCCAGTTTATTGTCATGGCGACAAGAACGGGACAGATCAAGAAATGCCAGATCACCGATTTTGAGAATACGAGAAAAAGCGGCATCGTCGCGATAGGCCTGGATCCGAAGGACGAGCTGATCGAAGTGGAGCTGACCGACGGCAAACAGGAAATATTCCTCGCGACCCGCAAAGGCAAGGCGATCCGTTTCCCAGAGACACTTGTCCGGAGCATGGGGCGCTCGGCCGGCGGCGTGCGCGGCATCACGCTGGAGAATAAAGATTATTTGATCGGCATGGAGGTCGTTTCAAAAGAGGCGACACTTCTTTCCGTCACCGAAAAAGGTTTCGGCAAACGCTCCGAGATCGGAGAATACCGCGTCACCTCGCGCGGCGGCAAAGGCGTCACCAACATCAAAGTCACCGAGAAAAACGGCGAGGTGGTGGGGCTAAAATGCGTGTCCGACAAGGACGACGTCATGATCATGACCCAGACCGGCATGGTGGTGCGCTGCTCCGTCAAAGACATCCGTGAGACAGGCCGCGTCGCGCAAGGCGTGCGGCTCATCAATCTGAAAAAGGCCAACGACAAAGTCACAACGATCGCCAAAGTCGAGCCCGAAGAAACACCTTCTGACCCCATCGTCTAGCCTGGCTTAGGACATCACCCTTTCACGGTGATGACACGGGTTCGAATCCCGTTGGGGTCGAAATTTTCCCTCAAGCAAGGTAGGTCTAGAAAACCTGGCTTGCTTTTTGTTTTTATTTTGGCCGATCGCTAGTGTATTTTCGCAAGCCTGGGGAACCTCGGTAAAATGGCAAAACTCGGCCTGGGTCGGCCTCAGACAGTTGCCATTTTTCCGCTTCCCGGGCGGCTTGGCGAAAACACACAAGCAGCGGTACGCCGATCTAAAAACAAAAAGCAGCCTGGTAATACTTTCAAACTCAGTAAACCAGGAAAATTCGACCCCAACTAATTCTTTTAATATTGATATATCATCATATATATGATATACTTCTATCGGAGGTAAAAATGGTGCGCACAATTGTCACAATCGAAGAATCCGATAAAAGGTGGCTTGACCGATATAGCGGCAGGCACAGTCAATCGACAGCTGAGACCATACGTCTGGCGATCAAGGCGTTCCAAAAGAAGACCCATGAAGGAGACTACCGCAGGGCGCTCAAAGACACGGCGGGTCTTCTGGGGGCCAAGGACGACAGCGTTCGGTTTGTCCGGAAGCTAAGAGAAGAGTGGGATTAATGCCGGCAAAGTTTTTGCTCGATTCGACGATCGTCATCGATCATCTGAATGGTATTGATCAGGCCACCAAGTGGCTGTCGGGGCTTAAGCCCGACGAGGCGGTAATATCGGTGATCACGAGAGCGGAGGTGCTCGTAAAGGCAGGCGATAAGTGGGAACAAGTATCTGTCTTTCTGGATGAGTACCGGTGTCTGTCCATAGGTCCCGACGAAGCAGACCTAGCCGCCGGTATCAGGAACCGTTATCATCTCAAACTGCCGGACGCTTTTCAAGCAGTGCTCGCACAGAACGAGGAATTGACGCTCGTCACGCGCG
>CAYJXB010000026.1:0-4533 GCA_964374005.1 uncultured Planctomycetia bacterium
ATGAGGCGAAGAGTAAGGTGGCATGTTTCCCGTCTAGTATACACAACGCCTAAAACGATAACAAGAGGAGGAGAGAGGATTATGTAAAAAAGGTGTTGCCTAATAATTTCACCTGGTGAGGCGTCCAGCTCGAATCGGTCGTGTCATCATCCATGTGCAAAAGCAGTCTCGTATAAGAATCCGCCTGATAGATTTGAGTGGACGGGGTAAAATTAGAAGTCCAACGGGCGATGCCTTTCGAAATTCTTAATTCATCCATGTAGCCGTCTAAATTGTAAGCCCCGCCGGCATCGCTGCCAATAAGCAATTTGTTTCCGTTATTACTCATATTGCCATTAGAGAAAGTCCCCAAGGAACTGCCGTTCACATAAAAAGAAATGGTGGCGCCGCTTCTGACTAAAGCCACGTGATACCATTGACCCGTCGCGGGTGACCAAGGAATATAGCTCCAAGAACCATTCCATAGATACACAGAGCCATTGGCCTGTTCTCTACCCAGTTGCCATCCGCTGCCCGCTCCAACACTATAAAGATAGGTATCGTTTCCAACGGAGTTAAAGTTGACTCGGAAATCTATCGTAAAATGACCTGTTCCAAAATCCCAATCAGGACTGTCAGCGACGGTCATAGAATCCCCAGAGCCGTCAAAGTAAGCGGCTTTGCTGAATGAAGTGCTTGTCGGCGTCGGAGTGGGTGTTGGTGTAGGCGTTGGTGTTGGAGTGGGTGCAGGTGTTGGTGTCGGTGTTGGTGTCGGCGCTGGTGTTGGGGCCGGCACCACTAGTGGAGCCGGGGCGCCTGTCGCCTCTTTGTGGAAAGCTAAATTCTTCAACCCCACATTCGCGTCGTAGCCTCCGATGTTTGTATCGTTTTTCCACTGAAGCTTCACGCGGTGCGTGCCCTGGCTCAAGGTCCCGAGACTGATCAACTCGGACGTCTTGAATACCCTATCGGCCGAGAAATTGTAGTTTCCGACGAGAACGTCATCAAGGTAAACATTAAAGTTAAACAGATAATTCGGTGGTGCGTTCTTACTGGTGACCTGTGCCGTATCCACGGTCAGGAAATAGGGGGCCGACGCGGCCATTAAAAAATCATAGGCGACCGACCGATTTCCATACATGACCAGGGTATCCGACCCGTACTTGTATACGGTGCCCGAGGACCAGACATAGTTTTGGGTATTTAAGGTTTGATCGGCGATGAGCCCGTCCACAAAACTGTCCAAAACGCTGATCCCCAGGATTTTATCGACGGTCACTGTGCCGTCCGACACCCGAAATTTCACCGAATAATTCCCCGCCTGATTCAACGTAGGTGTCCAGCTGAAAATGCGTGTGCCAACGTCAAAAAACGCTCCTTCGGGGAGATTCTCCGCGGTAAAAATAAGCGAATCTCCGTCCGGATCATTGGCCTGCACGGAGAAAATCAGAAGCTCCCCTTCCGCGACCGACCGGTCGCCGACGCTTTGGAACACAGGCGCGCGATTCACATTGGACACAAGAATCGTCATCAATTTATCCGTTCTTAAGCTTCCATCGAACACCGAGAAAGCGATCAGATACTCCCCTGCTTGATCGTAGTTAGGTGTCCAGCTAAATAGCCGCGTCTGGGCGTCGAATGTAGCCCCTTGAGGAAGACCACTTGCCGAATAGGTCAACGTGTCGTTATTGGGGTCGGTCGCAGTGACAGTGAAACTGATGCGTTGATTCTCGGAAGTCATTTGTGAATCAGGGATCCCAAAAACCGGTGGTTGATTAATACCAGGCGGCACCGCAGGTTGGTACTCAAATGCGCCTAGGTCCACGACGCTATTATAAATCCTGTCGTTAAAATCTAAATCGTAGGTTGGCAAAAGACTATTCGCCAGACCTCTATCAATCGCTTTGCTCGTGGATTGGAGGCGAAAATCCTTATTCGCCCAATCGACGAAATCAGGATTTGCCCATAAACTTCCCGACAACAAAGTAAATTCCGGCGTAGAACGGCCCATCCGATACCACAGCACATTTTTCTCCGTGTATATTCCGTACTTCCCAAGAAGTTTCCCCGTAGAGCTTTGCCTAGCCACAATGCTGTTCTCCAAATGTAACGTCCCATTGGGACCCACTTTCACATCTTCTGCCTCGTTATCCACAAACGTCGCGTTGATGATTTTTGTGCTGCCGCTTCGGATATTCACACCCATGCCGTCCAGGTCCCCGGCGGTCCCGGTGCGTTGTGTTTTACAGCCATACACCAACGCGTTGATGACTGTGATGTTGCTGCCCCATAATTTCATGCCGTTCTTATTATTGAATGAGGTGATGTTTTCAATCAGGACGTTATCTCCTTTGATGTCAATCCCCGCATCCCAATGATTGCCGGTGATAATATTCCGAAATGTCAGATTGTAGGTATCGCTCTCAAATATAAATCCGTCTCCATTGAGGTAGCCATTCGGATCATAGCCAGGATAGATATCCTTTGAGGAATAGGTTTGAATATTTTCAAACAGAACATCATGCACAACGCCTTCCCCACGGAAACCGTTGCGGCTGCCCGTCGCATAGGAGTTAAGAACGGTAATATAGGAGGCGTCCTTCATTTTGACGGCGAACTGGCTGTTGTGGGTCGTTAAACCGTTGATCAAGATATGAGTACTGCCGGGGCTTATCTCCACGCCCGAGCGCGCGTTGTTGATCTCAAGATTAAAAAACTGGATATAGTCGTAGCCCTTCGTATCAAAAATCGGTTCATAATAACCGAGCGTGGCTCCGTCAATCACCACATTTCCCAACCCCACGATAGAAATATACGCGGATTCAGTCCCCGAGCTTTTTAAATCCACTGTTTCTTTGTAGACCCCTTCCTGAATGTAAAGCGTGTCACCCGCTTTGAGTTTCGAGACGGCGAAATTGATGCTTTTCCACGCCTTATTTTGAGAACCGTCGTTGCTGTCCGAACCGGTTAGCGAAACGTAGTACACGTTACTCGTGGTCGGCAAAGCCTGTTGGCCACCTTCAAGCAATCTTAAGGTTTCTAGGTAACCCGGTAACTGGGATGTGGACGTATAGCTGGTGATCGTCGAAGTCTGAATGCCCAGAAGCTCAGTCGCGTAGATTTCCGGCGGGATTAAGATCTGAGACAAGAAAGCCCCGATGACAATAACGGATGATGTGATCTTAAAAATTCTTGATTTTGCGAGAATCGTGGTCATTTTATGCGACCTCCCCTTTGGAGTTGTTTTAACCGCTCTTAAGACAACTCAAATCAGTTGGCCCGCATAAACTCAAACCGACGCCCACAACAAAACCCCTCTCCTTTAGAATAGAACAAAGAAGAAAGGGCACACGATTCTCGTCGATGCTAATACTCGGCAACCCAGCTATCCTTCTATGAAGGCTCTTTTCATAGCGAGGATCTGTGGCTTTGCCCATTAACCATTGCTAAAATCTAATCGGCCGCTTTGGTTAACGTCTGATGAACCGGATAACCGCTTCACCAGGTCCCACCCTTTCGGGTGGTTTGCCTGTGGACTCTCGTATACCCACAGTTAAGCCCTGTATCCCATACTACCAGGGGTAACTTTATCGAGCTGTCTTCTTATGAAAGATCAACCATATTACATCTGCTAAAAGTATACATGTAAATCTTATAAAGTCAATGTAACTCAATAAGATTACTATTAAAAGTTAATAGTTATTAATTAAATTACTTGACTTTTTCATTAAATCATGTACACTTCATATAGTTATTTATAAAGTTCTTGTTTCAGATGGCTTTGTAATAAATTTGCAACTTATTTATAATAAAGGAGTTATGATGTTAAATGGTAAAATAGACAGATCCTGCTTTTTTTTGGTTATAAAAAAAATAGTTTTAGTATCCCTTATTTTAAATTTTTCTTTATTAAATTCTATTCAAGCCTCGTTGAGCGGCGCAGATCATCATAATCTCATTCCAATAAATGCCACTCCTTACGACTATAAGATCAGCCGAACAGGGCTTCTTAACTTCACACCCATTGAGTTCAGCGGTAAAGAAAGGGGGTCCGCTGAAAGCCTCTTTTTAAAAGCACTGGCCTTTCGCTACGTGAAAGAGCACAAAAAGGATATTTGGCAAACCCCCCAAGAAACGCAGGCAATGGGCTCCGGCGATTGTGAGGATAAAGCCGTATGGCTTTTTTATCAACTGCGCCAAAATGGCTACCAAAATGTGTCGTTGGTGATTGGCAAATATAAAAGCGTGAGCCGAGGCTATCACGTATGGGTTACGTACACGGACGAAAACTCCGACACCCATCTCCTCGATCCGGCAAATCAAAAGCGTATTTGGCAAGCAGGGAATTTTACAGGCGGTTATTACAGAGCCATTTACTCTTTTGACGGTCAACGTCGCTATCGGCACATCTCTGAAGCATAATCAATTTAAATAATCTCTATTAAACTAAACTAATTCCAATTGGTCATGATTAAGCATAATCCTATTCGCTTAATCCAAGCCCTTTACAACCCATCGTTTAACGGGTAAACTTCCGCGACCTCTAAATAAACA
>CAYJXB010000026.1:4633-6640 GCA_964374005.1 uncultured Planctomycetia bacterium
TATCCGAACAAGCCTTGAAAGACGAAAAAAATACCGTAAAAACATCAAAATTATTTATACCGATCATCTGCCGCTCGCCGGAGAAGCACGAAATCTTGCTTTGCCTCATCTACGGACCCCTTTCGTATTTTTTATGGACAACGACGTGCGGGTAACCAACGGATGGTTGTCCAATCTCATCCGTTGCTCGACAGAAACAGGCGCTGAGATTGTCTACCCCTCTATTTTAAATACTCAAAACCCGATCTATACCTTTAACGGCGGCGGCACGCTCCAAGAAAATATGGATATAAACGCCCATGGATTCCTAATCACTAAAAAAGCGCTTGACCGCATCGGCAAGTTTGATGAAAATGCAAACGCTTTCACCTTGGGGCTCGATCTAGGCCTAAAAGCCAAGGCCAATAATATCGAAGTCCGCCTGGACACGAAGACCTGGCTTCGCCGTGATTTTGTATTTTCAGGGAGTCCTCAGGATGTCAAATTATTCCGCCAACAATGGGATCTGGGGACTCATCAAAGATCCTTGTCCCACCTAAAACACAAATGGGACATTGAACTGGATGAGAGAAAATACCTGGATTGGCTGCAAATCAAGTCCCAAAATCTGAAATACTCGACCAAACCTTATTCCGTGAAGGGGATAAAAGACCACTTGCAATACCGGCTGAACTCTGCTAGAATCAACCTCAGTCGGTTGCTTCACACATTTATATCGCTTTGAATCGTCCGGACGAAAATCGCGTAACCTATGGATAATAGATAAAGGGGTTGTCATCATGATAAGCGTTCCAAGAAACCATGCCTTTTCAGTGTTGATGCTGATCGCATCGCTGGTGTTTTTAACACCCACGAGCGTACACGCCGCGGCAGTAGCGACCGTCGAGCAGGCACAGGGAGAAGTGTTTATTCACTCAGCCGGCGCGGCCGCCGATGCTTGGGCGCCGATCACCGATAATACTCCGCTCAACAACGGCGACTCCGTAAAAACCAAGAACGGGTCCTGCGCGGTGGTGTATGGTGATCAAGGAACTTTCAGCCTGTCCCAAGATACCACCATTACCGTCCAGGACAAAGAGGATACGAAAGACATTTTACTGGATCTTGGAAAACTAAAAGCCAAAGTGAATAAAGATAAAATGACAAAGCCTTTTCAAGTTGTAACGCCCACAGCGGTCGGAGCCGTGAGGGGCACGGATGCTGACTTCGCCTTTAACGAAAGCGGCCAACTGACGGTGGATCTGCACGACGGCAATTTGCACGTATACAATGACGAGGCCGGCATGGCCTTGAATTTGGCAGGTGGGAATAAGATTGAAATCAATTACAACGCCGACGCTGGAATATTAAAGGTTAAAAACGATTGCGGTTCCGCAGGCGTGGTCACTTTTAGCGTTCTTGGGACGGAGTACGCTTGTAACCTTTGCGAAGAAAAGGAAATTGATCTAGCAACAGCGGAGGGACAAGCCGGGACCCCAGACACGCCTCCAGGCGACAATCCGGAAAACCCCAGAGACGACATCCCCCCGGACACTGTTTCGCCGGTCGAATAAATTTACCCCACCACCTGTTTTGCGACGTACGTCGCTGACGCGCGGAGCGCGTCGTGGCGGGCCATTTTTCTCTCCGCCACAAAAACAGGTGGTGGGGTTACTTGGCGCCTCTGGCGGTCAGCACCGCCTGCACGGTCATCAGGACAATCTTAAAATCAAGCCAGAGCGACCAGTGGTCGATATAATAAAGATCGAGCCGCATCCAGTCCTCAAACCCTATTTTATTCCGGCCTGATACCTGCCAAATACACGTAATCCCAGGCTTCATCGAGAGGCGGCGCCTTTGCCACGGTTGGTATTTTTCCACCTCGGACGGCAGCGGCGGACGGGGACCCACAATGCTCATATCCCCTCTCAAGACATTCCAAAACTGAGGGATTTCGTCCAAACTAGTTTTTCTTAAGAACCTTCCCACTTTCGTAAGCCTTGGGTCGTTTTTCAATTTAAAAACGGG
>CAYJXB010000026.1:6740-7815 GCA_964374005.1 uncultured Planctomycetia bacterium
CGGGTCTCAAATGTCAGATAGGTGAATCCGTCCAGTTCTTTGGGAACGCCCGCGGCTATCTCCAAATCAAAGAAATCCGTTGACAAAGTCGCCGGGACTCCCACCGCCTCGCAGTAATGCACGCATTTTTCAATTTCCTTAAGCCAGCTTCTCGGAACCACAATCATCACTTCATCCACCACTCGAGATTCAAGGAGTTTTGGCAAATCGTCAAGAACTCCTAAAACGCGATAGCCGGCCACTTTCTGCCCGGCCATGGCCGGATCCTGGTCTAAGAGACCCAAGATCCGAAAGCCCCACTCCTTGTGACGAGCCACCAAACTCAAGAAATCCTGCGCACGCCGGCCGGTGCCCACAAGTAAAATGTTTCTGGCATTGTACCCTTTTCGACGTATATGATACGCAATCGTTAAGAATAAAAGCCGATTGAGCAGAAGGCACAAAGTGGACGAAGCGGCGTATAAAACCATGAATAAGCGGCTTAAAAACTCGAATTTGAAAAGGAACGCGAGGCCGGCGAAAAGACTGAAGAAAATCAATCCATTAAACAGTTGGCCCGCGATGACTCTGAAATAGGTTTGTATGCGCAGGCGCTGATACTCCCCTCGAATGCGAAGAATAATGGCCCAGAGTAAAAATGCCAGCCAAAAGGCACGATAATAAAGGGCGAGCTCGTGTGGTTCTGAGATAATCTGTTGCGCGGGGAAAATATCAAAGCGATAAAATTGATGAAAATGGCTTGTGAGAAAATGGATAAAAAAGAAAGTCGCGGCCAGAAGAAACAGCTCTTCTATATAAAGGAGAGTTCTTATAAATTGATACCGCTCTTTTAACATTTTTTCCCCGCTGGTATCAGATCCAGATACAGACGCTCGAGACCAGCCACGATTTCATCCCAGTCATACTCTTTACGAGCTCTGGTCTGCGCCGCTCGTCCGATCTCGATCGCCTTTTGTGCATCCCGAAGAAGCCAAGTAAGTTTTCCTGCCAAATCCGAAGCGTCCTTGTTTTTAAACAGGACCCCTGCATGGTCGCCAATGGCCTCTTGATTCTCAGGGATGTCACTGACAACCGG
>CAYJXB010000026.1:7915-18741 GCA_964374005.1 uncultured Planctomycetia bacterium
AAGGGACCACTTCCTGCGAATCATATCCGGCGCAAGCGCCGGTTGTATGGTCACCCCGTTTGGAACGTAAATCACATCCTTGCCATAGCGGTCTTTAAAATAGGGGACAAGCGGCTTTGAGTCCACGGCTGTCTTGTGGGGAAAGAAAACAGCTGCTCTCTCCCCTATCTGCAGCACTTTCTTCGCAAATAATCCCCATTTGGCTCGCTGCCAATCCAAACCATGGAGCGTCACAACCGTCCGGCACGACTTTAAACGCGTGATCCAGGAAAGAAGTGCCGGCCCCATCGCGTGGAAATGGACAATGTCGTAATCTCTGAAGAGCGCGTCCATCGCCGATAGAAAAACTCGCGAGATGGTCTCCAAATGTTTGGAATGAACCGCCGGTGTGCGTCTTAAGCAAACTCCTCGATAAACGGCCTCCTTCGTTGTCACTCCCGCCGAACAATAGAGCGTCACTTCATGTCCTTTCGCGACAAGCCGTGGACATATTTCGGCGAGTCCTTTTTCAACACCCCCTGCAAAGCCCGGGAAACCCCGACTGCCTATCTGCGCGATCTTCATTTGGATCTTTCCCCCAAACGACCGCTTTCAGCCGCGTCCTCAAAAACCTGCATGAGATTCCTCAAATGCTGGTCTTCCGAATAATCGGATAGCACTGCCTCGGTCGCGTTTTTGCCCAGTCTCCACCGGAACGACTCGTTTTCGACCAACGAGTCTATTTTACTTGATAAGTCGGCTGCATTGCCATACTCAAACAAAAGCCCATTTTTACCGTCCTGCACCACCTCTGGAATGCTGCCAAAACGTGTTGCGACGACGGGCCGCCCGCAGGAAAAGGCTTCCAGTATCACGTTCGGGAGATTTTCATAAAAAAGCGAGGGAACGAGCACAAAAAGTGATCGCTGAATGCGTTCAACGACCTTTTGTTTTTGTGATTCGAACGGCACGAACTCGACGTTCGGGCAACGCAGCTCTTCTACCAGACGTTTAAGTCGTACGGATTCTTCATCACGCTCGTCCCCGACAAGGACAAGCCGTACCCGCTGGCGGCATCGCGATTGCGCGAATGCACGGATCGCCAGATGACCGCCCTTGTATTCGACGAAACGTCCCACATAAATAATAGAAGGCCGCTCGAAATCGGGTTCCAAATCCGGTTCAGGCGACGCAAAAGTATTGATTTGGAAAATGCGATCCGAAGGGAAACCCAATTCACGCAGTTCATTCTTCATAAAATGAGTCGGCGTCACAAATGCACTGACCCTCTGATAGACGCCGATCCAACGATGCACGGAGTTCGCAAATACACCCACCGCCGTACGCGCCAACGATCCGTGCACGCAGCGGTGAATCAGCGCATGATGAAATCCCTTTTTGCAGTCCATACAAGGATGACCGTCTCGATAATACATATTGGAGGCACACACGAGATTAAAATCGGACAACCGCATCACGACCGGAACACCATATTGGATGCAGGCATCAATCACACTCGGTGAAAGATGATTGTTGATGTTTAAAAGATAGGCGACGTCAGGATGAAAATCCTCGTGAATCTTCCGGACAGCTTCTTTGACCCGCGGGTTATAAATCACCTGCTGCGCCAACCGCAATTGTCCCATGAACCCAGGTTTTGTCCGTGCGATCCTGGCGGCTTGTTCCGGGATTGCCGGTTCGACAAAGTAGCGCTCGTACGGCGTCGGGAGAGTTTCCGAATAACGAATCGAGAGGGGGATTGCCCCAACGCCACGAGCTCTTAAGGCCTCCGCAATGGACAGGAAATACCTCTCCGCCCCTCCAGACAGAAAATGAAACTTATTAACCACCAAAACCTTCCGAACCCGGCTCATAAAACTTCACCACTGGAATTTTGTTTGTGAAAAATAGCCGCACTCCTAGCCAATGCGACAAACATCCACAAATACATCATCACTACGGTGTGCCGGAGCGTATTATCCGCCGATTGCCGCACTAAAAGGCCGAACAATACGGCCAAAAGCCCCAAATTCAAGCCTTTGACGAGCGGTGAATCCGCCTGCCGATAATCCCGCCAGGTTTTTTTGACCACCACATAAGTCAAATAGATGTAAGCCAGGAAACCTACAGCCCCCGTTTCAACCAAAAGTCTCAAATAATCATTATGGGCCCGAAAACCCATTTCGAGCTGAACCATCCCCAGTCCGCGGCCGAAAAAGGGCTTCTGAAGAAATAAAGGAAAAAGCTCGCTCCAGGCTTCCAGGCGCCACTCCCAGGAAGAAGCGCCTCTTGTATAGGAGGGGTCAACCATGCCATGAATCCTTTCAAGAACCGCGGGCATTGTGAAAATGAGCAGCGCCGCGCCCGCAGGAATAAGCAAAAACATTTTCCGGTAACGAAAAATGCCCATGAAAACCAATATAAAAACAAACACAATCCACGCGCCCATGGAGAAAGTCATCACGAGTAAAATCATGCTTATAAGCACGAGCGGCAGCAAAACTTTCTTTGAGACCAGACACTGTTTCTCAAACACCTGGGCAATGCAAAAAGCGAGGATCAGCACCAGATATGTCGCGAACGCGTTCGGGTGAGAGAAGGTTCCCATGAGCCGACCAAATTCCTTTTCGAAGAGCACCGTGCCGGAAAAGTGCTGGTAACAAGCCACCGACAGCGGAATGAGCGATGACATTAAAATGACCGAAAATATCAGCCTCGTCTTTTTTAAAGAATTCGCTAGAATGCGCATCAAAAGATACACCGACAAAACGCTCCAGAGGCGCAACCAGTCGGAAACGCTCTCCATAAAATCGGTTGACTGAAAAAGCGAAATGGCGCTGATAAAAATAAAAACCAGAAAAGGCCCCGTTTCTTCATAGCGGAAAATATCCACTTTTCGATAGATGATGTAAAAAAATCCAAGGACAATAATGGCCACGGTGGCGATGGCCGCCACATTGAAGCTGCCCGCCTCGGAAAGCTGGGCGACATAATCGAGGCTACTGCGGATAAAAACAAGCAAAAGAAAACCCGCCTCAAAATTGACGACCAGTAAAATCAGGTAAGCCGTTAAAATCAGGCCGGCCGCGAGATAGACCTCATCAATGCTGCCGCCCGCGTATAGCAGAAACGGGATGAACAATAGAAAACCAAGAGTCAACAACGTCAGGCGCTTAACCATGTGTGAACACGCCTCTCACCTTTTCAAGAACAAACTTCCTTTCGTTGGAGGTTGAACAAACTCTAAACCAGACGAGGCCAGCCCCAATCCCCGCCAGCTTCCACAAAAAGCTTTCCAACAGGACTCCCGCCACCCATGCCAGAAGCATCCACAATAAGCTGAATCCAATAAGCCTTTTATTCCTGGTTTCAATCGTCAGAGCGAAATAATGCCTCACTATAAAATACAAAAGAACGTAGACGGCGATCGGTGTGAGCGTATACGCCACCGCCACGCCTTCCAGTCGCCAAACACGAAAAAGGATCACCGCCAGGACAAATTTGAACGCCGCGGAAAACGTGGATACCAAGTAGAGGGCTTTTAACTTTCCCTTCGCGACCAACATCGATCCGAACGCATGCAATAAGAGGCCCACAAACGTGCCAACGAGCTGAATGCGTAAAATAGGAATGGCTGGAAAAAAGTCTGGGCTATAAAGAATACGGATGAATATTTCAGGCCAAGCCATGAGAGAACAAATCAGGGGCACTAACAAAAACAAGAGGAAGCGGATGGTGTCATTGACAACCTTTGAGATCTCCGGCGGGGTGGTCGCCGCGGCAATCGTCGGTAACGTATAACCGCTGACGGACTGAAGCGGAATCGCCAGATACACGCCCGTGAACGTTAGCGCCACTTGAAAAATACCCATCTGGGCTAAGCCAAGCTCTTTCGTGATCCACGTCGCCACGACAAGACGAACCAGCGTCGTAAGCGTTTCTCCATAGACGAAATTAAAGCCGTCGGATACTTGCTCTTTGATGACACCCCGATTAATTTTTGCCGAGAAAAACAAAAATGGCTTTCTTGCGTTCAACGTCAGATACGCGACAAATGGCACGGCAAAAAAAAGAAACTGAATCAAGACGGCCCCCCCGTATCCCCAAAAATACACGCCAAGCGGCGTTAAGAGAATCACTAATAAATACGCCCCCAAAGTGTATTTTGAAAAAGACGCGTACTCCAAATTGGCCTTCAGTACCGAGGACACGAGCATCGCCAACGACGCGACCGGCAAGATCCAGCCGACCGCGATCACATAAAGGTAATAGCCGGCGTCGCCGTACAACGCATAGGAAATCTTCCGAGAAAAGAGAGTGACGATAAACGACAAAACACAAGAGGCCAGGATCACGAGAAAGAACGAGCTGGCGACCACTCGGCGGTAATGGAGGCTGCCGATCCCTTCTTTATTCTCCGCGATTTGCTTAATCACGGCGCGCCGCGTGCCCATCGCGCCGCCTACTCTCAGCATCTCAAAGAAAAAACCTAACTGCGCCAAAAAACCGGTTCCGGCGACCCCCAGGAAAATGGCGATGGCCTTCGTGCGGGCAAACCGGAAGATCATTTCGCCGATGCTGACCAATGTCAAAAGCGTTGTGGCTTTAACCAGTTTTCTCATCCGATCCAAACCTCTTCAATCCACACATTGCGGTCTTGACCTTTATATTCGCCTTTGTCATTGAGATACTGGATCCCGATCGTATGAGTCCCCGCCTTTTCATTCAAAAACGTGAGGTACTCCCTTGGAAAAGCGCTGTCCAGGTAGAGTGCGTTGACGACCTTCCGGTCCAGTTTCACAAGGATATACCCAAAAGAGGCTCCGGCACGACGGCTTCTCGCTTTTAGCACCAAACGGCTTTGTCCCTCTGTCTTGACGGACAGCGTGATCTCTCCGTTGCGATAAATGAGTGGGCCGGCATGAATTTTTTTTCCTGAAATGGACTTAAACTCCTCAATGTCTAACCGTCGCCATTTGACAGGATCCAGTTTTTCTTGAAAGAGTTGAGGACGAATGGGCACGTCAAGGCTTTTCAGAAAAAACTCCCGATGAAACTGCCAAAGATCCGCTGTTTCAAGAAACTGGAGAAGCCCTTTCAAGCCTAACTTCGTGTGTTGAGCAAAGTTCTCCAGTTGCCGGATGTCCAACCCGTGTTTCCACAAAACCTCATAAAGCGAAACAGCCGACGCCGGGTCTAAATCCACGGACCTGGCCAAAATTCGTTTGGCTTGACGCTCCACGGAGGCGTTTTTTGCCGTCTGGCTCAACGTCAACAAATCTTTCCCGACGAGAAAAAGAAGTTTCGGGTCTTTGGGGTCTTTTCTGACCGACGCGTCATACCACTTTAAGATATTACTTAAGTCTTTTTGATTCAATAGCTTGCGATATGCCCTCGCACGATTATAGTCGTAATAGGGTTCGAGAGGATTTAGCCGGATGGCCTGATCAAAATCAAGAATGGCCCTTTCATAGAAGCTTTTGTCCTTCTGCCCCGTTTCCTTTGCTTGGCGCATGGAAGTAAGGCCCCTCAAGAAATAAGCCGAAGGATCCAGGCGGTTTAATAAAAGTGATTGATTAAAATTCCGCCTGGCCGCTTCATAGTCGCCTTTCCACAAATTTTTCTCGCCTTTCCAATGAAAGAAATGGGACACCCCTAAAAAAAAGCTCATGACCAGCAAGGCGATAAGGCCCATCGATACGGCGTAGCGGCGGTTGGATTTTGGATTGGTTATTAAATCAGTGTTGGGGGGACGATCTAACGAGAATAGTATCCCGCTTAAAATGCCAAACATCATAAAGTTGGCGGGGATATGAAAATTAAAATCGACAAAACTATGGACGCCCAGAGAAAAAATGGCAGCCAGACATCCGGACCCGACGCACACTTTCCACCGATGAGTGTCTTTTTGTACAAGGGCCAACCCTTTCCACACCAACGTCGAAAAGATCCCAAGCACGGCCAAAAAAGCGAAGAGCCCGCAGTCCGCCAAAAGATGCAGATAATCATTGTGCGTGTGTCCCGGCCTTCCGGTGAAACCATCCGGACGAAACGGCAAAAAGGAATAGGCGAAAGTGCCGGGGCCCGCGCCAAAGAACAGATTTTTTGAAATCAAATGCACGCTCCCCTGCCATATCAGCGGCCGGTTTTCAGCCGCCAAGTCCCCTTGACCCAGTTTTTTCAAGGTTTCAAGCCGTTCCACAATTGGCTCGAGACCAAACACGAAGAGTGCGCAAACCACCAAAAGCGCCATCACAATGAGGACCCACCAACCTTTACGAAAAATGCCTTTTTTTAACAAAAGAAAAAGCATGAACAGAAGGCCGCCCGTTATCGAGATCAAACCCCCTCTTGAAAGAGAGAAAAGAATAGCCGCGCCCATTAACCCGCTCATATAAAGCAGCGCGACCTTCTTGGCTCGATCCTTTTCGGCAAAAACAAAACCCAGCGACAACGGCAGGAGTATCTCCAAAAGGCCGGCGAAATGGTTGTGATTCACATAGACGGAGGAAAGAAAAAAAGGCTTATGCCACCAGGGATGCGGCAGACCGCCCACATATTGCAAGAGTCCCACGAGAGACAAAGAAGCTCCCAAAAGCGAAAGGATCGTGCCAAGCCGCCAAATCTTTTTTTCCTCTTGGCAATAGACGAGCGTGGCGATGAAGGCCGCCAAAACAA
This sequence comes from uncultured Planctomycetia bacterium, assembly GCA_964374005.1. Classification (GTDB taxonomy): domain Bacteria; phylum Omnitrophota; class Gorgyraeia; order 2-02-FULL-51-18; family 2-02-FULL-51-18; genus CAYJXB01. The sequence goes on from CAYJXB010000026.1 coordinate 14,573, forward strand.
AGCCGAGTGTGTACCATTCGACCAGTGTGTTATAAAAAATCTTCGTTTGAAGGGACGATAAAAGAAAAAAAAGCAGGTAAGCGATCACCCATCGATCCAGGGCGGTGTGAATCACAGGAAGTCTTTTAGCGGCCGGCGCGCTGAACCAATAGAACGAGAAAGAAGCCGCCAATAAAAAAACGGCGATTGAAAAACTCCAAAGTGGCACCCCTCCCAAATGCAAAGGCGCCAAGATAATCACCAAAGGAAATAACCATTGGAGTAACCGAGTGGCGAATGCGTCTAACCGAAAAGAACTTTCAGAAGGGGTGAGGCCTACGCTCAAATGACCTTAGCGATGGACTTTTTTGTAATACTTGTTGTAGTGTGTGATGTCTGCGAATTCTGCGGCATTGAGAGCGGCCCCGATCAATTTCGCTTCCGATTCCTTGATCATCGATAATGCTTTCTGTAATTCTCTGGCGCGAGTCACACCGCTTCGCGTGACAAGCACGGCGCCATGAAGCTGGGAAATAAGAATGGCCGTGTCGGAAATAATCGTGACCGGCGGAGTGTCATAGACCACCATGTCGAAACGTTCCCTTGCCTCGCGGATAAACTCGGACATTTTAGGAAGCGTAAAAAGCTGCGAGGAATCAATCACGCTTTTCCCGCAAGTCACAACGGATAGATTGGGAATCTCGACGTTCTGGATCAACTCATTGAATGACACGCCGTCCATAAAATAGTGGCCCAATCCTTTTTCATTCGGCAACCCATACGATTCATGCAAACGGCCGCGGCGGATATCCGTGTCCACCAAAAGCACTTTCAACGTAAGTTGCGAGAGCACGATCGCCAGATTCGACGCGACCGTGGTTTTGCCTTCGCCCGGCACCGAGCTTAAAACCGCGATATCTTTGAGGCCATGATCTTTTCCACCTGAGGCGGACCCACCTTTGGCGGGCGCAGCCGACCACAAAACACGCGTGCGGATCAAGCGATAGGCCTCCGCGGACGGAGATTCCGAGTTTAAATTCACGAGATGATCCACCAAGGGAACGCTTTGCCCTTTTTTTGCGGTCTTCTCGACCGGAAGCGCTCCTAAAAATATCACGCCGCCCAACTGCCTTCTCAGATCCTCTTCTGTCTTGATGGAATCATCCAGGTAGTTGATCACAAAAGCCAGGAAAACGCCTCCCAGTAAACTGCCAAAGAAGCCTGCCAGGATATTCAAAGTCCGTTGCGGCCTGATTTTATCCTTAGGCACGATCGCTCTATCCGTGATCATGATATTGTTCATGCGCGAGCTCGAAAAAACAGAATCTTCCTGGATTTTCTGAAGCGTCTGCTTTAACGTTTCGTGCGCTTTGAAAACACTCTCGGGGATGTCGCTGGCGCGGGCCAGCTGTCTGATCCCAAGCCTCTCCGTTTCGATCTGAGCCGAAAGCTTTTGAATCTCATCCCTCAAATTGATCATTTCCGGGTGGAGAGGCCCATAAATCGTGGATAGGGCCGCCAGCTTGTCCTGCAATCGAAGATACTCGGCGTTAAAAGAAGCCATGCGCTGGTTTCGGATAAACGTGAGAGCGCGCCGCATTAAATTATCCCGAGAGTAGGTGTCCGCCAAGCTATTCGCGAGCTTAGCCGCCAGTTCCGGATCGGGGTTATCCACGGAAATTTTGATGAAGCGCGTGCCTTTCAACCTCTCAAGGAAAATGCTTTTCCTAAATTTCTTGATCGGATCTTTGCTCGTTTGGTACTGTTCCGATTCGCCAAGCTTGTACTCCTCAAACACTTTTCCGGCAACGGAACGCGACAAAATAATCTCCATTTGGGTTTGAAGATAATTTTCATAGATATCAAAACTGGCGCCCTTGTTGGCCGATTCCACAGCGCTTAAAACGTTGGACTCTTCGCCTTCCACCACGATGCTCGTGGTCGCGCGATACACCGGCTTCATCATGAAGCTCGCGATCGCAACCACAGTCGTCGTAATCAGGCAAAAAGAGATAATCACCCACCGGCGTCTCTTTAAAATATCCCCGTAGTCTGTCCAGTTTGAACTTTCTTTTCCGATCTCGAGTGGTTGATTCATCTGGCGGCGCCTTTAAAAGAAGCTCTTGGGTATCACAACGACGTCATTGGCCTCAATATCAATCGGATTTTGGGCGCTTTGCAAAAGCTGGTTGGCGTTGACGCGGATGGTTTGCTCCTGGCCTTCTTTTTTCCGGACGATTCTCACATTGTTTTGATTCGCAAGAGGTGTGAATCCGCCGGCCATGGAGATGGCCTCAATAATAGATACGCGGCCCGTGATTTCGTAATTTCCCGGCCTTCGAACCTCCCCTAAAATGGAAAAACGGCTGTGTTCGATAACAAAAACCGTGACATTGGGGTGTAAGATATAGCCGCCGCGCAATCGATCCTCGATCATGCGCTCCGCCTCCGCCACGGTGTGGCCTTCCAGCTTCACCCTTCCCAGGAGCTGGTGCGTAATGTAACCGGTTTCATCGATGCGATAGACTTGATTGATCGCCGATTCGCCGAATATCTTTATCTGGAGGAGGTTTTGGGGGCCGATACGATAGGCGAAATCGCCGCCCAACGATTCGGTTTGTCCCGAAACGTCCTCAGCAGCCGCAAAAAGCGGCGTGGCGGCACCACAGCCAATAAACAAAAATAATAGGCAGACAAACAACCATCGCTTTTTCATCATATTCTTCATAAGGGCTATTTACCTTGAGAGTAAGAGAAGTACGAGAGACTAAAACGCCGCCCGGACACCTGCGCTGACGGATTGAGCGTCATAATCCAGGTTGACGGTGTTTGAGTCACGTGAGCGGAACTTGTATTCCCCAAAAATGGATACAATATCATTCGGCATCTTGTATTCAAGCCCGAGCCCGGCCTCCCAAACAATGTCTTCACGGGTCTTCGATACGCCGCCTCTCACGCTTTCCCGTGAATACTCATTGAATTGAAAAACTTCGTTCGTGTTGAAAAATAGTCTCTCCGCGATTTGCTGTCTCCATGCGAGCTGCGCCCTATTTCTGACGTAAAAGCTCTGGCCGTCAAAGGTGGATTCCTGCGGGCTTCGATCACCGCTTAACGTGATCGCGCTCACCTCTGAGAGGCTGTAAACCAGGGCGCCTCGAGCGATGAAACCATCAAACCCGGGCCTTGACGCCAATTCATATTCCCGAAACTGCGCGCCGCCCCACAGCTGATAGGTGACGTTTTCTCTCCACTGCCCGCGAACGCCCAGCGCCGCTTGATTCGCGTGGCCATCACGGTCATCGGGCGCATTAATATTGGGGTAACGAATGTCTTTGTATCCATACTCTCCCAGAATTTGAGTCATTGGAGATAGATCAAAACCGACTCTTTGGTAAAGCGTAATATCATGATGATCAAAGACATTGTCTTCCGGCAGGCGATAATCCACATTGAAATCAAATACTTCCGACTCAAGGAAAAAAGCGGCGAACGGGATTTCCAAAAGCGCGCGCGCGGTGTTTTCGTCGCGGGGGACACGCTGCGTGAATTCCGTTCCCGACCGGGTGACGGTTCTCATAAAATTTTCATCGATGGCCAAGGTGAACGGCACATAATTCAAATCAAGCGAGGCGCCCACCGTATGGTCATTGTGGTTTTGAGCGCTGAAACGCTGAAACCACTCAAGATCGGCTTTGTAGGAACCCGTCAGAAGATGCTGGCCGCCCCCCAACGGCAGCTCCGTGTTGAGACCTGTTTCGATACGGTTGATTTGATCCGCTCTTCGGCCACTCTCATCCAAGAAAACGTTGTTATCCCATTCGTGGGTGTACTCAATAAATGGCTTTAGATGAAAGGCCCCGACTTGTAACCCTTGGCCATATTCATAGACAGGCTGTCCCGCCTTTTTCTCATACTCCTCGGAGGCCTTGGTCCCTTTACTTTCAAAAAACTTCCCCTCGGATTTTGTTTCGCCCACATCCGCTAAGACCGGCTGTGTGCCGAAAAAAAACAGGGCTAAACCAATGATTGAAACAGACGTAACCCTTTGGTAACTAAGAACTTTCATATCATCTCCTAAAACTCATGGCCCATAGTATACACTGCGCACCCAATTATATCAAGTCAAAAAACTCCGTTTGTACAGCCAAAATAGAAATGTCCTAGTTCCACCAAATTAGAAATGTCCTAAT
>CAYJXB010000027.1:0-14469 GCA_964374005.1 uncultured Planctomycetia bacterium
TCACCCCACCACTTGTTTCGTCCACAAAGTGGACCGATTGCTTCGCAATCGAAAGAAACAGGTGGTGGGGTCACCGTCTTCTCAAATAACACCCTGGATATCGAGAGGTGAAAAATTTCAGATCCTTTTTGGCCTCTTCTTTACTCGCATATTGGCCGGCGCGTACTTCAAAAAACTCGCCGTTTGGGACAATCAATGAAAAATAACCGCTGCGCCGCAGATTTGCCGTTTCCTTTTCGGCTAAATCCTGTTTTTTATAAGTGACCAGTTGAATCGTATAGGGCTTATTCGGGTCCTGGAGAGCACGGGACATTCCACTGTCCCGGCCGACGTGCCGCAAGCCAGAGCTTGCGGCCTGGACAAGAATGGCCGTTCTTGGATGGTCACCGGCCGCGGTGATTGACCGGCTGGGTAACAACGCCGGGACGCTCGCCGGCTCAATTTTCGAAGCCATAGTTTTTCTATCCATCACCGACACCACCTGTTGCTTTGCGGCACCAAGTGCCTTCCCGCGAACGACCCCTAAAAAAAATACAAAACAAGCTATCAGGATCAAAAGAATGCCTGCCAAAATGACCTGCTCGATAGACGTGGTGATCAAAATTGGTCTTTGAAGCTTGGACTCGTAAAGCGGCCTGCCGGCACCTTTTCCAGCCTTTGGGAAGCCGGGGAAAAACTCCTGTTGCGTCTCACCCTGCTTAATTTCTGTCATCGAACCCCTTAGTATATCATCCCCACTGGGCTTTCAACAAGGGGCCATGAACTCCGATCACGGTCAATGTTTGTTTGCTGATGATAAAGCGGATCCGGCCCTTTCCTTCCTGGGAAGTGACGATCCTTGGCCAAATGCTTTCCGGCAATCTTTCCACGACGGCTCTCGAAAAAAATAAAACTACATGAGCTTTGTCAACCTTCCCATCATCGGTGTACTTGATTCCGCCTTTTGCTTCTATTTCTTTCGAAGAAAATTCCAGTAAGTGTACGATGAAATATTTCTTCTTTTGAAGAACATACGCTCTCAGGCGATCAACCCTCAGTGAAGAACGCGCGGTATTCGATGGCGGAAGCGGCAGGAAAGGAATCCGACGGGTTAAACTTTCAGGTACTGAAACGTGGTTCAGCTCGATGTCCATTGGCGGCGTTCGTTCAAAGAAGCCCGAGCCGCTGAAACGAATGCTTCCTGCCCCCGAACGAAGCGACGCTTTTTCATTGGCGAATGCCAGCTCTATCGAATCAAATGAAATCATGGACCATCGTCGGACCTTCACGTGGTGAACGTGGACCGAAACGCCCAAGCTCCGGCTTAAAAACTCCGAGCTGATCCGGTCGACCCAGGCCCATTCCCAGGGAACCCAGAAACTCACGGCCAATAGGAGAAAGAACGTGACAATCAGAAGGACGACTGACCTAAACTTCACGAACCGGTCTTCTTATATTTCAGATAAATTTTTTTGAGATCCTTTTTACCCAATAAGCATGAATAGCCTATTTTCTGAACCACTCGTATGAATACCTCCACGACCTTGGGGTCAAATTGAGTGCCGCTGTTTTTGGTGATCTCGGCCAGCGCCTCTTTCAGCGACGACCGATCCCGGTAGGGCCTTCCCATCACAATCGCCTCAAAAGCGGTGATGACCGATAAAATCCTAGCCCCCACCGGTATCTTCTCGCCTTTCAACCCCTTGGGGTACCCGGTTCCATCATACTTTTCTCTGGAATAAAGAATGATTGGGACAACCGGTTTCAGACTCTCAAAAGATTGCACGATTTTTGCGCCTTTGACAGGGTGTTCCCGCAGCAAACGGTATTCCTCACCCGTCAGTTTTGCGGGCTTCCTCAAGATTTCGTCAGGAATTCCAATCCTAGCGGTGTCCTTAAGCAGCGTGGCGTAATGAAGCGCCTGGGTTTCTTCTTCACTCAATCCCATCGCTTGCGCGATTTTGAGCGCGATTCTTAAAAAGGCTGCTGGTGAGGTGGCGCTTGGGATCCGTGTTCCGAGAATAACCGCCAAAGACTGAATCGTGCCCAACGTCACTTTTTTTTGTTCTTCATAAAGCTGCGCGTTCTTGATCGCGATCACCGCTTCTTCGGCCAAGGTCGTCAATATCTCTTGGTCGAAATAGGTAAAGTTGTTTTTGTCTTTTTTGTGGGACACGGTCATGACGCCGATCACATCCTCGTCAATCAACGGAATACAGATCAATTTTTTTCGTAAAATAGTCCGAGCCGTTTTGACGACGCGCCCCTCGACATTTGGCCGCACAACGGGCTTCACAGGGCCGACAGACGCCTTGCACGTCAAGCGCATCGGCTTGGAGCGTCTTTTGTTTTGCAAGGTTTGATCCACCAAATAGATATTGCAAGCGTCCGCCCGTAATACTTGAGCGGTCAGATGCGCCAATCGGGAAACCAGTTCGTCCAGGTTCAACGTGGAATTAATGATCCGGTGCACGGTGTGAACCGTGGATAAAGCGATGGCACGCGGGCGGATCGTCGCCGATAAACGACGCAGCTCCTCGGTCTTCGAGCAATTTTCCAAAATCAAGCCAAGGTTGCCGGACAAAAGGTTCAGCGCCTCTTGGCGAACGTCTTTTTTGACGCCGCTAAGCCCAAAATAACCAATCACGCGCCTACCGACCACCAGCGGCAGGCAAAAATGAACCAGATCCTTGGACGTATTAAACAAGAAAGGGCGTGTTTCTTTCGACCGCCGGCGCATGGCGGAATAAATTTTGTCCGTGTGACGCAGTTGCTTGACTCTCGGGTCGCGCCATATCTCGTAAGAAGACTCGATGAAATTCTTAAGCGTCTTTGAATTTCCGTTCAGCTTGAACGAAGCCCACCACAGCGGGTGCCCCAGCAAAAAATCAAACGACACGCGCAGCTTCCTCAAGCTTTCGTGACGGATAAAGCAGTCAAAAATCTCGCGATCGTTCATCAGTGAATTTTTCATGGTTATACTTTCTCGAACGGTTCAAAAAATTTTCGGTATTCGTTTTGCGCGTATCGGTCCGTCATGCCGGCGATGTAGTCACAAATCACCCGGTGGGCTCCCTCGCTTTTTAAGCGCTTCTGGCTTCCGGGCGGCAGCTGTTCGGGCCTTGACAGGTACACCTCAAAAAGGGCGCGAATGAAGCGTCTTGCCTTGTCGCTCATTCGAACCACCCGGTAATGACAATACAATCTGGCCTTCAAAAATTCCCGAAGCACTTCACGCTGGGCCGACAACTCATTGCTAAACGCGACGATAAAGCGGTCCTTCTGCATCGCTTGCGGCGGACGCTTGATTTCGTACTTTTCTAAATTCTTCGCCGTTTGCTGGATCAGGTCCGTCACCTCGAGGTTAATGAGCCCGCGAATGATTTGATACCTTCTCACCTCGGGCTTGGTCGTGGGAGGAATCGCCGTCTTTTTCTTAACCCGCCTCCAAAGCTCCAGTTTTTCCAACTCCTCTTCCTGAATAAGCCCAGAGGTAAGCCCATCGTCGACGTCATGGTTGTCATAGGCGATTTCATCCGATAAATCCACGACTTGAGATTCAAGCGAGGGTGATTTAAAACTTTCAAAAACGCCCATCTTTCTCGCCTGGGCCTGCTTTAAAAGCTCCGGATGTTTGAACAAGCCGACACGGGATTCATAGGTCAGATTTAGTCCCCGAAAGTTTGGGTATTTCTCCTCAAGGTAGTCCACGATACGCAGGCTTTGCAGGTTATGGTCAAAACCCCCGTGTTCGTTCATTAATTCCCGAAGTTCATCCTCCCCGGCGTGTCCAAACGGCGTATGCCCCAGGTCATGCGCCAGCGTGATGGTTTCCACCAAATCACCATTCAATCTTAAAACCGTCGCGATCACCCGGGCGATTTGGCTCGCCTCTAGCGAGTGGGTTAAACGCGTCCGGTAGTAATCCCCCTCATGATTTACAAAGACCTGCGTTTTGTATTCCAACCGCCTAAAAGCGGAGCTATGGACGATCCGGTCGCGATCCCTTTGAAAAGCGGTTCGATAGGGGTGCTCGCTTTCTTTGTAAACCCTGCCCCGGCTTTGACAACTCTTGGCCGCATAAGGCGCCAAGATCTTTAACTCTCTTTTTTCCAGCTGCCTTCGACCCACCTTCATGACTTGTTGCTTCATTGGGAATGGGTTTGAATGATAGGGGGGTTTCCGTAGAGTTCCATCAATAGATTGATTCGCGACAAGCCGAGCGTCAGCACCCTTTTCTCCTTGGCCAGGAGCTTTGCATTTTCATCCACGCCCTTTAGCGCCACCAATACCTTGGTGGACGAATCTTTTTTACTCTTATCAATTCCCCCGACCAACTCTTGGACTTGGCTCTCCGTCGCTCGCTCCTGCGTAATCTTACATACCCAGCACCGCCCGTGCCCTTTAGCCACCACGCTTCGCGAGCTGCCCTTTAAGTGAGAAGTTTCGACATCCGTCTTGATCAACTCGGTGAAATGAGGGAGTTTTCTTCTTTTTTCTCCAAATTCCACGATCTCATTCCTAAACAGCGTAAAAAGCCCCAAGATTCTCTCGGAAACGTCGATTTTTAAGAGCTCCTCATATTCGGAAATCATCTCCTCGAGGCGCCTTAAAAAATCCTCCGCTTTGCCGCTCGTGCCTAAAAGCGACCATTCTTTCTTTTCGTAGACTTCCTTCAGCCAAAACTTAAAAATTTTATTATGGAAACGATAAAACATGCCCGTTTTAATGATCAATTCATGTTCGATTAATTCTTGGACTTGTTTGGATGTTTCTTTCTGACTGCGATTAACCGCCTGAGACAGGTCTTTCAACTTGTTCTTCCCCTTAGAGAGCTCTATCAAGATAAGCAGATGGCTTCCGCGGGAGTCCGCGCGGGTCCAGGGAGAAATCAGTTTTACAAAAAACTGATTTAAGATTCCTTGGGACTCGAATAACAACTTCAGTAAAACCTCCCCAATGACTTTCCCGGAAACCTCGGTCTCTCCTTTCGCGTCGGACATTTCCCTGATACGAGCCGTGATCGTCTCCAAAAAGAAAGGATGCCCGTCGGTAAACGCCACCAAAAAATGCTTGAGGTTCCGCGAAATTCTTATCGGCGACAATTTTTTTTCTAAAAATTCAAATGCGACGTCGAAATCAAACGGCTCCAGATATATTCTCTCAAAATTTCCAAATAGCAACGCCAGCTTCTCCGCAAGAATCCTGCGGCTTGCGGAAAAAGAAGAGCTGGATACCAAATACATCGTATCCTTCTGCACCATGATTCTCTTGCCGAAACCGGAGAAAGCATCCTTGACGCCAAATTCTCCCAACCGGTGAAACTCGTCCAAAATAACGATGCAGTTTTTGCCGGTCTCTTCCTTGATACTGGAGGTGAGCTCGAATAATTTAGAATAGGCCTCTTCCGCGTGCCGCTGCCGTAACAGAGCGCGGATCTCCTGGATTCGCTTCACGGTTTTCGGGATCAAAGAAGAAGCTTTCTCAATCAGATCGGTCAAGGATTCCATCGGATTCACATTTTCTTTTTGGATCAAGGTTTGATAGAGCAACGAACGGATAAACTGATCGATGAAATAATCCAGCGCCTGAAGCTTGATTTCTACGTAGATGGCAAGAACATCGGGATCTTGATGCAAGGAAAGGAAATGACGGAGAATAGAGGTTTTGCCCAGTTGCTGATGGCCGATAATCGCCACATTCTGCCGGTAGCCGGATTTCAAAGCGCTGGCTCTTTTGATAAGGAGATCGATAATTTCTTGGCGGCCGAAGAAATGTTCTCCTACCACCGGATCGCTAAACATGAATTAAATTCTCAGGATCTTCCGCTTTGGCTTGTTTTCGAATCTCAAAATATAACTGGGGCGATTCTCCTTGGGTTGCGCGGCCTATCACGGCGATGGGATCCCCGCGCCTCACCTGCTGCCCCACCTGGACTAAGATTTCAGAATTTCTCGCGTACGTCGTAGAAAAGTCACTGTCATGTTCGATGATGATTGTTTTGCCGTAACCTTTTAATTTCTCATCGACCAGAATCACTCGGCCCGTTTGAGCCGCTCTCACCTTCTCGCCTTCCCCCGAAGTCATGACGACACCCTTCAACGAAACGCCGTCTTCCTTGGTCCCAAATGGCATTAAAATGTGCCCTGGGACGGGCCAGTTGAAATGCGGACTGACCCCCAACGCCGCGCCTGGAGGGTCTGCGGACATCGAACGAGTGATAGTATGATACCCTTGACGAGCGCATCCCGTCAAAAAAATAATTAAAACCCAAATGACGGATAAAACAAATCCCTTGATAAAAATCTTCCTCTTTCTTCCTCTTTAGGGGGTTATTAATCCTTTGGAGCGGGTGATGGGCCAGACCGCGTCAAACCCATGGCATTCGTCCTCGGGCATAATTTAAAAATAAACCCTCGGCGAAGCCAGACCGTTCAAAAACTCCATGGCATTCGTCCTCGGGCATAATTTAAAAATAAACCCTCGGCGAAGAATCTTCGATTCCTAGCAACTACGGGGCCATCCATTGCCCCGAGTGCTGTGCCGCGAGAGAAGACTCGCGGCCTAGGACCCGCTCATTAAAAAACTGGAGCGGGTGATGGGAATCGAACCCACATCTAAAGCTTGGGAAGCTTTCATTCTACCACTGAACTACACCCGCAAAAATTGCTTCGCAATCCTTTTTCCCCTACATTGGAGTTATTTGTAAACCCGCTTGATTTTTCAAAACTCCGTGATTTTCCTGAATTGCCTGTATCGCTGCTGAATTTCAACCCATTGAAGCCTGGCCAAGCGATGACAACTAAAACTCTCCACATTATAGGAAGCCAGAACGCTCCCATAAATCACGGCTTGGCGGACAACGGATTCGTTGAGCTTCGGAGAACGGGTCAAATAACCGATAAACCCCCCGGCAAACGAATCACCCGCGCCGGTAGGGTCAAAGACCTTTTCCAATAAATAAGCCGGCGCCAAAAAAAGAAATTTTTTTGAAAAACAAATGACGCCGTGTTCGCCTTTTTTAATCACGAGGAGCTTAGGACCGCGATCCAGGATCCAGCGGGCCGCCTTGATTAGATTGTATTCCGAGGAAAATTCCCTGGCTTCGCTGTCATTGCAAAGAAAAATGTCCACTTTCTTCAGTAATCTCAATAAACTTTTTTTCTTATTTTCTATCCAATAATTCATCGTGTCGCAGGCGACAAGCTCAGGGTCCCTGACCTGACTTAAGACCGACTGCTGCAAATCAGGATCAATGTTGGCTAAAAAAACATGCCGGATTTTCTTATGATCTTCCGAAATTTTAGGTTTGAAAAATCGAAATACATTGAGCTGGGTATTCAAGGTCTTGGCGCTATTCAGGTCGTAATCGTAAAATCCATGCCACCGGAAAGTTTTTCCATTTTGAAACTCAATTCCGTGCGTATCGATGCCCAAGCCCTTGATCAGCCGGAGGTGTTTCTTCGGAAAATCATCGCCGACGACCGCGACCAGGGAGATCGGGCAAAAAAAACGCGCGCTCGCGCCAAAAAAAACGGCTGATCCGCCGAGCGCTTCCTTGATTTTGCCAAAGGGGGTCTCCACGGTATCCAGCGCCACGGAACCCACGGCCAACACCCGATGACTCCTATCAGACATTTCTATCGCGTTCCGTTAAACAATCGGCAAGTTTTTTGGCGGCTCGCCTCGGGTTCTCATCGGCCACCACTGCCCTCACAACCGCCACGGCTTTCGCACCAGCCCGCCGCACTTCCCTGATATTCCCCACGTCAATGCCGCCAATGGCCACAAACGGAATGTGAATATTTTTTGCGGCAAAACGAACGAGTTTCAGCCCGACGGGAGGAGTGTCCGGCTTCGTAGGAGTTTGAAACACGGGCCCAATTCCTATATAATCGAACCCTTGGGTTTGCGCCTCCAGCGCTTGCGACCGGCTATGCGTTGAGCGACCGATAATCGCCTGGGATCCTAAAATCGTGCGAGCGCCTTCCAAGCTTCCGTCTTCCTGTCCCAAATGCACTCCCTCTGCGCCGCTGTCTCTAGCCACTTGAATACGGTCATTGATGATGAGTGGAATGCCTTTTGGTCTTGTAATTTCCAAAAGCGCCTTCGCGGCCGCCACAAGCTCAAGGTCGCTAGCCTCTTTGTCCCGCAGCTGAATGACATCCGCCCCTCCCTCCAAAGCCGACCGCACGATCTCAGTTAACGGCTTTTCTTTGGCGGCCTTGGCGTCGGCGATGACGTAAAGCTTCCAATTTTGGCAACGCCCTTTTTTCGATAGAGTAGACATGGAATCTCGTTTTTTTGAACCGCTGTGAAATCGTACGATCCACGAACTTCGACACCTCTTCCAAAACCCTCAAAGACTCTTTCACGCGTTCGCTATTTGCCAGGAACAACCCCAACGCATCACGGCGAGCCGTCTCCAAGGTGGAATACGCTTGCCCTACATCAGAAACCGTGTCGCGTGAAGCAACGATGTCCGACAAAGGAACGGAAATATTTTTCAGGCAATCGCTGACGGCGTGGCGCGTTCTTTTTAAATAACGCGCCAGCGACGGGTCCTCGATCACATAACGTGCGATCTCTTCGCAAACCCTCAATCCCTCGCGGGATCGATTAAAATTGGCGTCCAAAATTCTCAAAATTTCTTTGCGTTTCATGCCGCGCTTTTAATTTTCTGAATAAGTCGCGTCGTCGAAAAACCTCTCACAAAACCAAGGGATTGAACCTTGCCCCCATAGGACTTCACAAAATCGCTGCCGACAATATCTTTCTTCTTCCAATCGCCACCCTTGACAAGAGTGTCCGGACGAATGGCTCGGATCAAGCGCTCCGGTGTTTTATCAGCAAATAAAAGAATGTAATCGACCGCTTCGAGCGCGCCTAGAACCTCCGCTCTTTCCTTCTCGCGGGTGAATGGGCGACCAGTACCTTTTAAGCCGCGGACCGAGGCGTCGCGATTGAGCCCCACGACAAGAATGTCCCCCAGCGATTTGGCCTGCTGCAAATAGCGCACATGGCCGACGTGTAAAAGATCGAAGCAGCCGTTCGTAAACACGACTTTTTTGCCCTTTTTTCTGTCTTGGGACAAAGCCCTTCTGATCGCGTTAAGTGATTGCAGTTTTCTCAAAGCAACTCATCCACTCGCTCGCAGATGATGTGGCCGATCATGATGTGAGCTTCCTGAATACGTGCCGTCTTCTGTGACGGCACGACGAAAGACAAATCCACCAGGGATTTTAACTCTCCTCCATCCCTGCCGGACAGTCCTATCGTGTACAACCCCTTCTCCCTAGCCTTCTTGATTCCCAAAAGAACATTTTTCGAGTTTCCGCTTGAGGAAATACCGAACGCCACATCCCCTTTAAAACCTAAGGCCTCAATCTGCCGCTCGAAAACTCGGTCATAGCCGTAATCATTCGCGACCGCGGTCAGAATCGAGGTGTCCGTCGTGAGCGCAATCGCCGGGAGTCCGCGTCTTTCCTTTTCATAGCGCCCCACAAATTCCGCGGCCAGATGTTGGCTGTCGCTCGCCGAGCCGCCATTGCCAAAAAAAAGGATTTTATTGCCGTTTTTTAGCGCCTGATGAACCGCTCCAACGGCCTTCTCGATCAAGGGCACGCTGGATTTTACCAACTGCTCTTTCACGCTGATATTTTCCTGAATGTCCTGGATGATCTTATTTCGCATTATCAACCAAAAAATGTCTTGGCCATCTCATAAAATGCCGCATCAACCGTTTTCAATTTACCGACCGCGACTTCTATCGGAACGGAGATAATTTCGTTCGCCTTCAGCGCAACCATCTGGCCGAATTTTTTCTGCTTCACCAGTTGCACCGCCTTCTCGCCAAATCGGGTCCCAAGCACGCGGTCGAATGCCGTCGCGCTGCCGCCCCGCTGGACATGGCCCAAAACGGTTACGCGGGTTTCAAAGGTGGTCACTTCCTCTATCTTTCTTGCTAAGAGCTCCCCGATCCCGCCAAGCCGGACATGCCCGAACTCGTCCAAGCGTTGCTCCACCGTTATTTCCGAGCCCTCAAACTTCGCGCCCTCGGCGACAACAATGATGCAAAATTTTTTTCCGCGGTCGTTGCGCCTCCGGATCACTTCAACCACTTCGCTCATCTTGATTGGCACCTCGGGGATTAAAATAAGATCGGCGCCGCCGGCGATCCCGGAATGAAGCGCGATCCAACCCGCGTGTCTTCCCATCACCTCCACGACCATGATCCGGTGATGGCTCTCGGCCGTCGTATGAAGGCGGTCAATCGCCTCCATCGCGATATTCACAGCGGTGTCAAAACCAAAAGTGAAATCCGTGCCTGACAAATCATTGTCGATCGTCTTGGGCACTCCCACAACCCTAAATCCTTCCTTATAAAGCTTCGCCGCGACCCCCAACGTATCCTCTCCGCCAATCGCGATCAGCGCGTCAAGCCCGATCACCTTAAAATTTTTCTTGGCGCTCTCTAGGGACGCCGGATCCTTATAAGGGTTTGAGCGGCTCGTGCCGAGAATGGTCCCCCCGCGGTGTAGAATTCCTGAAACGGCGCTCAAGTCTAAAGGCTTGTCATTGCCCTCCACCAACCCCCTCCAACCGTTTTGAATCCCGACGATCTCATAACCCTCGTGAATCGCGGTCCTCACCGCAGCGCGGATGACGGGATTCAAGCCGGGACAATCACCGCCGCCGGTTAATATGCCGATCCTCATGTTACCTCTCCTTTTCCAAAACGGGTTGCCATGCGCTTTCGTCCGTATTTTTATCGGTCCATTCCCCGAGCAATCGTTGAATAAAATCGGTGTACATTTGCGCCCGCCTGAATATCGGGTTCTTCATGATTTCCCGGTGGAGCGGAATCGTCGTTTTAATGGGCTCAATAATAAATTCTTCCAGCGCGCGCTGCATCACGCTGATGGCTTCCCCCCGGTTCCGGCCCAGCACCATCAGCTTTCCAATCATCGAATCATAGTAGGGCGGGACCGTGTAGCCGGCATACGCGTGGGTGTCCACGCGGATTCCGGGCCCTCCGGGAACATTGAACCGATCGATCTTTCCGGGGCACGGTATGAAATCATTGGCGGGATCCTCGGCGTTGATCCGACATTCCATCGCGTGGCCTTTTAAAGGAATCTTATCCTGCCTTTTGATGGACAGCTTTTCTCCGGCCGCGATACGGATCTGCTCTTTCACAATATCAATCCCGGTAACGAGCTCCGTGATCCCGTGCTCGACCTGGACGCGCGTGTTCATTTCCAAAAAGTAAAATCTCCCGTCATCATCCAGCAAGAACTCAATCGTTCCCGCGTTCACGTAATTCGCCGCGCGCGCCGCTTTGACTGCCATGTCACCCATTTTTTTCCTTAATTTCCAGTCGACCGACGGCGAAGGCGCCTCCTCCAAGAGTTTCTGATGGCGCCTTTGGATCGTGCAGTCCCTTTCATAAAGATGCACGGTATGGCCGTGGGTATCCGCCAATATTTGAAATTCGATGTGTTTGGGCTTCTCAAGATACTTCTCGATATAAACCGCCGGGTTGCCGAAAGCCGCCTCCGCCTCGTGCTGTGCCGTCATCAAAGCGCTCACGAGACGCACGTCGTTGTGGCAAACTCTCATGCCGCGCCCGCCGCCGCCCGCCACGGCTTTAATAATCACGGGGTATTTGATTTTCTTTGCGAGGCGAAGCGCTTCTTCCTTATTTTTAATAATTTCCTGCCCCCCCAGCACGATGGGAATTCCCACTTTCCTCATCGTCTCTCTGGCCGCCATTTTGTCTCCCATCGAACGGATCGCTTGAGGGCTAGGGCCGATGAATTTGATCTGGCAGGATTCGCAGATCTCGGCAAAGTGAGCGTTTTCCGCGAGGAAACCATACCCTGGATGGATTGCGTCCACGTCGGTGATCTCCGCGGCGCTGATAATGGCCGGAATATTCAAATAACTCTGCGAAGAAGGCGCCGCGCCGATGCACACCGCCTCATCCGCCAGATGAACATGCAAGGACTGGCTGTCGGGCTCGGCGTAAATCGCGACTGTCCGTACACCTATTTCCTTGCAGGCGCGAATAATGCGAAGTGCGATTTCACCACGGTTGGCAACTAATATTTTTGAAAACATCTAACAAGCACCGTTTCGAGTTTAAAGGGGTTTTATTCGAGGGAAAAGAGCGACTGGCCAAATTCGACAGGATCGCCGTTATTGACTAGAATCTCTGCTATCTTCCCGCGAACTTCGGATTTGATTTCATTCATGAGTTTCATGGCTTCGATGACGCATACGACTTGCCCCACTTCCACCTGCGATCCCACCCGGATGAAGGCTTGAGCGTCGGGCGCGGGAGCAGCATAAAAAGTGCCCACCATCGGCGATTTGATCACGGGCTTGGCCGTGGGGGGAGCCTGCTTTACCGTTTCTTTGATGTCCGCCGCAGAGGCAGGATGAGAACCCTCCATCGGCCGCGGTTCGCGAACGATTGATTGTTCAATGAAACCGGACGCGTTTTTCTTTAGACGAATCTTCAATCCGTCCTGCTCCAACTCAAGCTCGGTGAGATCATTTTCGTTCATCAGCTGGATCATCTCTTTGATTTCTTTGATATTCACCCCACCACCTCTTTCAAGCCATGCGGCTTAGACGCGCATAAAAGTGCACGTTTTTTGAAATGATAAAACATATTAGGATTATGTTTTAATTTACGTTCGTGAATCTTGGCCTCTTCCGAACTTGCATAAGTTTCATAATGAACCAACTTGAAAGGTGCTCCGCTTTTTGTAGACCGATTTAAACCCATATTATGCGCGTCGAGCCGACGCTTTAAATTCGTAGTCCATCCTAAATAAAATTCGCGATTCTTCAAACTACGTATTAGATAAACGTAAGCACGTTTACTAAGCGTCGTCTCTGAAAGAGGTGGTGGGGTCATCAGGCCCTCTCGATGTATTGGCCGGTCCGTGTATCGACTCTGATCTTGTCGCCCCCGCTTACAAAAAGCGGAACCTTGATGACGGCACCCGTTTCCACTTTCGCGGGCTTCGTGCCGCTTTTGGCTGTGTCGCCGCGAACGCCGGGATCGGTTTCCGTCACGGACAAAACCACGGAGGCGGGCAATTCGACGGAAATCAATTTCTCGCCTGAAAACCGTCCGACCGCCTCCGAATTCTCCATCAGATAATTGACCTTCTCTCCCAAGAGCGCCGCGTCCACGACGATCTCGTGGTAAGCCTCTGAATCCATAAAATGGTAGGTCTTTCCTTCGTGATAAAGATACTGGATCGGCTTGTCCTCGAGATAAACCTCTTCAAATTTCTCTCCCGATCTGAATTTCTGTTCCAAGACACTCCCCGTCTTCAGGTTCCTCAATCTTGTGCTCACGATCGGCTGGCGCTGCTGCATTTTCACGAGCTGAAATTCAAGGATCTCGAAGAGCTCCTGATCCATTTTAATAATAATGCCCGCTTTAAACTGGCTTGTCGAGATCACGGGTTAATACCTCATTTCCATTTTTAGTGATCAAAACCATGTCCTCGATTCGGACGCCGAATTTTCCGGGTAAATAAATACCCGGCTCCACCGTGATCACCATGCCAGGCTTCAAAATGACATCGCTCTTGGAGGAAACCGTCGGCGCTTCATGAATTTCCAGGCCCACGCCATGCCCCGTGCCATGGCCAAAATAGCGGCCATAGCCTTTCTCTGTAATGATCCGACGGCATGCCGCGTCGACTTCTTTCGCGGCCACCCCTGGGCGGGCCTTCTTAATCCCCGATCGCTGGGCTTTCCAAACGATGTTGAAGATTTTTTTCTGTAAGGAGCTCATTTTACCTAAAAAAATGGGTCGGGTCAAATCCGAATGATAGCCCTCATAAACCACTCCCATGTCCACCAAGACCATATTGTCGTCTCGGATTATGGTTTCATTCGTCTGGCAATGAGGCATCGAGGCCCGGGCTCCAGAAGCAATAATAATATCAAAAGCCGGTTTATCGGCGCCCAACGATTTTGTAAAGTATTCCAACCTTCCCTGAACTTCGCGCTCCCTCATTCCCGGCCTGACGGTGTGGCGTACATAATGAAACCCTTCTACCGCAATACGGGCGGACTCCTTGAGCCGTTGAATTTCCGTGCTATCCTTAATTTCTCTTAAACGTTCCACAAGGCCGCGCGTCGCGACTAACTTACTTCTGCTCAAATATTTTTCAAGGGCTTTGTAAAACGCGTAGGTCGCCACCGGCGCCTCAAATCCGACCGACCGCAATTTTCTCTTCCGCGCAAGATCCGCCACGATCTCGGCCACACCCTTCTTGTCTCTCAAGAGGACATGAAACCCACGCGCTTCTTTTTGCGCCTGTTCAAGATAGCGGGAATCGGTGATAAAATACGACCCTTTCGGAGAGACCAGCACCCAGGACTCGGTGCCGTTAAAACCGCTTAAGTAAGTCACGTTCGGCCACGAGCTGACGAGCAACGCGTCGATGCGCTGGCGTT
>CAYJXB010000027.1:14569-18415 GCA_964374005.1 uncultured Planctomycetia bacterium
TCACTTTTTAGGTTTCCGTTCCACAAGGCCGCGAGTCTTCTCTCGCGGCACAGCGCTCGAGGCAACGGATGGCCTCGTAGTCGCTAGGTTCAGAGCCGCCAAAAGCCCCAACGTATAACTCTTCGCGCCAAACCCCGAGATCTGTCCGGCCGCCACCGGTGCAATCAATGAGTGATGCCTGAATTCTTCTCTGGCGTAGATGTTCGAGAGATGAACCTCCACCGTCGGAATCTTAACGGCCGAGATCGCATCGCGGATCGCGACGCTGGTATGCGTATAGCCGGCGGGATTGATCACGATCACGTCCGCCGATTTGCGTGCTGCGCCGATTTTTGAAACGATCTCCCCTTCATGATTCGATTGAAAAATCTCCAGGGAAACCTTTTCTTTCTTCGCCATTTTTTTTAATTCGTCATTGATCTTTTTAATCGTCACCGACCCGTAGACTTCGGGTTCACGACGGCCCAACAGATTCAGATTAGGCCCATGGATCACTAATATCTTTTTCATGAAGCAACCACCTCCTTGAAACGAATGTGATAATCGTGGCGGACAAGATAAATGATGCCGCCGATCAGGCTCAACAAAAAAAGCACCGCCAACCACAAAATGCCGATCGCGAAAGCGTTTTCCTTTCCGATGAAGGGCGCCAGAAAATAGGTGTAAGCGCTCTCACGAATTCCCAGCCCGTTTAACGACGGGACCATGCTCATTAGATGAACGATCGGCACCAAAAGAAAAAAATAGACAGGGTTCGCGCGCGCCCCCAGCGCCAATGCCATCAGGTAGACTGCAAAAATGTTGACGCTCTGGCCCACAATCGAAAGGACCATCACCTGGACGATCACGCCCTTATGTTTCTTGAAATTGTGCATTCCCTCGTAGATCTTTCGGATCTTTTTTCCTAAACGGAAATAATTTAAAAACCACTCGATCCATCGAAATTGCCTTGCAATTTTCCGGTTAAAAAGCAGCATAAAAAAGAACACCGCCACCGCTAAAAAAGAATAGATCAGGACAGGCACCCAGGGATTATTGATTTTCTTGAGAAAAAATAAAAAACTGACGCTCGGAATGAGGATAAACGTAAAAAGCCCTAAAATCCGGTCCATCAGCACCGAGGTGACGGACTTCACCGGCACTCCGGTGATCCGCGCCGCGCACATCGCCTTCACGATATCCCCGCCCACCGAGGTCGGAAGAAAATTATTGAAAAAATAGCCGACAAACGTGAGGTTTAACGCGTCTGACATCTTTATCGGGACATCCTCAGCGATAAAAATGAGCTGCAGGCGCCTTGCCAAAATCAGCGCCGTGGAAAAGCAGATAAGAAACCCCCACGCAAAAAGAGGCCGATCGACATTCCTTAAGGCATGCAGGATCTCTGGAAAATCCCCCCGCATCAGGTAAAAAAGAAGGGCTATAAACAAAATGCTGACAAACGCCTGAATAAAGACTTTTTTCACCCCACCACCTCTTTTGTTTCGCCCCACCACTTATTTTTTACGATTGCAAAGCAATCAGTTCGCTTCGCGAACAAAATAAGTGGGGGGACAAAAGAATTCGACCGAGGCGAATTCATCAATCCTTTGGATTGAAAAAGAGGTGGTGGGGTCATAAGCCCTTTATTGTAACAGGGTTAAGAATAAAAGTCACGGCTTGCCTTGAGAGTCTTTGCAGCAAGCTCCGGTGAGGTCGCGTTTACATAGAAGCCAGTCCCCAGCTCGAAACCCGCCACACGCGTCAAATGAGGGATGATTTCAATGTGCCAATGATAGCTTTCGAATTCTTTCCCGTAGATCGGAATCGTATGAATCATCAGGTTAAACGAGGGGTCGTTTAAGGCCTTCTTAATTTTTAATAGCGTTTCCTTCAACACGCCCGCCAGCGCCGCTAGGTTATGGTCGGTGATGGCATCGAAGCTCGCTTCGTGGTAGACCGGTAAGATCCAGGTCTCGAATGGAAATCGTGAGGCGAAAGGGCACAACGTCAAAAATCCATTTTCTTCATGAACCGTGAATTTTTTTTCATGACGCTCCTGAGCCAACATGTCGCAATAAATGCAGCGACCGGTGGACTCAAAATGCCTGGCCGCTCCCTTGACTTCCCCCGCAACCCTGGACGGAACGATCGGAAGCCCGATCAATTGCGAATGAGGGTGCTCAAGACTGGCCCCGGCCTGGGCACCGTAATTCTTAAAGATCAAAATATACTGGAACCTCGAGTCTCTCCTCAAATCCAGACAACGGTCGCGAAATGCCCGCAAAGCCAGTTCCACTTGCTCCAGAGGCGAATCCCATAGCTCCTGATGATGATCGGGGGTCTCAATGATTACCTCATGCGCGCCGAAACCGCCGGTTTTGTCATAAACGCCGATACCCGCTTTGGCAGGATTTTCTTCGATGCGAAGCGCGGGAAATTTATTGGGAATCACGCGGACTGACCAACCCAAAAGTTCTTTGGGTTTTAATTTTTTTCTCAAGATCATAATTTCCGACGGCGTCATCGATTCATTGCCGGGACAAAATGGGCAGGTCTTGCTGGATTTTTTATGGGATCCTGTCTTAAAGAAATCGGCTTGCTTAGGATCGTCCACATTGACAATCACCCACCGGCCGGTCACAGGGTCTTTTCGCAGTTGAGACATTAGCGGCTCCGTTCCGGTGTTTTGACGTCTCTCAATAAATAGGCGGCATCCTCCGGAGGCGTGGGATTGATATGGATGCCGGTCCCCCACTCGAAGCCGGCATCATGCGTCAATCGCGGAGAAATCTGTAAATACCAATGATAATCCTCTTCGATGGTTTTCCAATAACCCTCTTTCGGCGCATGCCGGTAGGGAGCCGTGTGCAAAATAAGATTATAAGGCGGGTCGTTCAAAAGGATCCTGATTTTTGTCAAACATTCCTTTAAAATAGAAGCGAAATCAAGAGGCTGTGCCGTATCGAGTCTTGCAAAATCGGCCTGGTGCTTTCTGGGCAAGATCCAAACCTCAAAAGGGGCCCTGGAAGCGAACGGGCAGAACGCGAAAAACGCCTTGTTTTGAGCGACCACTCTTGCGCGCTCCTCAGCCTCCTGGCGAAGAATATCACAAAACACGCAAGCCCCCAGGCGCTCAAAATAGCTCTTGGCCGCGACCAGCTCTTCTTTGACGCGTTTGGGCGTCACCGGCGTGGCGATTAATTGAGACCGTGTATGGTGAATCACGTCACGCGCCGATCCCGAAATCAAGCCGTGGTTTTTAAATAACAACGCGTATTTAAAACGCCTGTCTTTCCCGATTGCGTTTAATCGTTGGATATAGGCCTGGACCACTTTTTCTAGGTCGGTGAGCTCAAGCTCATCCAGACTATGATCGTGCCTGGGACTTTCGATCACAAGCTCATGCAGTCCCACGCCTTCCATCAGGTCATAAATACCCTGCCCAAAACGATCGGATCTCGATTCGGGGGATAAAAGTGGCCTCAAGGTTGAAATGGTCCGAACAATCCACCCCGGACCGTTGGGTTTGGATCCGCTTTTCCGGATCGCGTAAATCTCGCGAGTGGTTTCGGACTCTTTGCCTTCGCAAAAAGGACAGGGGCGCTCCTCCACGATGTCCCGCGGCATAAATTCAACCGGACGACGGGACCGCTCGGTGGAAATAATCGTCCAATAACCGATCACCGGGTCCCGCCTAAGCTCTGGCATGATCGTCAAGGTCGGATGGGCTGATCGTTCCGATGACTTTATTATTCTTGTCCTGCACGACAATGATCTCGCACTTGGTTTCTTTAAATTTACGGACCACGTCGGCGATCGTCGCTTCTTTCGAGATCACCTGAAAATCTTTCTTGGCAACTTCCG
>CAYJXB010000028.1:0-9089 GCA_964374005.1 uncultured Planctomycetia bacterium
AAAGTCCATGCGCACGAAAGAGACGCCGGCCTCTTTCATGAGGTCGGCGGCCTTGACAATTTTGTCCGGATCGTACTGATGATTGTTCCAGCCGTGGTCCCAAGCCAAAAAGTCCAAGACTCCGAAAGGGCTGTCTGAATCCCGCGGATCTTGAGTTGAGGCGTGAGCTGTTCCCAAAAATAAAGAGGCCATTGGTAGGCCCAACCATAATTGTTTCAAAAACATCCCAAACCTACGGGATTGCGTCGGGTTTATTATAACTTCCTGTGAGTGCCGTCGCAAAAAGGTTTATTGGCGGACTCTTTGCAGCCGCACCAGGCGACTTTCTTTGCAACGTCAATAGTGGCTTTGATCGGCGTTTTGCCTGTATTCTTGCGGGCATGCGACCCGTCGCAAAAGGGCTGTTTTTCAGACTCGCCGCAAGCGCACCAGAAATAATCACCGGGCTGCATCTCCAACACGAACGGGGCCTTCTGTTTAGTGCTCATGACATTTTCTCCTTTTTGTTCTTGCATCCCGGGCGGGTCCTGACTCGCGTACGGTTCGCCGTTCGGCTCTTTGTCCTCCGGCGTCGTGGTTATTCCGTAAGTGGCGGGAGCCCTCGGGTCGTCGCCGGCTAGCGTATACTATAGGGCCGTTCTCCTCACCGTCTCCCTTGCCACTTACCTCATAACCACAAGCGGACGCAAGTCGGACAAAAAGCCGAAACGGCTCACCTTTCCAAGCCGCCCGCCAATATGTCATTGCGAGCCTGCGCAACAGCCGTGGCGAAGCAATCTCGTTTACCACACAAAACTCAACACCGCCAGCAATCGAATGGCTGATAAATCAGCCGTTGCTTCGCAACTGCGTCTCGCTCACGCGACCCGCTTCGATTGGTTTTCTAACCTCTCCCCCCGCCATTAAAGCTTCGGCGGGCTTTCAGCTTTTGGCCGTTTGGGACCTGGTCCGGTATATGGTCCGGTTTATGAGAAGAATTTTCGTCAGTCACTCGGGGCTTCCCCTCTTTTCTAAGTTTCTTTATCAATGAATTTACCCCTGCAACATGAAGTTGGTCTATCACGCCTTGATTTATATCGTAAGGCCACCACTTTTGATTTTTTTCATCAAGAGTATCTGTATAACGAATCCTAGTAAAAATGCCATTAGGAAATTGTTTGCTTTGAACGCACATAACTCTAAAGGTTGATTTTTCAATAGCTTCAAGATCGTCCTTGGTTGAAATATCAAAAGAGAACGCTTGGGAATTCCCACTTGAAATATGGTATTGATTCTTAGCTTTAATCCAATAAATCCTGTCTTTCGTATAATCCTTACTCTCGTTAAATGAAACAAAGCCCATCCAAACTACCGAGTTTTCTGATAGTCTTGCGCCATCATTGAATATTCTCATTATCATTTCTTTATTTGGTGGACCATCAGGACGCTTACCAGATTCCAAAAACCTGAGCTTTGGCCGTTCTTTAGCAAATGGTAAAAAACCCCAAACAAAAAAGACCACCCCAATTACGATACAGAAATAAGCAAGCTCTTTGTTGTATGGAAATAGAGCTAACGAGCCAGCCCCCACAAGACCGATTCCAATACCGATAACGTTTACGTTTGGCTTAAGCATACTCCATCCTACCACTACCTAGCATACCGGACGCAGTCCCGCGGGGAGGCATTAAAAAACGAATACCTCCCCTTCGGACAGCGTCTGCCCTTTTTCTTTCCCCCACTTGGCGTGTGACGTCAGTCACGCGAAGACGGCGCTAGCCGGCTTGTGGCCACCAGGCCACGGCCAAGCGCTGTCACTTAGTATTGCTTGCGGTGTAAAACTTAAAATAGGGCGCGGGTAGCGCTGAATGGCGAGGGGTGACGCGAAGGCAGAGCGCTTGTTTTTTGACAAGGCGAAGCACTTGTCAAAACAACGAGCTGCCGCAGCGGCAGGACCCCGAGCCACGCTCGGCGGGGCGCCGGAGCGTATCCGCGGAGGAATAATCCTTGGCGGCTGCCAAGATCCGTCACCCAGTTTACTCTTTTAATGATTGCTTTCACCAATCCGCCTTGATAAAATGAAAATGAGTCCAACAAAGGAGAGCCCATGCCTGAAGCGATAGCCTTAGACGGTGCGACGATTTTCTTATTCCTCTTACGCTGGATCCATTTCATTTTCGGCATCATCTGGATCGGGCTTCTTTATTTCTTTAACTTTGTCAACGGGCCTTTCGCCAAAACCATGGACGCGAACACGAAGAAACTCGTGGTCCCACAGCTCATGCCGCGCGCGCTGTGGTGGTTCCGCTGGGGCGCCATGATCACCTTTATCACCGGGTGGTTATACATCGCCGCCAAACTCCACTTGAATCAGGCGGGACTGACCGGCACCGGCGGCCTCTTCACCTCCACCTGGGGCCAATGGATTTCTTTGGGCGCGCTCTTGGGCAGTATCATGTGGTTCAACGTTTGGTTCATCATCTGGCCGGCGCAGAAAAAACTGATCACTTGGACAAAAATGGGCCAATCGCCCCCGGAAATGGCCGGACTGACGAAGCGCGCGTCTTTAGCTTCGCGCCTCAATACCTATTTATCCGTCCCGATGCTTTTCTGCATGGCAGCGGCGAGTCACCTGCCCACGTTCAGCCTTGCGGCTGTCTTCGCGGCATTCGTGATCGGCGTCGTTTTGGTCTGGCATCTTGTGAACAAGGTCGCAGGCAAAGTCGGCGCGAACTTTTAATTTTTACACGTCATTGCGAGCGTGGCCGCAGGCGTGGCGTGGCAATCTGAGTTATCAATCAGATTGCTTCGTCACTTCGTTCCTCGCAATAGGCGTTCAGCCTGCAAATCTGAATTCTGTCTCTGTGGTCTCTGTTGCTTTCACTAATACATTTCTCCGCTGAACGCCCAGTTTTTCGTGCCAGGCCTCGACCGCATAGTCTCCGGGCGGCAGATTTTTTATTTCAAACTCGCCTTTGGAATTCGTGACAGCAAAATACGGATGCGGCAAGACACCCACATAGCCGATCATCCACGGATGCACATCGCACTTTAAAGTCACCATGACCTCCGCCGATTCGAATTTTTTTATTTGCTTCATGCCCTGAAACGGTAGTCCGAGGTTCCAAGGTTTCATCGTTTTGGCGTAAGAATGGATATTATGGAGCGTGGGGTCTTCATTCAGGAGGACGACGGGCTGTCCCACCTGCGCGCCGCTCACATGCGGAACATACACGCATTTTTTGTTTGAGAGTGTCACCGGATCCGATGGCGCGTCAAAATGCTGTCCTTCCAGACCTTCCTTTATATAAACAAAGACGTTCTGCAAGCCTCCTTCGCTCGTGAGCAGTTCCTCGGAGGCGATCTTTCCGCCCGGATGAAACGCCGCGCATTCCGGATTGCCTTGAATGGGGATGGCTTGCGGTGCTGGGACGACACCTCCGAAACTTACTTTTCCTTTGAGCGTCCCGGCGGTTGAAGGATCAAAAACGGACTTCGCCGCGGGGGTTTCCTGCTCCGGGGTTTGAGCGGTGTTTTTCTGTCCGCAGCCGGCGTTCAGCTGGACTGCCAAGATGGCTAGCGAAAAGTAAATGAATATTTTTTTTATCGTAAGACCTTTCTATTCCACTTTAATTGTCAAAATCAAATCGCCGGGATGCCCGCAGGTTTGGCACAAGCTTCCCTGCCGGGTCAATCGAAGTTTCTTCCCCGAGTTGATCCCCGCGGGGATCCTCACGGTGATCTTTTTCCCGTCGCTCATGCTGAAACTGACTTCCCCGCCTTTTTGGGCGCGCGATTTCGAGATTTTGAGCGTCGCCGCGGTGTCGGCCGAGACCGGTCTTTCTATTTCTTCCTCGCCGCCATAGCTTTCACGCCCACCGCCGAAAATATCTCCAAAAATGCCTTCGAAGCCTCTCATGCCGCCGCCGAAATGAACTGTGGTCCTTCTCCCGCCGCCACCCTGGCCGCCCCGAAACGCGCGCAGGATCTCCTCGAAATCAAACCCTTGAGCGCCTTGCCAGCCAGAGGCTGGTCCGCCTCCGGCGGAGAAGCCGCTTTCTTTGTAAGCATCATAATCACGGCGCTTTTTGGCGTCACTCAGGACATAATACGCTTCGGAAATCTCTTTAAATTTTTCTTCGGCGGATTTGTTGCCGGGATTGGCGTCGGGGTGGTGCTTCTTGGCGAGATTCCGGTAGGCCTTCTTGATCTCATCCAGCGAGGCGCGTTCATTGACACCCAAGACCTCATAATAATCTTTTTTTATCGCCAAAACTACCTCAATGCCCTGGTCGCCGCCTGGACTTTATCCCGGCCGCCATAGCGCGCGTGCCAGGGCTTGGCGCCTTTGTCCAATACGGCGTTGAGCGCTTGAATATTTTTTACACCTTGGTCCAAGAGCCAGGCCTCCAATGCCTTGGCTCCGCCCTGGCCGTAGACGGGGATCCCGTCTTTCCAGGTGGCACGGCCGCAAAGAACGCCGGCAAAATTAACACCCGCACTGACCGCCAGCTCCAGACTCTCCCTAAAGCTATCGTCGCTGACACCGGCCGAAAGATAAATAAACGGTTTTCTCGAACACTCGTCCTGGCGTTTAAAGATCGCCTTGGCCTTTTCCAAGTCATAGGCTGCTTCTTTTCCGTTAAATGCTT
The DNA here is from genome assembly GCA_964374005.1 of uncultured Planctomycetia bacterium. GTDB lineage: Bacteria > Omnitrophota > Gorgyraeia > 2-02-FULL-51-18 > 2-02-FULL-51-18 > CAYJXB01. Next base: position 4,632 of record CAYJXB010000028.1, read on the forward strand.
TCGAGCCCTTCAGGTACTTCACGTCAATGGGAATCTCGACCTTCAAAACATCCACTTTATATTTGTCTTTCGAAAACTCTTCCATGCTTTTGATCACGATGTCCGGTTTTTGTTTTGCGTAGGCCAAGTCTTTGGCATCACCGCCCTTGGGATCATAGCCGACAAACTCGAGGAAAAAGGCGATATCGGCCTCTTCACATTCCTTGCCGATACGCTCCATGATCTCATGTTTTTTCTGATTGACCTTAGGATCATCAAACGGCGAGTAATAGAGAAGGACTTTCACGCAATCGGCGCCCTCTTGTTTAAGGCGCTTCGCGCTGTAACCATCAAGAAATGTTGGGATGCGCCCCGGGCCCGTCGCGTCATAACCGGTTTTTTCATAGGCTAAAAGAAGCCCCGCGTTCTTCGAGCGCTGACGGGCGGCCTCGAGGCCGAACTCCGGGTCCAAAAGGATCGCGCTCGCGTAGGGGGTGAGGACTTTCGTCACCGCAATCTTAAACTCGGACATCATCTGCGGCGTCACTTCCTTGTCGCTGACGCCCTTGGCCTTCGCGATCGACTTCCGCAGCGACCCGCGCTGGTCCATCGCCGCGGCACGGATAATTCCTTTCTTATCCGACACCGCCTCTAAACTTTTTAATTTTCCTTCCGAAATCGTGACCACGCCTAACGCTCCTTCCCTAACATGCGGTTATAAAGGTGGCAATTATTGTAACTGAAACCCTTGTAGGTGTCGAGAATTTAGCTCACCGTTTACCCTTTTGTCCTCCGTGCGCGTGGTTATTCCGTAAGTGGCGGGAGCCCTCGGGTCGTCGCCGGCTAGCGTGTACTATAGGGCCGTTCTCCTCACCGTCTCCCTTGCCACTTACCTCATAACCACAAGCGGCGCAAAGTCGGACAAAAGGATAAACGGCTCACTTCTTTAATGCCGCTCTCGGAGAAGTCCTTTCTAGGCTGGTGGTGAGCTTTGTTCTTGCGCGGGTGTCGTCTAGCTTACGGTTTAAGCGTTGAATAAAAAACTTTATCATGTATAATATGGTTGCCCTGGAAGGAGTTGAACCTTCAACCTTCGATACGTGCTGCCCGGGAAGAGCAAACACTCGAAATATCGATGCACATCCATTGTGCTTCAGGGCAAATTTTACGATTTTAGAATAATATAAAATAGCTTTCCGGCTGCTTTGTCTTCAAAAATCTTAGGTTGATATTTTCCTGAGTTAGTTTCTACATCAATACTCTTCGCCTTAAAAAAAGAACGCGCGACTATTGATCCCGAATTATCACCATGGGAGATTTTAAATTTCCCCTTTTCAGAGTCATCATTAGTAAAATCGAAGGCAATGGCTCTCTTCTTGGGGTCAAAATGCAAAACCACATTTTTGAATTTTTTGATTCTCTCCTTATGATAAAACCCGGCATTGAGACCAATGCCAAAGCTTCTTGAGATGCTGATGGTGTAATTACTGTATCTTTTGCCGAAATCTTCAAATTTCTCAAAACTAAATCCCATGTTAATCTCCTTCCGTAAATAGAATAACTGCTACTAGTATAGCCGATTTGTAAAATGTGTCAAGTTTTTTTATTTCAAACAAGCCATCATGGATAACGAGCTACTGTTAAAAAAACTAACTCCCTGACTTATATTCGAAGGATTATCTCTTCCAAAAATTAAGCTGAGGTAATGAAGGGCGCGGGTGGCGAGCTTTGTTCTCAAAGCGGCGTAGATGAGGCGAGCGCCATGGAACACCTAAATACACCGCGAGCCGAATCTCCGAGCGAAGTTTGCCTCGGCGGGGCAAACTGAGCGTCCGCGTGAGAACAATGCGAGCCAGGCCCTGCGCCTCTCACACGCTGAAGCGGAAGTGCAGGATGTCGCCGTCTTGGACGACGTACTCTTTTCCTTCGAGGCGAAAGCGGCCTTTTTCTTTTGCGCCCTGCTCCCCGCGGTATTTGACAAAGTCGTCATAGGCGATCACCTCGGCGCGGATAAATCCCTTTTCAAAATCCGAGTGGATCTTTCCGGCGGCTTGCGGCGCGGTCGCGCCCTTTTCGACCGTCCAGGCGCGGTTTTCGGTTTCGCCCGCCGTAAAGAAGGTGATGAGATGCAATAGCTTATGCCCCTCCCTCACCAGCTGATCGAGGCCCGACTCTTTCAGATTCATCGCTTTCAAGAATTCCTCGCGCTCGCCCGCCTCGAGCTTCGAAATATCCTCCTCGACCTTTCCTGAAATCACGATCATCGCGGCACCTTCACTTTCGGCCTTTTTTCTTACCGATGCCGTATGAGCCGATTCCGGTTTCCCCAGCTCTTCCTCCGCGACATTCGCGGCGTAAAGGATCGGTTTGCCGGTCAAAAAATGCACTTCCTTTAAGAGCGTTTTCTCGTCTTCACTTAAAGTGAGCTGCCTTGCCGTTTTTCCTTCATTAAAGAGTTTCTCGTAGCGGTCCAAGAGCGGCATGATCTGCGACGCTTTATTTCCGCCTGAGGCGGATCCGCCTTTGGCGGAATCACCGGATTTGACGAGCTTCTCATAACGCATTTTGTGTTTCGCCAAAACTTCCATGTCCTTCAAGATGAGCTCGGTCTTGATCACCTCGATATCCCGCAAAGGATCGATGCTGCCGCTCACATGGATAATGTCAGTCCCCTCAAAGCAGCGCACCACCTCAATGATCGCGTCCACTTCCGCGATGTGGCTCAAAAATTGATTGCCAAGCCCTTCTCCTTGAGAAGCGCCTTTCACGATTCCAGCGATATCCACGATCTCAAGGGAAGTCGGGACTACTTTCTGCGTGGGGACTATTTCGGTGAGGACGTCAAGGCGTTTGTCAGACACCGCAACAATACCGACATTGGGGTCAATCGTCGCGAAAGGATAATTGGCCACAAGGGCCGATCCACGGCTCAGCGCGTTAAAAATAGTGGACTTGCCGACATTCGGCAGACCGACGATTCCACACTTAAAGCCCATGCGCCAACTCTTTTTTCGCGAACTGTTTGGCGGCCTTCACGTAACGATTGAAAATATCCGCGCCGCTGCCCTGTTCCGGATAATTACTTTTTGCCTGACCCAATATTTTCAGGAACCGGCCTTCTATCTCTTCCTTATAATAAGGCTGCACGAGCTCCATCGCCCGTAGCGCAAACTTCATGATCTGCACGGGCTCGATGCCCGAGATGTCGTCAAAAAACCAGGCACAGCTCGTGTACATGAAAAGCGAGCATCGCTGGGCTTCCAGAAGCTGACAACATTTTTCTTTTTCCTCCTCGTTCAAACTTTTTCTGGCATGTTCACTTAAGAATCTCTCTTTCTTCGCGGGATCGAGGATCACTTCGATGTAGTTGTTGCGCGTTTGCCAGGGATCTTCCAAAAGCGGATCCGTCTCCGCTTCAAAAACGCCATCCGCGATCTTTTTCAAAAAATCAAAGGCATCCCTTAAGGGCCGCCGCCATTCCTGGTTCCATCCTTCCTCGTGATGAACGTGGCACCCGCAATTCGCCCGCCAGCGCTCGACCCCATGGGCGCAGCTCCAGGAGCTGTTTTCGTGGATGTCCACTTCCCAATCAGAGCCGGACCACTTCAAAAATTCGGCGAAATTGGTCAAACGAGCTAACCGGTGGTCCTCGATTTTTTTCAGGCCGTAAGCGATCGCCATCTCGCCGTGCTTGTGGTGATGTCCGAAACTCTCACCGTCGGTCGCGGTAGAGACAAGCTGTTTCCGATGACGGCGCCCAAAACCGTTCAAGAGGCGGTGGTCAAGGTCGTCTCCGCTATGCAAGAGTCCTTGAAACGCGATCGCGCGGGAGATTGGCGCGTCATAGAAAAAAACATGGAAGTGTCTCCCCCTTTCCAACAGGATCCGGTAGGGATGACGTGGATTGACGGATTCATGAGGAGTCGTATCCCAAGGGTTGGCAAAGCCGATATGACGGACGCGTTTGGCTTGATGCGGCGATAAAATAGTAAAAAGGATCCCATGGTCCGCCAGAATGTTTAAGGTCTCATAATCTACCGCCGTCTCGGAAAGCCACATTCCTTCCGGCTTTCTTCTATAATGAAATTCAAAATCACGGATCCCCCACACGACCTGCGTGATCTTGTCGCGCCTCGCCGCGAGCGGCATGATGAGGTGATTGTAAACTTGCGCCATCGCGTTCCCATGGCCGTGATGGCTCAAAAAACTTTCCCGGTCAGCTTCAATAATCGCCCGGTAAGTAGCGGGGTTTTTACTTCGCAACCATGACAAGAGCGTCGGGCCGACATCAAAGCTGATCTTGGAGAAATTATTCACGCGGGCGATCACCTCTCCTTTGGCATTCAGGATAGGCGCGTGCGTATTGGCCTCGTAACACTCCTTCGTGATCCGTTCGTTCCAATCATGGAACGGCTTGGCAGACTCTTCGGGGTCCACTTTTCCGGTCCAAGGGTTCTCACGCGGCGGCTGATAAAAATG
>CAYJXB010000028.1:9189-16669 GCA_964374005.1 uncultured Planctomycetia bacterium
GAGGCGAGATTGGTTTTCCCGTCGTGATGCCAGGTGATGGGCGGCCGCTGCATTTTACCGGATCGGCAAATTCGGTTGACACCCATCGCCGAGAGACGATCCGCGATTTTTTTTCGGCGCGCGGGGCTTGCTTCCAAAGAGACGGCTTGCAAATATTTTTGAAACGGCGCGAGAATCTCTGAAACAGTCTCCAGCTTTCGTACAGGACGCACGCGGACCATTTTTCTTGCCCCAAATCCTATGAGTTGCGCGCCGCCGGGGCCGGCAGGCAGACGCCACGCCTTTGCGGCAAACAACCTTTCCATCGCCCCGGTCAGGGCTCCGGAAAATTCGGTCAGCGGCACTTCTCCGCCCGCCTCGATAAAAATCTCCGACGGCGACAAGCATCCTCTCTGATCCACCATCCAAATATCCTGCGCTGTTTTTTTAGCAAATGTTTCCAGATTTTTTTTATTCAAGGCTTCCTTCGTATATATTCCAAAGCTCATCCGATGGCCATAACCCACAAACAGCGTTGCGGCGGGGACATGATTTCTAATCTCTTTCAGCGATTCGCCACTGCCATAGGCGATAACCAGATCCGAGCGTTGAATAGCCTGCGACGCTGATTTTCTGTCCTTCGGAGCAAGAAGAAAATTAGTGCTGGCCAAACGCCTATCCCATGCCTTCAGAGACTCAAGGTAAATGTCCAAAAATCCTTCGTCCTCGCTCGAAACCTTGCCGAGATTCGCGCTTTTGACGAGCATCCCCAAAATAAAACTCACGATGGCCGGATTGGGGACATTGCCGGAAAAAATATGCGTGATGAGAGGCGGACCCTCGGCCCGATGCGAACGCCGCGAGACGGGATCAGGTCTAAAACCGTCCAAAACAAGCGGGTCTCTCAGTTCGGACTTCAGGAGTCGCATCAGTTTCGGCGTCGTGAGTTCCCAAAAAAGCGCATCTAAAACCTGCTCCGCCATCTTTTCCGAGAAATGCGATTTCTGCACGAGACGTCGCAGCGCTTTTTTCCGAAAAGGATAATCCTTCCGGAGCCACTTCCTAGAAAGAGCGCCCAACGACCGCGCGATCGCGTAAACTTTCCGGTTCTTTAAATATTTGTCTCGCTGAGCTAATAAATTGTTAAAGTTGTTCATATCGTAGACAAGCCGACAAGGATTGTTCCGGAGCGGAGCGTTGAAATCCGCGAGTGCCATGGAACACCTGAGTAAACCACGAGCGGATTCACCGAGCGAGGCGCCTCGGCGGGGCGCCGGAGCGTATCCGCGGAGGAATAATCCTTGGTGGCTTGACAGGACCCGCCAATAATCATGAATTTAAGAATTCTTCATAGTTTAGCGAGCATCCGCGAAGTTCCGAGCCCGACGCGCGGCCGAGAAGCTCGAAGCCGTCGCCGACCGCGCGCCCTATGTCCTCGGTTTGAACCGCAAGCACCGAACCGCGATTGGCCAGATCAAAATGTCGTAGCAGTCCCGCGTGCCCTTTTTTGGCCTCCCGTCCCGAACGAGGGTCAATCACAAGCGTTCGGATCCAGGACGGCCCTTCCTTAAAAGGTTTTCGTTTAATCTTCAATAATTTATCGCTCAGAGTCGTGTCATAAAACTGGCTTGAGAGCTCGGTCATGCCGTATTCGCTCACACAAAAATTCTTATCAATGCCGAGGCGCTTTTTACACTCCGCGTAAAATCTCGGCTTGGAAATCTCCCGGGCCCTGCCTTTAAATCCCCCGGTCTCCATTAAACGGCTCCCTTGAGGTAATTTTAAAGAGCGCTTCTTAGAGCGCAAAAAATCCAGAAAACTCTTGAGCGAAAAAGCCGTCGAAAGAATGAATACTTTTTTACGGATGCGGTAGAGATCACCCAGGAGCGCTTCGTTTTTCATCATCCCTTTCTCGACGTAAAACTTCCCTTTTTGGCTGGCGAAAACTTTATTCACCACGCCCATCATATACGACAACGAGGAATCCGGGGCTTCTTGAGGAGAGCTTATGAGAAAAAAAAATGAAAAATCCTGCGTGTCGGGCTGAAAGCCCGCCGACGGTTCAGTGGCGGGCATTAAATGCGCTTTAAAGGGCGGCAGGATCGCCGCCTCATAAAGCGTGAGCGTGTCAAAAAAATGTGCCCCGCGCGGCGGGGCATCCACCGACGTTCGCCACAATGCGTTGGCGAATCCGTCCGCAGGCATTGTGGACGAACCCGGCGGCGCCTTGTGGCGGACTCCAGTGGCGGGCGCGGCACTTCCGGTGGTGCCGCTCGTTTTAAAAACCTTGGCCGCGTTCTTTATCGGGAAAGTTGCGAGGACAAGCTCTTTAAACCCGATCGTCGGCATGGCCGGAATTTCCTTCCAGCTCGCAACGCTCGCCGGCCGTCGGCCTTCCGAGAGACAAAACTTCCGGTAGTTTTCATTGCGCTCGAACTGATAGCCGAATATCTTTAACGCGAGGGATTGAAATAACTTCTCTGATGTGGGCGTGGCGCTGAATTTTTTTATGAAAGCCAGGATCTCGGAATCAAGATTTTGGGTCTCAAGATCTAACATTCCCATTACTTATACGTTGGTCAGTAATTAGTGTTTCACGAGCTCGATCATCTTGGCCCGCTTATTGTCCTCATCGAGTTTCACTTTGACATAGTCCTGAAGTTTATAATGATTGATCATGCCTTGTTTGACTCGAATCCTTTTTTCCCGCGCGCCCACTTTTTTTTCTTGATACAGGATATTATTCACGATGATCTCATTTTTGACATAATCAATGTTCGCTATCCTTCCCTCCACATCGGGGTCCGTCATTTCTTCCGCAAAACAAACGCCGCCGACTCCGATGGAAAAAACCGCGCCAATGACCGCGATAAACCGTTTCATGCTGATTCTCCTATGTTAAAATCATCACGGATTACACCGATTAGAGAACAGATTGCACAGATGAGTACAAACACTAATCTGTGTAATCAGCTTTTGAATCCGTGTAATCATCTTAATGCCTTTTTAATTAGGGCAAGTCGCTGTACCCCATCAAATATTCGTCGAGCGCCCGCGCGGCGCCACGCCCTTCGTTGATCGCCCACACGATAAGACTCTGGCCGCGGCGCATGTCGCCGGCGGCAAAAACACCTTTGACGTTCGTCGCAAACTTGCCATGCTCGGCCTTCGCGTTGGAGCGTTCATCCCTTTCGACGCCTAATTGGCTCAAGAGCGTGTCCTCGGGCCCAAGAAACCCCATCGCAAGGAGCACCAGATCCGCCGGCAATCGCTTTTCAGACCCCGGAATTTCTTTAGGGATAAAACGGCCCTTGTCGTCCTTCGCCCATTCGATCGTCACGATCTCAATCGCATTCACCTGGCCTTGTTCATCGCCCACGAATTTCCTGGCGGTGACAAGATAGCGGCGAGGGTCATTCCCAAAAAGCGCCGCCGCTTCTTCCTGACCATAGTCTAATTGATAAACTTTCGGCCATTGGGGCCAAGGGTTATCGGGCGCCCTCTCGAGCGGGGGTTTCGGCAAAATCTCAAGCTGCGTCAAGCTCTTGCAATGATGACGCATCGCTGTGCCGACACAGTCCGTGCCGGTATCGCCGCCGCCAATCACGATCACGTTTTTGTCTTTTGCCGAGATACCCGCCACAAAGCGCGGCGGGTCCGTCCCAACATCGCGGCGCTTTGTGGACGGGTCCGCCGCGCTGTTTGGCGGATAATCAACCTGACTGTCAAGAAGCGCTTTAGTATTGCCATGGAGAAATTCCATCGCGAAGTGAATCCCTTTCAAGTTTCGTCCTTCGATCGGAAGATCCCGCGGCTTCGTCGCTCCTCCGCAGAGAATCACGCCGTCAAATTCTTTCAAAAGTTTTTCAGCGGAATAATTTTTCCCCACTTCCACATTCGTCGTAAATTTGACACCCTCTTTCGCCATGAGGTCAATCCGGCGCTGGACGATTTTTTTATCGAGCTTGGGGTTCGGAATACCGTACATCAAAAGTCCACCGACACGGTCGTCGCGTTCAAAAACGGTGACCGAATGCCCCGCCTTATTGAGCTGCGCGGCCGCGGCAAGCCCCGCCGGGCCGGAACCGACCACCGCCACTTTCTTACCGGTGCGCTTGTCCGGAGGGTCGGCTTCCACCCATCCTTCTTCAAAACCCTTGTCAATGATCGCGCATTCGATATTTTTGATCGTCACGGGCGGCTCGTTGATGCCAAGGACACAGGAACCTTCGCAAGGAGCCGGACACACACGGCCGGTAAACTCGGGAAAATTATTGGTTTTATGAAGGCGCTCGAGTGCCTCTCGCCACAATCCTTTATAAACCAGATCATTCCATTCCGGGATCAGGTTATTGATCGGACACCCGGAGGCCATTCCCGCCAAGAGGCGCCCGTCATGACAAAAGGGAATCCCGCAATCCATGCAACGGGCCCCTTGGGCTCTTAATTTCTCTTCACCCAAGTGAAGATGAAACTCATTCCAGTCGTTGATCCGTTCGGCCGGGGTGCGGTCTTTGGGCAGCTCGCGCGCGATTTCCTTAAACCCGGTCGGTTTACCCATCTTATAAATTAAACACTTTCTGCAATTTGATTAAAAAGGTTCAGATGCAAGGCGCGCGCAAGCGACTGCGGAGGCGTATTGTACATACGCCGCACAAAGGAGCGCCGCTGTGCAACGCCGCAGATGAGCCTTTTTCATCAAATTGCGTTAATTTCCACCCACGCGCGATAGATCACGGACATTTTCTTCGAAGGCCGCCATGATGGCCTGCTCCCCGCTTAAACCAGTACTCTTGACCCGCTCAAGCGCGGATAGGACGCGTTTGTAATCTTTCGGAATAATCTTCACAAATTTTGGGACCATTTCCTGCCAAAGATCGAGAATATGTTTGGCACGAGCGGAGTGTGTGACCTCGATGTGTTTCTCGATCATCCGGCGAATTTCTTCGATCTCTTCTTTTTTCTCAAGCCGCTCGAGCTCCACCATCTGCTTATTGCAATGGCCCGCGAAATCTCCCGCCGCGTCCAGCACATAAGCCAAGCCGCCCGACATGCCCGCCGCGAAATTTCTTCCCGTGGGCCCGAGCACCACCACCCGGCCGCCAGTCATGTACTCGCAGCCGTGATCGCCGACGGATTCCACGACCGCGCTCACACCGCTATTGCGGACGCAAAACCGTTCACCCGCCATGCCGCGGACGTAGGCTTCGCCGCGCGTGGCGCCATAGAACGCGACGTTGCCGATGATAATATTTTCCTCCGGTTTAAAAGTGGCTTGCTTGGAAGGGTACACAATGATTTTCCCTCCCGAAAGGCCTTTGCCAACATAATCGTTGGCATCGCCTTCCAGTTCGAGCGTCATGCCGTGAGGCACAAACGCGCCGAAGCTTTGGCCGGCGGAGCCGACGAATTTGAGATGAATCGTGTCATCCGGAAGCCCTTCGGGTCCAAACCGGCGGGTCAGCTCACTTCCCAAGATGGTGCCTACCACACGATTCGTGTTCTTAATCGGAAGCGACGCCTTCACCGGTTGTTTTTTCGTCAAAGCGGCCTCGCAAAGCTTAAGAAGCGTCGTGTTGTCCAATGCTTTATCAAGACCATGGTCCTGTGAAATCTGGCAATAACGGCCTACGCCGGCCGGCGCTTCCGGCTGATAAAGAATCGTCGAAAGATCTACGCCTTTTGTCTTCCACTGGTCAACCGCTTGTTTCACATCCAACTTATCCGTGCGACCTATCATTTCATTGACCGTGCGAAATCCCAGCTTCGCCATAATCTCCCGGACTTCCTCCGCGATAAAATACATAAAATTCACGGCATGAGTAGGATCGCCGGTAAATTTTTTGCGAAGCTCCGGGTCCTGGGTCGCGACGCCGACCGGACAGGTGTTCAAATGGCACACGCGCATCATGATACAACCCAAAGTCACGAGTGGCGCCGTCGCGAAGCCAAATTCCTCGGCCCCCAAAAGAGCGGCGATCGCCACGTCCCGGCCCGTTTTCAACTGCCCGTCGGTTTCCACGGCAATGCGGCTTCTCAAATTATTCAGCACGAGCGTCTGATGCGTTTCCGCCAACCCGAGCTCCCAGGGAATCCCCGCGTGTTTGATGCTTGAAAGCGGCGAAGCGCCCGTTCCCCCGTCATGGCCGCTGATCAGCACCACATCGGCGTGCGCTTTCGCCACGCCGGCCGCAATCGTGCCAACACCCACTTCGGCCACCAGCTTCACGCTGATGCGCGCCTCATGATTCGCATTTTTAAGGTCATGGATTAATTCCGCGAGGTCTTCGATGGAATAAATGTCGTGATGAGGCGGAGGAGAAATCAACCCCACCCCCGGCGTGGAAAGACGCACCTTGGCGATCCATGGATAAACCTTCGCTCCGGGAAGCTGGCCTCCCTCACCCGGCTTTGCGCCCTGGGCTATTTTGATCTGAAGCTCGCGGGCGTTGACCAAATAGAAACTCGTCACTCCGAACCGCCCTGAGGCGACTTGTTTGATCGCGCTGTTCCGGGAATCGCCGTTGGGATCAAGCGTATAGCGCGCAGGATCTTCGCCACCCTCGCCGGTATTGCTTTTTCCGCCGATGCGATTCATCGCAATGGCCAGGCTTTCATGCGCTTCTTGACTGATGGAGCCGTAAGACATGGCACCCGATTTGAAACGTTTCACGATCTGCTCGACGGATTCGACTTCTTCCATCGGGATAGGGTTGGAGGCAAATTTAAACTCAAAGAGGCCGCGAAGCGTGCAATAATGTTTGGACTGGTTATCAACCGCCGCGGAATATTCCTTGAAGATTTTGTAATTCTTAGTCCGCGTAGAAAGTTGCAATTTGTGGATCGTCTCGGGGTTGAATAAATGATACTCCCCGTCGCTACGCCATTGGTACTGCCCGCCGGGGTCGAGCGTGGCTCCATTCACGCGCCGATCGGGAAACGCGTGACGATGACGCCTCAGCACTTCCTGGGCTAAGGTCTCCAAGCCCACCCCTTCGATTCTCGAGGCGGTCCAGGTAAAATACTTGTCAATCACGCTATGATTCAGGCCGATCGCCTCAAAGATCTGCGCGCCGCGGTAGCTCTGAATCGTGGAAATCCCCATTTTGGACATCGTTTTCACGACGCCTTTGGCGACTGCCTTCGCGTAATTTTTGATCGCCGTTTTGTGATCAATATTTTTCAAAATTCCCTGGTGAATCATGTCATCGAGCGTTTCAAACGCGAGATACGGGTTGATCGCGCCGGCGCCGTAGCCGATCAAAAGCGCGAAATGATGCACTTCGCGCGGCTCTCCCGACTCCAGCACAAGCCCCACGCGCGTACGCGTGCCTTCCCGGATCAGATGGTGATGCAACCCCGAAACTGCCAGAAGCGCCGGAATCGCCGCGTGATCCTGATCCACGCCGCGGTCGGAAACAATCAAAATATTGACGCCGTCTTTGATCGCCTTGCTCGCCTTTTTGAAAAGCTCTTCCAAGGCCGCCTCAAGCGCCTTGCC
>CAYJXB010000028.1:16769-18018 GCA_964374005.1 uncultured Planctomycetia bacterium
TCGCCTTGCTCGCCTTTTTGAAAAGCTCTTCCAAGGCCGCCTCAAGCGCCTTGCCGGCCCCGTCTGCCCGATACAGAATGGGCAAGGTCACTGATTTAAAATCATGGGAATTCACATGGCGCAGTTTCTCAAATTCTTCATTCGTCAGAATGGGGCTCTTCAATTTGATCTGATGACAGCTCTTGAGGCCGGGATGCAAAAGATTTTGTTCGGAACCAATCGTCGTTTCGGTGGAAGTGATAATTTCTTCGCGTATGCAATCGATCGGAGGATTCGTCACCTGAGCGAAAAGTTGTTTAAAATAATTGTAAAGCAACTGCGGCTTGTTTGACAGGACCGCTAATGGCGTATCGGTGCCCATGGATCCCACGGCCTCGACGCCGTCCTGACCCATCGGCGCCATGAGAAGTCGCAGGTCTTCAAACGTGTAGCCAAACGCCTGCTGACGCAAGGTGACCGTCTGATGATCCGGTTCGTGGGCCTTCGGCGCCTCGGACAGTTTTTCAAGGCCGACAAGATTTTCGTTCAGCCACCGGCGATACGGCTGCTCGGCTGAAATCTTTTTTTTGAGCTCTTCGTCGGAGACGATCCGTCCTTCCTCCGTGTCGATCAGGAACATGCGACCCGGCTGAAGACGGCCTTTCTGCAGAACATTCGCCGGTGGCACATCCAGCACGCCGACCTCCGAAGCCATGATCACCAAATCGTCCTTCGTGACGTAATAGCGTGAGGGCCTGAGGCCGTTCCGGTCGAGAACCGCGCCGATTTTTACGCCGTCGGTAAACGCGATCGAGGCGGGGCCGTCCCATGGCTCCATGAGACAGCTGTGATATTCGTAAAACGCCTTTTTCTCGTCGCTCATCGTCTCATGATTGGACCACGGCTCAGGGATCATCATCATGACCGCATGCGGCAACGAGCGGCCCGATAGGACTAAAAACTCAAGACAGTTGTCAAACATCGCCGAATCGCTGCCGTCGGGCGCGATTACGGGAAGGATTTTTTTGATCTCTTTGCCAAAAAGCGGTGACTCACACATCGCCTGCCGGGCATGCATCCAGTTGATATTGCCTCGCAGCGTATTGATCTCGCCGTTGTGAGAAATATAGCGATAGGGGTGCGCGCGTTCCCAGCTGGGGAAAGTATTCGTGCTAAATCTTGAGTGGACCAACGCCAGCGCGCTTTCAAGCGCGGGATCCGCAAGCTCCGGGAAGAATGGCTCGACCTGTTCGGACATCAACATCCCTTT
>CAYJXB010000029.1:0-17705 GCA_964374005.1 uncultured Planctomycetia bacterium
TCGCGGCCTGGTTTTTCGTGATATAAATCATGCAGATTAAGCCGTATTCAGTCTTTGTCGTGTATCTCACTTGTCACCTTATTTAATGTGGATTACTCTGATCCATCTTTTGTTTCCATTTAATTTGGATTACACAGATTTTGAAAATGATTACACAGATTAGAACTCATCTGTGTCATCTGCTTTTTAATCTGCGTAATCTGGTCCATCTTTTCCTTTTCTAAACAGAAAATGAAGTGCCGCAGCCGCAGCTACCGGTGGCGTTGGGGTTGACGAACTTAAACCCTCCCCCGACCAACTCCGTAGAATAGTCAATCATCATTCCGTCCAGATAAACGAGACTTTTGGAATCGCACACAACTTTGATGCCGCCGACTTCAAAAGTCCTGTCGAATTCTTTCGGTTTGTCATCCAGTTTGAAGTCATAGGTCATCCCTGAGCAGCCCCCGCCTTTGACCCCAATACGCAAGAATAGGCCCGGCTTCTTCTCTTGTTCCAAGAGCTTTTCAACCTCTTTTTTGGCATTTTCTGATAGCTGAATCATCTTGATATACACCTTCTCTGATCCTTCGTCAGCGCTTGGGCGCCTCCTCAGGATAAATGTTTGCGGCTGATTTTCCGCTAAACAGCGCATCGGATCTGTCCACAAAGCGCTGTGTCGGACGGATCCGCCATCGTTTTGTGGCGGAGACTTCGCCTACGGCTCCGTAAATCAGGCACACATTTAGTATACCCTATTCGGACTAAAATAGTCCACTAGTTTTATAACGTAAAATCTATATATTATATCTACTAACTCAATGGCCAGAGGGGTCTGACCCCACCACCTGTTTTCTACGATTGCTACAAGCAATCGGTCCGCTTTGCGGACAAAACAAGTGGTGGGGTGACCCCTGCACTTATCTGGGATCGTCGAATTTGAGCCAGCGGGATTCATCGTAGGGAGGGAGTTTAGTTGGGTCGGATAGTTCCACGCCGGAAACATCCTGCGCGCTAAAGTCAAAGTTGGATTGATCGTATACCCCTAGAATTTCACGGTGATTCAGGACAAAAACGTTCGGCACCTCACGCCCTCCCCTTAAAATCAGGGTCACCACATGCCCCTCTCTCAGGGTTGGGGGGAAACCCTTGATTGTTTGGACAATAGGATCCGGCAGCAGTCGCTCGGAGCGTTTAACCGGGAGAATTCTAAACTTTGAGCTGTAGGTTTGCCGGTCAACGGCTGTTTTAAAAATGAGGTCCGCCTTTCGATACATCAGAACAAGAAATGGGAGTAAAATCACGAGCCAGCTGACAAAAACCGATTTTATCCAGAGAGTATCATAACCACCTTGATCGATTCTTTCCTTCAAGAGCCAACTCCAAACAAATAAGCTTGCGACAAGAAGACCGATAAATATCCCCATGCCCAGAAGCCAGGCGTCCACCGCCTTTTCCTGGTCCTCGTTCAAGCGCTTCCAGATCTGTTCTTTCTTTCGCATGAACGGAATGACCAGAATAAACCAACTCCCAAACACCGAGACCACCCAGGTCATCGTGAGCTCCGGCCCCTCGATGACGCCAAAAAGCCGGCGCATCAACGTCGTCCAAACCAGCGCCGCCAGAATAAAAGACCCCGCGAACCAAAGGATCCAGCGTAGCCAGAACCAAAAGCCGTAACGATCCTTGAAAAAATGTCGGTGAGTTGGCGGGTTTGCGGGTTTGCGGGTAAAACTCATTTTCTAAGATATCTTATAAAACCATTGGCTAATTTCCTAACTAGCATGGCCTGCTGGTAAGCATCATCAAAATCCTTTTTATCAATGTAACTTCTGTCCAAAGCGACATAAAGCACTGATTGTACTTCCGAAGCGGATCTCCTAGTATAACCAAGCATTTGAATAAATTGTTGTTTTGTGTCACTATCAAACCCTTCGGCCACATTGGACATGCAAGAGACGGCTGATCTTTGTAATTGATCTTTTAAAGCAAAGTCTTTGTTGAGACCACTTTTACGGGTCAATTCATAAATAGCGTTCACTAACTTTCTAGATACTTTCCATACATCAATATCTTCAAAATTTTTTATTAACATTTCTGATTGTTCTCCTGTTTATTCGACCAACGTTCCTTCCCGCTTGCTCGCATACCCGTTCACCCGCCAACACTTAGTATTTCATACGATAAAGCATCCAATACACTACAACACCTGTAATAGAAACATAGATCCAGATCGGCAGCGTGATCCGCGCGATGGCCTTATGTTTTTCAAAGCGGCTCCGGAATGCCCAAAATAAAGTGGTCAAGACAAGCGGCACGATCACCACCGCCAAAATAGTATGTGAAATAAGAATTCCAAAATAGAGCGGCCGAATGAGCCCAGACCCTGGGAAACGGGTCACGCCATGATGATAATGATAGTAAAGGTAGGACACCAAAAAAAGTGTCGAGGTTCCGCAGGCCAACAGCATGCAAATGGTGTGCCCCGTGATCGCCCGCTGACGGATCAGGAAGTAGCCAAAGATGAGCAAGAGTGCGCTGGTGGCATTCAACGAGGCGTTGATTGTAGGAAGAATTGTGATATCCATGACACGGCTTCCAGCTTCTAGCTTTTAGCTTCCAGCCAGCACCTCATTTAATAATGATGTATACCCTTGTTTAAAACTAGGGTGCTTAAGAACCCACCCCAATTGTTTCATTTTCTTATTCGAACATCGTTTATTTGATGCGCGATCGTTTTCGCTTGTCTTGTCGGTATCCGATGGCTTTGAGATCGACAGTTTCTCATAAATCCAGGAGTAAAATTGATCCTCAGTCGCCGGTTCGTCATCCACTCCCAAATAAATTTCGCCGGCTTTTCCTTTATCCATTAAGAGCTTGATTCCGCTGACCGCGTCGTCCACATGGATGCGATTCGTGTAAAGATTCGAAAATGACGGTTTTACTTTTCCTTCTTTGATCGCCTTAAGCCGGTTGCGCCTCGGGCCATAAATCCCGCCGAGGCGAAATACGACTGAAGGAATCAGCCCTGTCAAAACAAGGTCTTCGGTCTCCAAAAGGACTTTCGCTCTCCCCTCGGCTTCCTTTGACAAATAATCCACATCATCAGGCTTTGTTTCTTCATCCACCCAAGTGCCGTCTCTAGCCCCATACACGCCGGTGCTTGAGATCATGATTATTTTTTTGGGTTTTTTCAGATGAAAGGCTTCAATTAAATTCCGGGTCGCCTCGAAATAAGTCCCGTGATAATCGTCACTCTTCGAAGGTGCTTGGCAAAACACGAGGCACTCCGCTTCGGGCAGCCGCGCCAAAGACTCCGGTCTCAATAAATCCGCCTTGACCGGCTTGATGCCGAGAAGTTCAAGCGATTTCAGCGCCAGCGCGTCGCGTCGTAAACCCCAGACCGAGGCGCCCGACGCCGCTAAATCTTTCCCGAGTGCTTTTCCCAGATAACCGCAGCCCGCGATCAGTATCTTCATCTTTTCTGTCAGCAAAAATCCCCGCCCCACAACCGTTCAATGAAATTCCTCCAAGGCAGGATTTCTATGTTTTGGTGAATCCGACGAGGGTGTTCCTCAAGGCAAACGATCACGCATTTCTTGACAGGCCCGTCTTCCATCAGGGCCAAAAGATGCCTCGCATCAGCGGCATGCGCGCGCTTAGAGCCTTTTATTTCGAGAGCCAATTCTTTCTCGCCCAAAATAAAGTCGACCTCATGGCCTCCGCTGGTTCTCCAAAAGGCGATCGGCAAATCAGGCTTCCGGTACGCTTGATAGGCCCGGATCTCCATCAAGAGATAATGCTCAAAAGACTTTCCAAACTCGGCGCTGCCATATTGAGGCCGCCGCCGCGCTAGATAATTTGCCACGCCGATATCAAAAAGAAAAAACTTCTCCGTGGCGGTCATTCGTCGGTTTTTGGATTTTTTCCACGGCGGAATTCTAAAGCCGAGATAGGTGTCTTCCAGAATATCAAAATACGTTCTGACCACTTTGTGCGAAACACCCGTTTCCCGCGCGATATTCACATAATTGATCAACTCACCCGAGGTAATCGCGGCCACGCGAAGAAATTCCGAAAAAGCGGGTATATTTTGGTTCAAGGCTTCAGCGGCTATTTCTTCTTTCAAATAATCCGCCACATAGGCGCGCAGGTCTTCCAGAGGCCGTTCGGAAAGATAATGAGGCGGCAATAAACCCGACAGCATCGCTTTCTCGAGATCAAACTGGTCAACTTCGAGACAGGAAAGCGGCGTCATGATCTTCCGCCATGCCCGCCCGCCCAGCAGGTTTGAATGGCCTCTTCTCAGTTTCCTGGCGCTTGAACCGGTCAGCAAAAAAGAAAGTTTCTTATTCTCAATCAGCCAATGAACCTCGTCCAGGACCGCAGGCACCTTCTGCACTTCGTCGATCACAATCAAGCCGGCATGATTTTGATAACGTTCCCTTAAAAGCGAGGGTCTTGAGACGTAATCCGCGAACACATCCGTTTTCAAGAAATCAACGAGCGTCGCCTCCGGGAGATGATGGGCAATCCAATAACTCTTCCCCGACTTTCTCGGGCCCCACAAAAACGCCGACTGTCTCTTTGGCAAATCAAGCTGAAATAACCTTTTGATAATTTTCACTGTAAGGGAAATATATCATGATAAATTTCTTTTGTCAAGAAATCTATAAGAATGGCCTTACGCCGCGGCGCCGACGGCCTGGAGCGCAAGTTTCGTAAACTCGAGGAATTTATCGATCGCGATTTTGGCGATGCGTTTAACAGCGATTGTTAAATAAAGGTTCTTTTTGCTCGCATCCGGTTTAACCAAAAGATTGAAGAGCGCTTGGTTGAATTTGGTGCCGGTCAAACGCGTAAAAAACTGAATCGCGAGGTCATTTCCTTCGACGGAATCCATCCTGCCGACGAGAATGGCCGCTATGAACATCGCTGAATAAGGCAGGAGATCCACTTCATTTTTTCCTTGGGAGGACTTCTGAAATGGTAATACGCGTTCACCTAAGTTAAATGACATTGCCTCCGCCGCTGTCATTCTCACCCTCTGAACTTTACCAAAATTTGCCATAACGGAATCAATATCATCGGAACCCAGTTGATTTTTGCCCTCTTTATCCACAAATTCAAAAAAAACATTTTTAGTGAGAGCTTGAGTTACGGTTTTCATTCGCATAATGAATTCGAGCTGTTTTTCGGACATGTCCTCATCCATCGTGAGAGTTAAAATCAGAGGGGCTGTATTTTTGATTGTCCCGAGAACCTTCGCTCCCAGACGGTGAAGACTGCCGAACTCAGTAGCCGGCGCAGTCAGCTGATAAGCGTCGCTGAATATCGTTGTGGTGACTTCGGCTTTCGTGAGCGTGACTTTCGCTTGCGCCACCTCATCGGTGATCTCAAAGCGGTCGACCGGTTCCCATTCACCTGCCGTCAGATCGGCTCGGGCATAAAATTCGACAAAAACCTTTGTGAGTTTGACGGTTTTTCCTGTTTTATCTTTGGCCTCTTCGATTTCTTCCACAAACTTTATTGTCGTATTCCAATTTCTTAGGCTATAAAGAAAATTATAGAAAATCCCTTTCAAACTTTTTGACTTGGCAACATAAAACCGCGCCAGTAGAGCGTTGCTTTCTTTGTCGTTTTGGGCCTCCAAAACCCGCTGTTTGGTCTTGACTTCATCTTGAGCGAATCTGGCGCCATTTAGGAAACGATCCTCTCCCGCCGCCAGCCGGGCGCCTTGGGAATGCGGCGCCTGCCCCAACCTCACTTCGATAGCGTTGCTCCCTATGTTATGTATCGAAAACCGGCCGGGACTAACAAATCCTATCAGAAATTGTTTTCGGGAAAAAGAAGAGTTATATTCGCCGGCCTGCAGATTATTTGCCGGGGAGGGGGACCGCCCAACACTGATCGTATCGCCAGACCTGAACAACTCTTTATTCAGCTTATTGCCGGTTGCCGGCTCTTCAATGGAGACTGTATTGCCCAAAACGCTTACCAATAGGCGAGTATCTCCGAGAATGACTTCCAGATTCTCATTGAAACTAAAAGGCAGCAAATCATTGGGCTTTAAAATCGCCAGCCGGGCGCCACGAGGACCCAGAATCAAAACTGTCGGATAAATCGAACCGTCTAAGAGAGCTTTTTTATTGGATAAAAGACTCTCGCGCACAGGTGCTTCGGATTGTTTTCCTGCATAAACAACCGCTAGAGCTGTCTTGATCCTGTCGGCGCGTGGTGAGGCTATTTGATTAAGCCATGGCATTTCCCGGTAGAGAGTATCAGCAAAAGCCACGCCCTGTGCATAGAGAGCCTCCGCTTCATCGGCGCTTGCCCTCAAACGATTCATCAATGCCTCAGCGAAGGCTTTGGAATTCACATCTTCCAAAACTTCCAGGTTATTGGCATGATCGTGTTGGAAAACAAACATTTTATTGTCTTTGTAAACAGCAATGGTTATCTCGCTTTCTAAGCCGCGATCCTGTCGGAACAGAATAATACTCATAGTTCCACTATCGTTTTCAATGCGAGGAGACGAAAACACGGCTTCCCCTACACTAAATGTTCCTCCGAGCAAATCATATCCGGGATGCCTATCAAGCTGGCTAGTCATGACATATCGATCACTACGGCGGATGTTCGGACCTTCTACGACTGCCAATAAGAATTCATTAGTCAAACCTTCGTCGAATAGACGCCTTTGTATGTCTTTCTCTTTAGGCGAGTTGCCAAAGCTAGCCGTTTTGAGTCTGTCCAGAGCCGCTTTCAGAGGATCGTAATTTTTTCCGGATGGGGAAAAAAGATCGTATTGTTCTTTTGTTTCAGGATCGATTAAAATCCTGTATGCCAGATTAACTGAATTAAACTCTTTTTGGGTCCCGCCTTTATCTGGGTGGGCACCATCCCGGACTTTTTTAAAATAGGCAGCTGTTATGGTTGTACCTGTTGCCTCTTCTTTTGCCTTTTCTCCTATTATTCCAAGATAAGCGTATAAATCTTGATTAAGCGCTTCTTTCAACTCTTTTTCGGTCACACCAGTTGGCTGCCCAGCCGCCAGCCGCGCGCCGGAAACCAAAGCAACGCTTATAAACTCAACCATTGTCGGCGATCCCTTTGATGCATATTGATTCCCATTTTGAAGTTCAATTCTAACTTCTCCATCAGGCAATCCTTCGATTTTTAATATCCCATCTTGGACGGTTTTTTGAACACCTGTGGACTTGTCATAAAAAGTCACTATCACTTCACTTGCGGGCAAGATGCTTTCAATTGGAATATTCCCGTCTGCATTGCCGTAAACCCCACCGTTGTCCAAATGAACCGTAAATAGATCGGCAGTTTCGTCGATTCCAATGATCCTGCCGCTTACTTCGGCCTGATTAACAGGCTTAATGAGAACTTCCTGCCCCCGAGCGATCAAATCGCTGTGCAAAATAAAACTGAAAATGGATGGTTTCAATTCTGTCGCCAGCCGGGCGCCCGCCAAATTGACGGCGGGCGTCTCAGGCTCACCGTGCTGTGTGGTGAGCCGGGCGCCGGGGCCGGGTTGCTCGGTCGAAAGGGTTTCGAGAGCCACCGAATCCAAATCAGCGGGCGTGGATTCAAAGATCTGATCCAGTACGGATACGGCGACGGGGCCGTTGATTCCGATTTTTTTCAGAAATTGAACGGCAAAGCGCGCTGTTTGGATCGTGTCGTCCCTCATCTTGATCTTCGAAGAGGATAGAACGTTGGCAAGGATGATGACCTGCGGCGCTTTCGAAACAGGATCGATCTTGAGCGTAAAAGAGGTGTAGCCCGGAAACCCGGCATAATGGGCCAGTACGTTATGTTCCACAGCCGTCGAAGATGGACCCCTTCCTGCCCACCGCCCGGAAACAGCCGCCTGTACATTCTCGCCGAAAAAATAGACGGAGGCCAAGATCACGGATTCAGATTTCCAAAGGTTTTCGTACTCCTTTGCCAGAGCATCCGTCACTTGATCCACGGATCCTTGAAAAAGCTTCCCATTTACCTGAGGCAGATCTCGCACTGGCTTGTCTCCCGCCGCCAGCCGGGCGCCGATTGGGCTCTTTGGTGCTTCGGAAGGAGAAAGAATTCGATAATTATATTGATCCACACCTTCTGTCTTGATATAAAAACCTCCGCGCTGCTGCTCAAAACCTTCTTTCTCGAGCTGAGACTGAAATTCTCCGGGATCAAAGCTCTTGTTAAATTTTTCGATTATAACTTCCAAAACATTGGTGACAAAAACAACATCCGCACCTTGCTCATCAAAATGAATTAAGGGGTAGTCTTTGGGATCCGTCAAGTCCATAAAAATGGGGCGAACCCATTTCTCATAAAAAGGCTTTCTATCTTCTTTAGCGTTGGCGATCACGGTTGCCTTAGAGCCAATCAACGATTCCAGCCGTACATCATAAGCGTCGATCTTTACATCCCATTGTCCAATCCATTGCTGTACCTTCTTCGGATCATACGGGCCTAGGTTCTCGCTTGCATAACGCTCCAAACTCGAATAAATCATTTCCGCGACAGAAAAAACGTTTCCCCCAAATGAAGTCCCGAAATCCTTAACTCGAAGTTTGAAATCTTGCTTTGCAACTCTTTCCATGATCAAATCCTTCAAAAATTGCTGAAGAGCTTCGTACCAAACTGTGTCGCCACGATAAAAATGCGTCTCAAACGACGGCGATCCGGCAAGATTCAAAGCGTTTCCGATGATCTCTCCAACGGAGTTTTCAACTTTTTTTAAAGAATTGTCATCAACACCCGTACTCAGAAATTTTCCGAACTCCTCATCTCCAACCCTTAAGCGGACGGCTGGTTCTATCGCGCGGGCAAATACGGCCAGGTTTGTCCGATTCAACCGTATTTTGCGACCGATTAATTTTTCTCCCTCATCCTTCAAAATACTTCGCGCTAACCAGGAATTCGGTGAGCGCAGAACAAGGCCGGCAACCAACTTTTCAAAACGTTCGTTGCTCGGCCGGATTTTTCTCAGCATCGTTCTAATCCAGCCAAATCCCGTACGACCCGCCGCCAGCCGCGCGCCGGTGTTAATCAAAAAGTCGAAATAATGTTCTAGGCCCCTCCACGCTTTTGGTTCCATCACAATAGAAATATGTTCTTTGCCCATTTGTCTCAATCTTAAGGGCACAGCGTCTTTTTGAACATGAAAGTCTCCAACCAGAGTTAGTATGGCTTTGTTTTCGTATTTCTTAATACCTTCCGACAATCTATATGCCATCCAATCATCACGAGTTGACTTATTTCCACCTACGCCATTAAAATTGTTACCTTGGGTTGCATAGGGAGAAACCTTTCCGTCATCAATAGCTAAAATGAGAATCTTATATTTTCTTGCTACCGGTATAATTTTGAGTAGCCCTGGAATTAAGAGGTTAAACTTTGAAATTGCTTGAAGCTCATTTATGATTTCGTCCACCGTTTTATTTTGGTCATTTAACGTATCTTCCAACTGATAAGGAATTTCTAACGCAATTGAAAATTTTATGCCGGCCTCTGCCGCGATTTCTATATAGTCCATAAAAGCATCGTGCTCTCGCCCGCCCCGATGGCTTTCACCAACAAGCACGATCTGCTGTTCACGAAGAGCGGATTTGATATTTTGGGCTGCCTCATCAGAATTAATTAACAGCCCCTTTTTATCTGGCGCTGCCAGCCGGGCGCCGGTTACAGATTCTATAACATTCATCAAATATTTTGCCTTTGTTGATGTCAGCATAGCCATTAATTCAAGCTCATGGCGGATGTCTTCATTTGAAACATCGAAACTATATGATGTGTTTTCAGGTGAATAATAAAATGTGACGAGTGATCTATCAGCCTTTACTCCTCCGGGATATTGTTCTCCTATTTTTTTCTCATCCCAAACAGATTGAAAATAAGTGACCAGCGCTTGTGCTTGAGCAGCATGAAGACGATCCTGCGCTGATGGTTCAGATGGCACACGATCGACCGATTTAGGTTTTTGAACTACAGCGGGCGAAGCGGGCGTTTCCCTCTTTTTGCCGGCGAGAATATCGTCCGTTTGTTTTTGGATATTCGCACTGATATCATCCAAATACTCCAATGTTCCATTCAAGTAGGCAACGTGATCTTCCTCCGCACCAGATGACTTTACTTCCTTAGCCAATTGGTCGGCTAAACCCCGCATATCGGTTCGAATGTTGTTCAGAATTTCCAAGTAATCGAAAGTTGAAATATGAAATTCGGTAGGCAACTTTACAATATCCGCTCGATCCATGGTCTCAGAGCCGTACCATCTCACCGGCAGCTGGATCAAAAGAAAGGAAATTTTTGCCAAGCCGTTATATCGATTCAAAGCATTGTATTTGTATTCGCCGGAATCTTGGTCCTTTTTAGCATTTATCATACTTCTTATATTTTTTATTCCAGCCAATGCCGACTTTAGTTCTATTCGTTTATCGGACGTCTCATTTAGTAATACTTGTAGTCCTAAAATTTGTTCTTTGATTTGAGACACATCCTGCCCAAACACAAGATCCGCCAGCCGGGCGCCCGCCAAATTGACGGCGGGCGTCTCAGGCTCACCGCGCTGTGTGGTGAGCCGGGCGCCGGCGCGTGAAACATCTGTGTCGCTAAACTGAAGAGCTGCTAAAATGTTTTGTAACGACGATACAATTTTATCCTCATCGATTACTTTTACCTCTAAGGATACGGATTCATTTTCGGCTAAGGGTTGATTGATCTTAATGCCCTTAAGTCTAATAGATGCTATCGGCAGGCTACCTGAAGGGAACAAAAAGGAAACAGCCCCCACAAGTTCATCGCCTTCTTCTCGAAAAGCAATTTTGAAGCTCTGTAAATCAACAGAATTTTCACCCGCTATTGGGTGAACGATGAGCTTTCTAGCCAAAATCTCTACCAGGCCTTGTGGATTCGTGATT
Source organism: uncultured Planctomycetia bacterium (assembly GCA_964374005.1). GTDB lineage: Bacteria > Omnitrophota > Gorgyraeia > 2-02-FULL-51-18 > 2-02-FULL-51-18 > CAYJXB01. The sequence goes on from CAYJXB010000029.1 coordinate 10,914, forward strand.
GAAAATTTTCCGGCGGATGGAGAGAGGCGCTTAATAGTTTCAATAGCTGCCGATCCATTTTGCGATTCAATGGAAGAAATGGTTTCATAAATACCCTCCGCTAAGCTACCCTCGGCTTTTCTGACAGCTCGCTCGAGCTCATACATTTCTTTTTTTTCTTCATTTAATTCGGATGGAGTTACAGCTCTTTCGCGTCCGGCGATTTTTCCTAATGTATCGTTGCGATAATTTCGAGCTTCCACAACCTTTAACCGCAGTCCTTCTAAATTCGCCAGCCGGGAGCCGGTAGACGGTTTCGCAGTCACGAAATATTTAGCGCTTAATTCTACCAATCCGCTAATTTGCGAAAGATCCTCTGGCTTCATCGTTTCCGATAATCCTATTCCCCTTTTATAGGGTCCTGCGATTCGAGCGATCTCAGAGAATCTCTTGCGCACTTGATTCCATTTGCTATATGGGCTCTCGTCAATTTCCCCTTCCTCTTGAGCTGCTGAGCGGAGCTTTAAGAGAAGCTCTTTTATCTTAATAACAAGCTCAAAAACCGTATGCTCTTTGTATTTCGGATCCCTCTCGAGTAAGCGTGTCACTTCGCTATTAATATTATCGAGCGAATCATTCTTGAGAGCTTGCCAATTCAGCACGACGTCTGATATGAAATTAAGCGAGTCTCCGAGCAGAAGAGAAGATTTGCCTTTGCGCAACCCTTGATTCATGTCAATCTTCGCCAGCCGGGCGCCTTCGGAGCGGACGGTGTCCATCGCATCCATGAGCTCGTCTTCGGACATATGAAATTCCCCGTTGGGGCCCAAGCGTTCCCCGGGAATCTTTAGGTATCTTCCTTCTCCCTCTTCTGGAATTATCTCGCGTGCTAGTTCGAGCGCTCGGTCTCGTGCGTCCTGATCCCCGAATTCTTCTGCTTGTTTGGCAAAGCCATGCAGATTGGCCGCCAGCATCATGCGTGCTTCTTCATGACGCGTGGTGTCTCGGCCATCTTCTTGCTGTTCTTTTATTGTTGTCTCAAGCTTGTCAAGCGCACCCCGAACCACTTCAAGGTACTTATCAGTACTCGTGACGTTTACCGCGGTCCATACCGGAATAAATACGCTCCCAAAACGAAGCGAGGCTGTCGTAACCTGATCGCCTTGCATGGACGCAACGCGCCAGAGAATCCTCATGCCCTTTCGTGGGTCTGGTCTCAAGCGTTCTTCCTGCCACCATATGTCATTACCATGAATGAAATAACTTGCACGAGACCCATCTTCCGGATAAGAACTAATCTCCCTTACAGGTTCTCCGACTTTTATCCCCGACTCGTAGTCAGCGAAATCAACTCTTTTGAAATTTACCTCTATCCCCCCTAGGGGGTCGCGCAGGATTTGTGGACCATGCGACACCATGTAGTTGTGCCTTCCGTCCGCCCAGCCTCGGAGGTAAGACGGAATTAACCCTTTCTGCTTGAATGGAATGTTGTGAAGAATCTGCTGTTTCATCTCAAGTTTTTTACTTTGGGTAATTCCGGTACCGTCTTGCATAATGGCTTCAATAGACAACTTTTCACCCTTGTTGATTTTAGGAACCTCATAAGTGTCTAATAACCCAATCCGCTCAGTCGTAAGTTCTGCCGTAAACACGTCTCCGTCTTGAATCACGAAAACAGGAACTCCCACTTCCCTCGCAAAATCAAATATTTCCTTGGGATCTATCTCGCTTTCGGGTGTCAGAAATCCGCTTGTCTCATTCGAATCGCCCAGATGAATATAAAATCCGGCAATTTCTGGCTCTGATATGATCAGTTCGTTGTATCCCAATTCATCTCTGGCATTGATCGCACGATCCAATTGGTCAGCAATGGGTTCGGATTTTCTCCCCCATTCCTGCCGTTTTACAAACGATTGGGCAATGGTTCCTGCATCCTGAGGGTATGCGGATTGGACCTCACCGCCCTTGAGAATGACACCTATAGGAGACCAAAGATTTCGTGAAGTGTCCTTGCCGAGGCGAAACGTGGATGTCGAGACAGTCGGTTGAAAACTTAAGAGAATCTTCAGTCTCTCTTGCCAGTTCACACCAGGCTTCAGCAAAGAATTGTCCCCCACCACTGCTTCTTTCTTAAACCCATGAACGGCGAGGACGTTATACGAGTTCGCTACCGACTGAATTGCCTCTTCCTCTCTTAGGTTCCGCGCTTCGAAGCGGGCGTCGGTGCCGGGCTTTGTGGCAAGCCGCGCGCCGCGCGTTAGTTCACTTACCAAAATGTTACCCACCGAAACTCTCTCAACTTGGGCCTCGATGCCTAACAAAATCATCTCTTTAAATTCACTCTTGCTCAACTCCAAACCTTCGGCGCGATGATACGCTTCACGAACGCGTTTAGCTTCAGCTATGAAATTTTCCTTAGTCTTAAAAATAGGTAAATTACTACCCTGCAAGACGGTTCCCTTTATCTTTATAACAACTGGTTGATGATCACTCATCCAATCCTTGTATTTTTGCTCAATGGCCTTGAGCTGCTGGTCCTCGTCTCTGGACAATTTGTTGGAGCCAATTATTTTTGGGATTTGACTCAGCATTAAAGCAATGACCTCTGGACCATTCCGCGCATAGTCCATAGCATTTTGTTCATTGGTTGTTAAATAAAAGATTCCGGACCGATGCCTATCAGGAAGCGGGGACTTTTCCCCAAAGACCTTTAGGTGCATACGCTCATAAAAATCAACCTCATCCAGATCAAACGGCTTGCGGGCGGGGTCCAAACCGTATTGTTTGATGCTGTTCAAATTATTGACGGACGTTCCGTGATATAAAATATGTTCGTTTTGTATTTCGCCCCATAAATCCTCTATATCCCTATCTGTCATTTCCGCCAGCCGGGCGCCCGCCACTGAAGCGTCGGCGGGCAGGCCGGCGGGTTGAGCAATCTCTTGTTTGCTCTCTCTAACTTGCCTCAGAAGATTGGCCGTCTCAGCCAATGATGTTCTTACTATTTGCAATTGTTTTTTATCAACAGCGCCCGCCTTCTCTAGCGTCCCTATTAATTGATTGATAAATTCCCATTTCGATTGGATGAGCCTTACTGTATCTTCCCTCTGCACGCCTGATATTTTGCCGGGGTTGTCCAACATGCCCTTTAAAAGCGCGATATCCAAACCAAGACTTGCCATGGCTACCTTTACGCCTGAGACCTCTTTTCTTGGTTTGGTCAAATCTTTGTCTAAAGCGCTCAAGGATTTTTGATTCTCTCTGGACTCTCCTTGAACTGTTTCAACTTTCTTCGCTTTGCCACGGATTGGCGAAAGAAGGCGGTTTTCGTATTTCTTTTGATTGGTCTCGGAAGTGATGAGAGGTGTCAGCACGGCGTACGAGTATCCTTTTTCCTTGAAGAGTTTTTTCAAGTTCTGGGTGTGATACCCGCCTGTGATCATGATAGCCACTTGGGACGAGGGATGAGAGGCGAGGGATGAGGGATGAGAAGTTTTTTCGTCCTTCAAAATCTTTTCCGTGTTTTCAATAAACGCCACATCCCGTTGACTGACGGAGTCATAAAACGCCTCGAGCGCCTTCTTGCCTTCGTCGAGATTATTCTGATAGGGAACCAGATCTTCGAAATAGCCGGTCTCGGCGAGTTTTCGGTTGATAAACGCCAGATACGAAATCGTCGAGAAGTCCGGCTCGTTGACTTCGAATGAGTCAAATTCCTTGGTCGTCATCTGGATGTTATAGGCGGTTTTAAGAAGCCCGATAAAGCGGTCGATAGCACGAATCAGTTTAGAATCGGTGCCTAGCGTGGAGCGTTTAGCGTTTAGCGTATCAGGGGAAATACTATCCGCTATCCGCTCTACGCTATCCGCTGAGAGCATTTCCGAATACACCTTATCCTCCGCCTTCAGAAGCTGATCCAGGACCTGGTCCAGGTCGATGTCTGAAAATGCTCTAAGGTAATCCAGATACTTCATAAGGTTTTGGTAGTTATTGACGTTAATGTTCTTTTCTTTGGCGATGCTCAAAGTGTTTTGGAAGTAGGTAAAAAGAGCCGCTTTCTTGTCCTTCATCTCGCCCATTTTCTTAAAATGTTCTTCCAGGCTGTCTTTCCCCCCGCGTTGGGCGATTTCCTCGATCAAAACGCCTTGTTCAAGGTTCGCGGCGGTGAAATCAATCTCTTTTTCCTTTTCCATGACCGAGGCCAGCTGCGTGAGACCGGGGAAAAGAGAGATATCCACGTTCTTTGACTTGGCGAGATCAATGAGTTGTGTGAAGGAAGTTTCAAAGGACTTGCTGTCGGGATCATTGCCGGAAGTCTTATTCTTTTCATAGTCTAAAAGCTCCGAGGGATAAAATTTATTCTTAAGCTTATCGAGAGAGCGCTGGACTATTTTCAGGTACTCCAAGATGTCCTGTCGTTTATCGGCGAGTTTGCCGTAGTTCTCCACGCTCTTAATGTAGAGCCCCATATCCTCGATCCCCATGATTTTCATCGGGTGGTCGGACACAAGATTCAGGTATTCCTCGCCCGAGATCTCGCCTTGGATCAGGTAGCTTTTGGCGACCTTCTCCCAGACTTCTTTAGGGGCGATGCTCTTGATGGGCGTCAGGGAACAGTCGTTGGCGCCGCCTTCCGACAGAACCATCGAGACCTTGTATTTTGACATGATCTCATCCAAAGCAGCGGCCATATTTTGCTGGCCCGAGAGATTGGTGTGAGCATCCTGGATGTGGATGATGAAGGGCGGAGCCTGCCCGCCGACGCTTTGTGGCGGGCCTTTGTGGACTTCGCGCATTGTGACAAACTGCGATGGCGCTTGAAAAAGCGTCGGGTCTTGCGCTATGATGTCCATAGGCCTGGAGACGCCGGGAACAGGCGTCACGCCTTCGAGTGGCGCGGCCAATGACAACTCTTGGATAAAAAAAGCCATCACTAAGGCCGTAGAAACCAACTTCACTATGGGTTTGTGAGATTTAGCCATATGGTTCGAGTCTTTTATCCCATTGTTTTATTATTAAAAGTATACATTATTAACTGATATTATTCAAAAATATCTAATCATGAAGATATATCATAAGTGTATGAAATAAAAGGGGTAACAAATGATAGTTGTCACAGGCGGGGTTGGGTTCATAGGAAGTGTGTTGATCGCCAGACTCAATGAGCTGGGCGAAAAGGATATTTTGGCGGTGGACCAAAAAGCCAAAGGATCCCCCAAATGGGATAATCTTCGCAAACATCAGTTTGAGGAATACCTGGAATCCGATGATTTCATCGCGCGGCTGGAGAGCACGGGGCAATCCACTGCCCCGCCCGACGTGCCGCGAGCCAGAGCTTGCGGCCTCGAGAAAAAAGAGTTTGACGGAAAAATCAAGGCGATTTTTCATATGGGCGCCTGTTCTGACACCACGCAAAATGACAGAGATTTCCTCCGAAAAAATAACTCCGGTTACTCGGAACGGATCGCGAACTGGGCCATCCAAAATAAGGTTTATTTATGCTACGCCGCGAGCGCCGCTGCCTACGGAGACGGGTCGCTTGGGTTTTCCGACGACGACGCGCTGACGCCGCGCCTCAAACCCCTGAACCCCTACGGCCAGTCAAAACTGGATTTTGATCTCTGGGTCCTAAAAAACGGCTATGAAAAATCAGTCACGGGTTTTCGTTTCTTCAATGTCTACGGCCCGAATGAATACCACAAAGGGCATATGCGCAGCATGATTCATAAGGGATTTGAGCAGATCAGGGAAAACGGTAAAATACGCCTTTTCAAATCCTACAAAAAGGAATACGCGGACGGGGGCCAAAAAAGGGATTTTGTCTACGTGAAAGACGCGGTGGACGCGATGATCTGGTTTTTCCAAAACCAGAAATGCAAAGGCATCTACAATTTAGGGACCGGGAAGGCGCAAAGCTGGAACGAACTCGCGCAAAGCCTTTTCAAAGCCTGTGGGAAGCCGAAAAATATCGAGTACATCGAGATGCCGGAGACGCTTAAGAACCAATACCAGTATTTTACGCAAGCCGACATGAGAAAATTCGAAAAAACAGGATGTCCCGTGAAATTTAAAAATCTAGAGGAAGGCGCAAAAGACTACGTTCAGAACTACCTTTTAAAGCAAGAGCCCCATCTATAATTCTAAAAATACGTCTTCTCCCTCAATCTTTACTTTATAACTGGGCTGCGTGAACCCGGGAGAGGATTGACAATCGCCAGTTTTGACGTCAAACGTCCACGCGTGCCACGGGCAAGTGACCTCCGAACCATCCAGATACCCTTCTCCCAGAGGTCCGCCCTGATGAGGGCAGGTATTATCCAGCGCGTAGACCACGCCTTGCACTTTGAATAATGCGATAGGCTTATTGTCCACGTCAATCACGATGGACTGGCCCTCTTGGATTCCTGATAATTTCGCTACTTTGCGCCACATGTTTCTATTGCCTTATCCACGATGGTCCTGATATCTTTTTCCGCCACGTGTTTGAACCAGATATTATCGGGCATCAACAAGACGTTCGCGCCTTCACTGCACACATCCAAACATCCGGACCGGCTGACACGGATCCTGCCCTTTAATCCGCGGTCATGGATGGCCTGTTTCAAAAGAGCCCGCAGGCGTTCACTGCCTTTGGCGGCGCAGCACTCACCGTCCTCGCGCTTGTTCTCACAAACGAAGATGTACTTTTGAAATGCGGGTTTTGTTATATCCATAACACTTTGGTTAGGTTATTCGGTTAGGGTTAAGAGGCCTGTTTGGTTGTTGGGTTAGGTAGTTGGTGACCAACAACCTTACCTAACGACCAAACCGGCT
>CAYJXB010000030.1:0-17664 GCA_964374005.1 uncultured Planctomycetia bacterium
CAAACCGCAAACTAAAATTCAGGTCAGGTGTCCAAAAGTGGCTGAAGACATACACAAGCGAGGGGAAGGGGCTATGAAGAAAAATATAGCAGGGGCAGGACGAATCGCCATCTTCGGTTGGTGTGTATTTCGACATTTTTGCGGAAATAAGGAGTGTAAAAAATAAACTGGAGGATGATGACATGAAAGCACAAGTTGTTGAGCCGCGTAACGCTGACCTGGCCGTGATTTGGAACGCCGGCGGGCGAGACTATGACCGGATAAGCCAGACCATCGCCGATTCCATTGAGCACTGTGTGTTCCGCCTCAATCCGCAGCCTGGCGAGCGGATCCTGGATGTGGCGACAGGGACCGGCTGGGCCGCGCGCCGTGTTGCCCTGCGGGGCGCCACGGTGGTAGGCGTTGATATCGGCACGGATCTCATCGAGTCGGCGAAAACCGCGGCCGCGGACGCCGGGCTTGCGATCGATTTTCAAGTCGGCGACGCTGAACGGCTTCCCTTTGAGGATCAGAGTTTCGATGCGATCGTTTCTACCTGCGGGGTGATGTTCGCGCGCTCTCCGGAAGCCGTCGCCGCGGAGCTCGGGCGCGTATGTCGGAAGGGCGGACGGATTGGTCTCACCACCTGGCCTCCGGATGGTACCATCGCGGGCTTTTTCAAGGTTATGAAGCAATACATGTTGCTGCCTCCTTCGCCCGCGCCTCCTTCGCCCTTTGAATGGGGGAGGCCCGATCGTGTGCGGCAACTCCTGAGTGGTGCTTTCGAGCTGAGATTTGAAACAGGCACCACGGTTCTTTGGGCGCCGAGCGGACAGGCAGTCTGGGATCTTTTCGTCACCGGCTATGGTCCCACGAAGACCCTTGCCGCGGGCCTGGATCCGGAGCGCCGCGAACACCTCAAACGGGACTTCATCGCCTACCACGAGAAGTTTAAGACCGAGCTTGGCATCGCGATGCCCCGCGACTACCTCGTGACAATCGGAGTTCGTAGGACACGTTAGAAAATTATGGCCTTAGAAAGCGATCAAGAGTTCAATTGTCCGTATTGTGGGGCGGGGATTTCCATTCAAATTGACCAGACGGCTGGCAGGCGGCAGGCGTTCGTGACGGCCTGCGAGGTGTGTTGCCGGCCGATGGAAATAGAGGTCAACATTGATGCGGACGGGTATATAAGCTTTGTCGCCAAACGCGGAGGCGAGGGATAAGAAAAGTAAACCGAACGACGATCCGAGGGTTCCCGCCACTTACGGAATAACCACGCGCACGGAGGACAAAGAGCCAAACGGCGAACCGTATGCGAGCCAAGACCCGCCGTGAGGTAAAATAATGTTGAAAGTTGATCCCATCGTTTATAGTTGGATAAAGATTGCCATCGGAGTGATAGGCTCCTTGTCGTTAGTGTTGGGTGCGTTTTTGGTGGGGAGACCCAAGCAGACGATCAAGCGGCAGATTGAGCTTTACCGGTGCATCAATTGGAAAATGGAGCCGATCTCCTGGGATAAAGAAATCCGCAATACCCGGCTCATGGGTGCGGTCGCCATTTTTTGTGGCGTTTTAACATTCGTTTTGGTAGTTTTTAGATAATAGAATAGCTAAATGATGATTAGGGGGTAGGATGACAAAAGCAAATAGAAGCGGACTTTCGGTGTTTTTCCTTGCAGTGTTCGCAATGGGTTCTCTTTTATTGAGTGAAAAAGAGGCATTTGCCAAATGCGAGGCGGCGCTGGCGCGTCTTCAGCAGGCGGAGGCTTCACTCAATGCCGCCAACCAGGCGTACCAGGCCGCTAAGGATGCGTACGATAAGGCACGGCTTAAGTTGGATCAAGCGGTTGATAACCTGAACGCCGTCGCGCAAAAATTAGGGGCCACCGGTAAGGCGACAGCGGAGGGCATATCGTTTGGACGTTCTCCCTCAAATCCGACTTTTTTTGAGACTGCCGAGTACAAAGCGGCTAAGCAGGCCTGGCAAGATGCCAAGGCGGCGAAACATAAAGCTGAAGGGGAGCTGGATGCGGCGGGCCAAGAACGGCGAAGGGCGCAGGATGAGTACGAGGATGCCAAGAAAGAATATGAAAGACTCAGGGCAGAGCACCTTAGGGCAGAGCGCATTGGTGATGCCGGTTTTTTGCTCGAGCCGGAACCCCTTAAGCTTGATGAGAAGCTGACGGAGGAAGTCCGGAAAGTTATTCCGGATCAGGTGCTTTATGACGCTGTACGAGAAGGGGACACGGTTTCTGATTTGGCTTTTGTGCTGAGAAGGGTCGGGAACCGGACGATTTTGGAGACGTCGGTGATTTCTAAAGGGCAAGGGGCCCAGTCCAGGCGTTGGAAACCCGAGAATCCTTTCTTGGTGACGCCGTCCGGGCGGATTTCGTCCACAAAAACATCGTCATTCTATTCCCGTAAACCGTCCGCCGCAGGTGGAGTGGCTCCGATTCTTTTTGCGGCGATCGGAAGTCAGTATGAAAGGCACGCCTCCCAGGCTCAACAATCGCAGGGAACGTCTTGTCCGACAACAGGTTCAGGTACCGCGAAGCAAGGGCCCATTTCAAAAACGGTTGATCGCGTTGGGATGGCCGCGGGGCTGGGCCTTTTGGCCTCCCAGGCCGGAGGGGAGCTTACGGGGATGCGGGCGTCCTTTGACGTCACGGGACACGAATCAGAATTAAAAAATGCGCTTTTTAAGTGCGATATTGTTAACCGCGACGCGCATAAACAAGTTTCCATCACCGTGCCGGTCCGGTTTGACGTGTAACCGTAAACCGGACCCCGTCCCGAATGTGACGGAATGGTGAAAAAGGGGCACCTTAGAAACGCCATATAAAGTTGTTAAATCGAGCGAGGCGTGGGTAGCATGGGAACGCAGGAGGATAACAACGTAGGTTTACGAGGCGCGATCCGGCTTGTAGCGATCTTGAATCTTGCCTATTTCGGGATCGAGTTTGCGGTGGCGCGTGCTATCGGCTCGGTGTCGTTATTCGCCGACAGCATTGATTTTCTGGAGGATGCGTCGGTCAATTTCCTGATCCTCATGGCTCTGAGTTGGAGCGCGGCCCGTCGTGCGCGTGTGGGGATGGTGCTGGCCGGCATCTTACTTATCCCGGGCTTGGCCGCGCTTTGGACGGCTTGGCAGAAGTTCTCTTTGCCGGTGCCGCCCGCAGCCGTGCCGCTATCTATCGCAGGAGCCGGCGCGTTTGCAGTGAACTTGTTCTGCGCGTTCAGGCTGACCCGTTATCGCAAACATGCCGGCAGCATGGCCCGCGCAGCGTTCCTTTCCGCGCGCAATGATGTATTGGCCAATGTCGCAATTGTCGTTGCCGGGCTGGTCACGATGGTTATTCGATCTGCCTGGCCCGATCTCATCGTGGGACTTGGGATCGCGCTGATGAACGCAGGGGCAGCCAAGGAGGTATACGAGACGGCGCGGGAAGAGCATCGCCAAGCACAACCGTGAAAACTCACAAGGAAATTGAAAAGGATTGGAAGAAGCGCGGGTTTAGTTTTGGTGTCTGGACGGACCCACCGGGGCAAACTTGGGAAGATTACGTTCACGATACTGACGAGCTATTTATGGTGATAGAGGGTAAAATTGAGCTTGAGATACATGGGAAGAAGTCATGCCTTGAGCTATTTGAAGAAATCATGATCCCCGCCCGAGTTCATCATTCGGTGAGAAATATCGGCGGTACGACTTCACGATGGCTGTACGGTTATAAGGCTTCGTGAGGCTTTTTATCGCGGCGGACATCTCCGACCTTGTTCGGGAGGAGCTGGGCGAGTGTATCCACGAATTGATGTCATTGGACGCGGATGTCCGTTGGGTGACACTTCAAAACCTTCATGTGACCATGAAGTTTCTGGGCCGTGTGGACGCGACCAAACTCTCGCTCATTCAGGAGCGGCTTAGAAATCTTGCCGCGAAGACAAAGCCGTTCATCGCGCGCCTGTCTTCGCTTGGGGCGTTTCCGAATAATCAAGACCCGCAGATCGTGTGGGCGGGGGTCGGAGAAGGGCAAAAGTTTTTTCAAGAATTGGCCGCGCGGGTGAACGACTCGATGAAAAATCTGGGTTTTGAAGAGGAAGATCGCGAGTACACGGCGCATGTGACTTTGGGTAGAGTTCGGAGCAAAAAAAATCTAAAAAACCTCGTGAAGGCGCTTTTGGATAAAAAATACGACAGCCAACATCCTTTCGCCGTCGATCGGCTGACTTTATTTGAAAGCATCACCGATTCTCGTGGGGCCATTTATAAGGTTGTGGAACAATTTCCTTTCGGATGAGTAAAAACGGTTTTGTGGACTATGTTCTTCACGACGCCATGCAGGGTATCCGCGGCCTGACCGCGAGGGCAATGTTCGGGGGTTATGGACTGTATAAAGACGGCGTGGTGTTCGGGATTATCGCGGATGATGAGCTTTATTTCAAGGTTGACGAGAAGAATCTGCCGCAGTATAAGGAGCGAGGAAGCCAGCCCTTCAAATATGAGGGCAAGAACCGCAAGGTGATCGCCATGTCGTATTGGGAGGTCCCTGCCGAGATATTGGAGGACCGCGAGAGACTGGGTGAGTGGGTCGACGCGTCGGTGGCCGCCAGCCGGCGAAAAGCAAAAACGAAGAAGAAAAATAGGAGGGCCTGATGAACACAAAGCGTTGGTTTCTGGCGGGTTTGGCGGGGTTTGCGGTGATCGCGGGGCTGGACATGGTCGTACATGGGCATCTCTTGATGGGCTTGTATCAGGAGACGAAGTTGGTGTGGCGAGGGGAAGAGAGCCATAAAATGATGTGGCTCATGATGTTGGGATCGTTTCTTTTCAGTCTTGCCTTTGCCTGGATCTATGCCAAGGGCTATGAAACGCGCAAACCGGGCCTTGCGCAAGGGTTGCGCTATGGGTTCTTGATTGGACTCCTGACCTCCATTTTCTATGTAACGATTTGGTACGTCGTGCTGCCGATTCCGCTGGCTCTTTCGATCGGTTGGTCACTTGGCCAGTTTGCCGATTGCCTCGCCGCCGGGATCGTTGTAGGCCTCATCTATCGAAATTAATAAATGAGACATTTTAAGAAAATCATTTTAATCTTGTCTGTGACGATTTTAGGTTCAGCGGGATTTATTTTTGCGGAGGGTATCCCGGTCAAAGCGACGCCGTTTGACGCGAAGTTCAAATTTGACGATGCGGTTTCTATGACGAGCCAAGGCGTGAAAGGCGCGGCGCCGGAACCGTTGAAGCTCATATTCTTCAAAGCCAAACAGTTGCGGTATCTTAAGGATGAGGGACGCGATCATTGGCAAACGCCGAGGGAGACAGAAATAAATGGGTATGGAGATTGTGAGGACAAGGCGATATGGCTTTTTAAAAGATTAAGGGAGACTGGTTATGAGAACGTGCGGGTCGTGGTGGGTAAATTAAAAAAAAGCTTTCATCAATACCATGCGTGGGTCGAGTACACGGACGAGAAAGGCATCGCTCATATTCTCGACGCCTCCACTCAGACAAGAATCTGGAGACGGCATGAGATCTCATCCTCATACTTCGTGCCGTTTTTTTCTTATGATGAGAAGGCCCGGTATATGCACCCCGCATGAGGAGGTTTAGACTCCTCGTTGTTGGATTGGGTATTTTCGCTTTCTGTGCGACCGGATGGGGGATCAGGCTCTCGCATGACAGTGATGATGAGGTGATTTATACGGCGTTGGCCGCCAAAATTCAAAAAGAAGGTTTTAAGAATTATAACCTTCGTGATCTCTCTATCGAGCGCGCCGGCTTTTTCTGGGATATTCGGCACCAAGAAAAAGGCAAATTATTAGGACTTCTTACTCAAACCGGCGCGAGCTATTACGACACCGGTTTTTATTTCAACCCGCCGCTATTTCCGGCGATTCTGGCAGCTTCGAACAGGGTTTTACATCCCAACTCATTTTCAGTTTTAGCACGAAATAGTCGGCGGGCTTTTTACTTCGAACAATTATGGGTTGTGATTCCCAATGTTCTTTTATCGGTTTTTTTTCTTGTGGGAATATTTGTATTGGCCAACAAATCTGAAAAAGGCGCGAGGGTTTTGGCCCTTTGGTTGTGCGGGGTCAGCCCTGTTTTTTTGGTAGCCGCTTTTAAGGCGTGGTCGGATATTCTTGCGGCCACCTTGCTTCTGTGGAGCTTTATCGCCTGGGATCGAAAAGAGAAAAAAATCCAAAATCTTTTTCTTTCGGCCGTTCTGTTTGGACTGGCGCTATGGACTCGGACAAGTTCGCTGTTTGCGATTCCTATTTTTCTCTGCTATAAATGGAAACAATTCCCCGCTTGGTTTGGCGTGGTATTTTTGGTGGCAGGATACTGGTTTTTCAACCTCTATCGCTATTACGGGACGGTGTTTTATTTTCCGGATCTCGGAGCCATGAATAACCGTCCGGAGTGGTTAGCGATTATTCATAAGCCTTGGCATAGGTACCTGTATGATCTTTTTTATTTATCACCTCTTTTCTTAGGAGCGCTTTTTGCCGGGTGGAAACCGGAAACGCGGCTTTTCTGGATATGGATTTTGTCGTTTATCGTCCCGTTTTCTTTGCTTTTGCATGCCCATAAGCCGCTTGGGTTAGAAGATAGATACCTGCTCCCGGCTTACCCCGCTCTAGCGGTCTTAGCCGCCTATGGGTTAAAAAATATACAGAAAATTGTTCCAAAATATTTTTTCTTGGTGATAGTAGGCGCTGGATCTATCTGGTCCCTTCGGTTGGCGATAGGGCTTGTTCTTTCACGGGAAAGCTTGAATTTCCTATAAGGAATTAATGACCCTTGTTGGACTATCCGATCATCTGGCTTTTGATAACCATTCTTCTTCTGGGCGCTTGCGCCTATCTGCCGCTTCGGATCAAGAATGACGCGCTTCGGAGTTTTGTGATGCGCTGGGTGTTGGTGCCGGTGAGTATTATTATAATCATTTACGTTTATCCGGTTGGAATAGAGGTCTTCCGGAGAATGGCTTTAAAATAAGCAGATTCGCTGGTAATTTCTTACTAAACTCACCATATCGTTCTAGAAGTTAATCAATATAATATTTAGATAGAGCTATTGTAATATATATATTATGATGTAATCTTATTAATAGTTAATCAGTTATTAACAATAATAACAGCTAAAGAAAGGGCAACACTATGGCAACGAACACTATAAATCATAACCATAAAATCAACAAGGCTCTGAGTCTGTTGGGAGAAGCAGCGGGAGAGAAAAAAGATGAGCTGCGGCAGAGCATACACCGCTTTAAGAAAGTGGCGGAGAAGACGGTATCTGACAGTGGGGTGAAGCTAAAGAAAACGGCGATGGTCGCCGATAAAAACCTGAAGAAAAACCCATGGGCCTATATCGGTGGAGTTACTGCCGGCGCCTTGGCGCTAGGGTTCCTGTTGGGAAAAATAAGGAAATAATGAAGTTACCAAAGAACTTAACGGGATCTTTGTTGGTAGCGGCTTTGGGGTTTTCAAAGCGCTACCAACGAAAGGCCGTGGGTCTGGCGAAGATCAAGGGCGCAAGCTATTATCTGCGGGGCGTCCGGCTTTTCAGACAGCAGTGCCTGGTGGTCCTCACCACGCTTTTCAGCTTGATCATGCTGGCCGCGGCGCTGATCATCTTTCCTTTCGGGATTATTTACTATTTCCCTTGCAGTGCGCAAACCAAAATGATTGCGACCTGCGCGCTGGCCCTTGCGTACGTCGGAATCGCGTTCACGATCTTGCATCGCTTCTTCTCTGAATCTCGCTGGATGGAATTCTCCAAAGCCAACCAACTTCTCTCGGAAGTCTTCAAAGAAAACTAATCATTTTTTCGTCAATATAGCGGAATTTTTGGTAGAATATGTTTCACAAAACAGGGGGGTGCGAACTATGACGAAGTTTAATAAGGTGGCAGTGGGTTTGATCGTTGGGGCGACGCTTGTGTTTACCGCAGGCGCGTTCGCGGAAGAGATCTATCCGGACCAGTTTGTGGCGGGGCCGAATATTTATCATCAGATTTTCGAGAACGAGAAGGTGCGCGCGTCGGAAATAGCGTTCAAGCCGGACGAGGCCATCGCGATGCATACGCACGCCTATGATCATATCGTTTATGTGCTCGAGGCGGGACAGTTGACGCTCACCCAACCGGACGGTAAAACGGCGGTGGTGAACGGCACCGTCGGCCAGCTGATGTGGATTTCAAAAGAATCACATTCGGCCAAAAATACCGGCCCGACGAATTTTCGCGCGCTCATTGTTGAGATAAAATCGTAAGGATCATTTGATCGTCGATGGAAATCCCGCAGATTTACCAGGAAGAATACATCGCCCAACGCACGGGATGTTTCAAGCGTCGGATCAACGTTTTATGTTACGCGATCACGGGACTTTTCATATTATCGCTAGCCTTAACGCTGATCCTTGATCCGAACCACTTTTCCTACCAGAAGGTTTATCCACTCATCCTATTGACGTTAGGGAGTTGGTACGTTATTTTTACGAATACCAAGGTTAAATCGTTGGCCCAGGCGAAAAATCTGGCGCTTCTTTTCACATCCTTTCCGCTTGTCCTTTTTATCTTCGGCTCTGTGTATGAGCCGCAGTCATTTAACTACGCCCAGTTTATCCTATCGCTTTTTTTTATCTCGCTTCTGATCCCGTGGGGCGCCGGCGACCTATGGGTACTCATCTTACTGCATTTTGTGGCCTGGGGGATCTATTGCTTCAGCCGCGATCTAAGCGCGATCGAAATCCCGCCAACTTTTTTTGGCACGGACCCGTTCGTGAACGGCGCCGTGCACATCGGTTTCGCGGCGGTCATGAGTCTGATCATTTGCCGCGAGGAGAACGAGCGCGACGTGAAAAATTTCATTTTATTAAAAGAGGTCGAAGCCAAAAGCCAGATTCTCGAAGACGAGTTGAGGCTCGCCTCGCGCGTGCACCAGACGCTGATCCCTCAGTCGGTGACCACCGCGAAAGCTGACATCGCGGTGACCTACTTGCCGCTTTCCGGCGTCGGCGGCGATTACGGAAAATTTTATTTTCTGGATGAGAACCATCTCATTTTTTTCATCAGCGACGTGACCGGGCACGGCGTGCCGGCGGCGCTGCTGGTCAACCGCATTCACGCGGAATTTCAGACCCTGGTCAGGGAGACAAAAGAACCGGGCGTTCTGTTGAAAAAACTCAATCATTTCATCCAACGCGATTTTAAAGACACGAGCTTGTATATGACCGCCTTTTGCGGCGTGATCGATTTTAACGCGTCCAAAATCATTTATTCCAACTACGGACATCCGGCTCAGTATGTCTACCGTCTCCGAGACGCCGATATTTTGAGCCTGGAGGCGCAAACGACGCTTCTGGGGGTTGATGAGATCAATTCCGCCGCCGTGTTTCAGAGCGAGATCGCGTATCAGAAGGGGGACATGATATTTCTTTTCACGGACGGAGTTCTTGAACTCACCGGCCACGACGGAGAGGAATACGGCAGTGGACGGCTCAAGACTTTTTTAAGCCATTACCGGTCCGAGACCTTCGAAGGTCTGAATCAACGATTGGTGAATGAACTGAAATCGTTCAAGCGAGGCGGTTTTAAGGACGATATTTTTATTTTGAGCATCAAAACCCGTTTGTAAGGAGGAACCTCTATGGAAATTTTTCAGGCGGTCGAGCCTTCATTTTGGCTCAAGATGGCGCTTTGCATTTTTTGCGGAGTGATCGTCGGGCTTGAGCGCCAACTACACAACAAACCCATCGATATCCGGACCAGCGTTTTGATTTGTCTTGGGACCATGACCTTCATTTATCTCGGAAATCAGCTGGACGGCGTCAAGGACGATACACGCGTCTTGGGCCAGGTGGTGAGCGGAATCGGATTTTTAGGGGCCGGGGCTATTTTCAACCGTGAAGGGCTTGTCGTGGGTTTGACCTCCGCCTCCGTGGTATGGGTGCTGGCCGCGATCGGTGCGGCGATTGGCTTTGAAAAGTACAATATCGGCATCGTGATCTCGGTCGTGACCGTGGCGGTGCTTACGGGACTGCATTGGTTTGAAGACGCGGCTTTGAAAAAAAAGAAGAAGGGGGCCTGAAGTTTCTTGACAAGCGTTGTGAAGAAACGCTGCCCATGGGCGACCGCCGATCCTTTATCGATGAGCTACCATGACCGGGAATGGGGAGTGCCGGTCCACCACGACGGAAAACTTTTTGAATTTCTAATTTTGGAGGGTGCTCAAGCGGGTTTGAGCTGGCTGACTATCTTGAGGCGGCGAGAAAATTACCGCAGGTTATTTGATCATTTCGACCCTCGCCAAGTCGCCCGGTATGACTCGCAAAAGGCAAAAGCCCTTCTCTCGAATGAAGGGATTATTCGAAACCGGCTGAAAATAGAATCCGCGATCACGAATGCGAAAGCGTTTTTGCAGGTTCAGGAAGAATGCGGAAGCTTCGACCGCTACATTTGGGGATTTGTCCCCGTCCCCTCAAAAAACCGTCGACTGAAAACTGTGAAGCAAGTTCCGACGAACACCGCTGAATCGGACGTGATGAGCAAGGACCTTAAGAAGCGCGGTTTTCGGTTTGTCGGTTCGACCATTTGCTACGCTTTCATGCAGGCAGTCGGGATGGTCAATGATCACCTAATGGATTGTTTTCGCCACGGAGAAATTAAGGAGCGGACACACGCTTAAAAAGATCTTAATATTTTTCATTGTTTTTATTTTAATTATCATCGGGTCGGCGGCGGCTTTTATTATGACTTTCAATGCCGACCGGTACAGGCCTCAAGCCGTCAAACAATTGGAGGCTGCGCTCGGAAGCCCTGTCCGGATTGGGCATTTGGCTCTGGGCTGGAAAAACGGCATCGTGTTGGAAGTGAAAGAAGCGGCTATTTATCGTGACAAACAATCACTGGATAAGCCGGCCGTTTATTTGGAGAGCGCGAGCGCGAAGGTACGCCTCGCACCGCTTTTACAAAAAAAGCTGGAGGTGACTTCGATCACGTTGGTCCGGCCGCGGTTCAATGTCATCAAAGAAGCGGACGGCGCGATCAGAGTCAACGGGATCAACACGCCCCCTTCTTCTGGACAAATACCCGCTTCTCCGAAAACGGCGCCCGTCGTTTTGTCCGATTTCGCGATCTCCACCATCAGGATCGAGGACGCCGGGGTCGGCTTTGTGGACAACTCGTCGGCTCCTCCGATGCGTCTGGCGATCAGGCACTTGGATATTTTGATCAAAAATCTTTCTTTGAAAATTGATTCAAGCCGTATCACGGAACTGGATGCCGACTTTGATTTAAAGGTAGGGAAGATAGCGGTTGAGTCTTTAAGAAGCGCGCTGGATCACGCGGATCTTAGCGCTCATTTTGCCGAAAACCAGATGCAGCTAAAAAACTTCACGGCTAATTTTGCCCGGGGCAAGATCTCTGGCTCCGGCAGCTCAAAAGATTATCTTTCCGCGTCTTCTCAATCTGCTGTCGCGCTCGAAATAGACCGGATCTATCTGGAGGACCTGTTGCCGTCCAGCCGCCCCAGCCGACCTGAGCTTCACGGCATTTTTTCCGCTTCGTTTAACGGCAATGCCCGGGGAATCTCATGGCCTGCGATCTCCCGGACATTGAACGGATCGGGGAAAGTGGCGCTTGCCAGCGGCGTCATTGTCAACGGCAATATTTTGAGAAAGGTTTTCGAGAATTTGTCCAGAATTCCCGGAGTGACCGACGCGATCAATACCCGTCTGCCCGAAAACTACCACCGGAATTTAGCGCAACGCGACACGGCAATACCGTCCATTGAATTTCCGGTGACGATCGCGGACGGAATCGTCACGATCCCGAATTTACGGATTTTTTTCGAGGGGTTCACGATGTACGGGGCCGGCCAGATTGGGCTGTCCGGCGCGATCAACTGCCAAGTGACACTCGTGCTTGATGCCGAATTGTCGCAAGTACTGATCCAGAGCGTCCCGACCATGCAGTATATCGCTGACCCACAGGGAAATCTGGCGTTTCCGGTCAAGATCTCCGGAACAACCCAGAACCTGCTCGTTCTGCCGGATACGGATTATATTTTTTCGCGGGTCATGGCAACCAAAGGGCAGGAGCTGATCACGAACGTGCTGCAAAAGGCCTTGAGCAAGGGTCAGGAAGCCGGTCAGAGCGGCACCGCAGCGGGCGGAGGAGACGCCTCCTATCAGCAGATCCTAGGGAGTCTATTGCAATAAATGTTGCTCTTCGATCCACTGTTTGGCAGCCTCTTCTTCTGAAATAGCATGGCCGAGTTCTTTGGAGATTTTCTTTTGGTATTCCAGGATCTCAAGCGCTTCCTCGGCCAGTTTTGCCGTGAACGTGCTGGAGGGGTCGACAAATGAGATGCCCGTGCGAAAGCGCCCCGTTTTCCTGTCTTCCTTCGAATAAACGACCCTGCCTGTCACTTCAAATGTTTTTTGTTTGACCGGGATGCCGAAGTGGATCACATGGCCTCTGGATAATCGTTGCGCGTAAAGAAAGCTCAAGCCCCCTAGGCATAGATCCCTGGATTCAATCGTCTTGGCGTTCTTTCCACGATCGATACTAAAATGGATAGGCGCGTGGATCGGATGTCGCAAATACTTCCTTTTTTCCTGGCTTTTTTGGGAAGTGCCCATGAGCTCATTATACCAATTTTAGCGGAAAAATTCGAGAGGCTATTTTTCACCTCAAACCCTTCAATGAAGAGTTAACAGATCGCCTGAAGTGTGTTATACTTTTTTGGTCAAATCAAGGAGGTTCATTTTTCATGTCAGGACATTCCAAGTGGGCGACGATCAAGCATAAAAAGGGAGCGCTCGACGCCAAGCGCGGCGCACTTTTTACCAAGTTGATCAAGGAAATCACGGTGGCGGCCAGAAACGGCGGCGGAAATCCCGACGCTAATCCGCGGCTTAGGACGGCGCTCGTGAAGGCCAAAGAAGCCAATATGCCTTCCGATAACATTGAGAGGGCCATCAAGAAAGGAACCGGCGAGCTTCCCGGTGTTACCTACGAAGAAGTGATTTACGAGGGGTATGGCCCGGGCGGCGTGGCCATTTTGATAGAAGCGTTAACGGATAATAAGAATCGGACGACCGCCGAGATCCGGAGTGTTTTGGAGAAAAAAGGCGGCAACATGTCCGGCGCGGGTTCCGTGGCGTGGCAGTTTGCTAAAAAAGGCTTTATTATCGTAAAAAAAGAATCCGCGGATGAGGAAAAATTAATGTCGATTGTTCTTGACGCCGGTGCTTCCGATTTTATTTCTGATAAAGATTCTTATGAGATCACGACCGAACTCCATGATTTTGAGAAAGTGAAAAAAGCGCTTGGGGACGCCAAAATTCCGATAGGAGCCGCAGAGATTACGATGATCCCCTCCGCGACGGTTAAGCTAGCCGGCAATGAGGCTAAAAATGTGTTGGGGCTTGTGGAGTCATTGGAGGAGCATGAGGACGTGCAGCATGTGTACGCCAACTTCGATATTCCGGACGAAGTGCTCCAGCAAATGGCGGGGTGACCCCACCATGTATTTTTTACGATCGCAGAGCGATCGGTTCGCAGCGCGAACAAAACACATGGTGGGGTGATGCGGATTTTGGGGATTGATCCAGGTTTGCGGGTGACCGGCTACGGCGTGGTTTCCATCGCCGATCATTTTTCTCAGGACAAAAGAATCAGGCTTTTGGAAGCGGGGATTATTCGAACGAAAGCGTCTACGGGAATCGCGTCGCGGCTTAAAAAAATACACAGCGCGTTGTCAGACGTCATCACGGAACTTCGTCCGGACGTCCTGGTGATCGAAAAACTTTATGCGCACTACAAACATCCCGCGACGGCGATATTGATGGGTCATGTGCGCGGGGTGGTATGCCTATTGAGTGGGACAAATGACGTGCCGCTTGCCAGCATGGCCTCCACTCGTGTCAAGAAGGCTGTCACGGGCCAAGGGCACGCGAACAAAACGCAGGTCCAACGAATGGTGCAGCACACTCTTCAGCTTAAAAAAACACCCGAGCCAACGGACGTGGCTGACGCGCTGGCCGTCGCCATCTCCTATGCCTTTAGTCTAAAAAGAGGACAATAAAATGATCTCGCGTATCAGCGGAAATGTCGACGGGCTCTCTGAAAACACGTTGATCGTGGACGTTGGAGGCATCGCGTACGAGGTTTATATCCCCACCGCGGTGATGAAGGCCTTCGATGGAAAGCTGACGAAGGGTGCGAAGATTACGCTGATCACCTATCATTATTATCAGACAGATCCGTCAAAAAGCATTCCGATCTTGATCGGCTTTTCAAATCTTGTAGAAAAAGAATTTTTTGAAAAGTTTATCACGGTGTCGGGTGTTGGTCCCAAAGCGGCCGTGCGTGCGCTCAGCATGCCTATACCGGACATCGCGCAGGCTATCAATGAGGGAGACATCGCGTTTTTAAAATCGCTGCCGGGGATCGGGGAACAGCGAGGCAAAGAGATCATCGCGAAGCTTCAGGGCAAGATGGGGAAGTTTGGTCTCATGCAGGCGTCGCGCGGCCAAGAAGGGCCGCGAACGCCGGCGACGGATATCCGCGAAGAGGCGCTGGAAGTACTGGCCCAACTGCAATACAAAAAGGATGAGGCGCGCCAGATGGTGCAAAAGGCGTTTCAAAGAAAACCGGATCTTTCGGGCGTTGAAGAAGTTTTAAACGAAGTTTACCGACAGAAAAAACAGGTGGATAAATGAATCCCGATAAAAAGACTCCTGCCCGGGAAAAGATCGATTTTGAGCGCGCCGGCCGTGAACGGCTTTTGACTGAAAATTCCGAGGACGCGGAAGGGATATTGGATCTGTCGCTACGGCCGACGAAGATATCGGAGTTCGTCGGGCAGGAGGGCTTGAAGGATAATCTCACTATCGCGCTCCAGGCTGCCAAGAAAAGAAAAGAACCGTTGGAACACATTCTCTTGTCCGGCCCTCCGGGCCTTGGGAAAACCACGCTGGCCCATATCGTCGCTCACGAGATGAAAGCGAAGATCATGGCGACCAGCGGCCCCGCTATCGAGAGAGCGGGAGACCTGATAGGCATCCTGACCAATTTGGAGGACGGCGATGTTCTTTTTATCGACGAAATTCACCGGCTCTCAAAAGTCGTTGAAGAATTTGTGTATCCTGCGATGGAGGACTACAAGATAGATTTTGTGGTGGATAAAGGTCCATACGCCAAAACGGTTAAGTTCGCGCTCAAACGTTTCACGTTGATCGGCGCGACGACGCGGTCCGGCCTTTTGAGTTCACCGCTTCGTGGACGCTTCGGATTATCGTTTCACCTTGATTTTTATTCTGCTGAAGATTTGACAAAAATCATAGAGCGATCCGCGAAACTTTTATCCATCACGATCGATCCGGACGCCGCGTTTGAGCTCGCCAAGCGCGCTCGCGGCACCCCGCGAGTCGCGAACCGGCTTTTACGCCGCGTGAGGGACTATGCCCAGGTGAAATCTTATAAAAAGATCAATGACGAGGCCGTGGAAAAAGCGCTCTCGGGTCAGGGGATCGACCGGTCGGGCTTGGACGCGCTGGACCGCAGGGTATTGAAGACGATCATTGAAATGTATGCCGGCGGCCCCGTGGGAATCGAGTCCCTCGCCGCGACGTTGAATGAGGAAGCGGACACGATCGTGGATGTGGTGGAACCCTTTCTCCTGAAGAGCGGATTTTTAAAGCGCACCTCCCGGGGCCGGGAAGCCACCGCTTTTGCCTACGAGCATCTCGGCGCGTCCCTAGTTTCAAAGACCAAATCCCAGGACCTTTTTAGTTCAAAAAGATAACTTTTTTGAATCTCCTCGAAACATGATGAAAAATTCCCATAAACGGTTTTTCGCGGGCGCGCTGTTTCTGGCAACGGCATTTCTCTTTGAAAGCGCCGGCGCCTCCGCCGATCCCGTTTCTCCCGGTAAAAAAATCCCTCCGATGATCCGCGTTCTGGTGGCCGAGAATCAGAAGGTTTTTCGTCTCAATGTGAAAGGCGCCTATACGCTGCGGGTCCTACCGTCCTCAAAAGTGCTGAAGCAGGGCCGGCGGTTGTCGGATGTGAATCTATCCGTTTCCCGCGGCGGATTTTATTTCGGAAAAGAGGAATTTTCGGCCTCCGGAATCCGCCTCGAGACGGCGGGTGATCGAGACCTGCGTCTCAATCAAGCGCAGTTTCGCGGCGCCGTCGATATCTTTAAGGATAAAAGCGGCGCGATGTTCGCGGTGAACCGGATCGGGATCGAAGATTATCTTTACGGCGTTTTGCCGCACGAGGTGGCGTTTTGGTGGCCGACCGAGGCCTTAAAAGCGCAAAGCGTCGCCGCCAGGACTTACGCGCTCTATCAGGCGCAGGTGAGCCGTGCCGCCGAGTTTGATGTCAAAAGCGGCACCAGTTCCCAGGTGTATGGAGGCACGGCCAAAGAAAGATTCCGGACAAACCGCGCCGTGGATCAAACGCGAGGACAGACGCTGACATATCAAGGTAAAATATTTCCCGCTTATTTTCATGCGACCTGCGCCGGCACGACCGCCGCCGCGAAAGAATTGTGGAAAATAGACCTGCCGCCGCTTGCCGGCGGAGTGAAGTGCGGTTATTGCCGCATCTCGCCTCATTATTCTTGGGAAGCAAAAATACCCCTTTCCGAGATCGAGGAGAAGATGAGTAAATACGGAAGGCCCGCCGGCCAAGTTCTGAAAATAGAAGTCATTTCTTTGACTCCTTCGGGCCGGGCCGGCAGTTTGAGGATCACAGGGGCCTCTCAAGAGGCGGTGATCGCGGCCAAGGATTTCCGGGTATGGATCGGCGGCGACCGGATCCGAAGCGCTTATTTTACCGTGGTCATTTCCGACGATGCCGCCGAATTTCAAGGCAAGGGATGGGGGCATGGCGTGGGATTGTGCCAGTGGGGCGCTTTTGGCCAAGCGCTTCTTGGGCGCCCCTATGAAAAAATCCTCGAGTTTTATTATCCGGGTTCCAAAATCGTGAGTGACGCGTCTTGAATGATTTTGACTACCCGCTTCCCAAGGAACTGATCGCTCAAAGCCCGCTTTCCGAACGGGATGCCTCCCGCCTGTTGGTGGCCGATAGAAAGAAAGGGTCGTTCGTCGATAGACATTTTTTTGATCTCCCGGAATATCTACCCGCCGGCGATGTACTGGTGTTGAATGACACGAAGGTTTTTCCGGCGAGGATCCTGGGAAAAAAGAAGAAAACGGAAGGCAAAGTCGATCTGTTGCTTTTATCGCCGGTCTCGGAAACCACATGGAAATGCTTGGTGCAGCCAAGCATGAAAGAAGGGCAGGAACTATTTTTCCCTCCTGAAAACGGCGAGGCGGTTTTTTTAAAAAGAGACGCCGACGGAATCCCCCTCTTTGAATTCAAGGGCGTCGACAATATCAGGGCCCTCGCGTCAAAAATAGGGACGATGCCGCTGCCGCCCTACATCAAACGCGAGGCCGGCGCGTCGGACATGGAAAATTATCAAACGGTTTTCGCGGCAAAAGAGGGGGCCGTGGCGGCGCCGACTGCGGGGTTTCATTTCACGAAAAATCTTTTGGAAAAAATTCGGGACAAAGGCGTCAAAGTCCTGACGCTGACGCTTCATGTGGGCTATGGGACGTTTAAGCCAGTGGAAGATCTTGAGCATCACAAGATGCACG
>CAYJXB010000031.1:0-17456 GCA_964374005.1 uncultured Planctomycetia bacterium
CTTCCTCTTCGGCGGCTTTCACAGGAATTTGTACCGTCTCAGCAACCGTTTGACCAGTAGTCTCAACGGCTCCCACGACGGGCTGTACTAAGCCTTCCGCCTTGCCCTGGGACAGCTCTTCGCCCGTTTGCGCGAGGACCTTCTCCCCGGTGTTCTGAAGAGTGTTGGCCGTCATGCCCGCGGTTTCCTTTGTCGCCTTGACAGGATAATTAAAAAGTCTCCTGAAAAAACCTGTGACGCTTCTGTCGGATGTGCTGGCTTCTGCAAATGCCATCGAGCTTGAGCACAACATAAATGCGCCCACCATAAGAATTGCCGAGAACTTTCTACAAGACTTAAACATGAAATAACCTCCTCTATTAATAGAAATTTATTATAAGGCGACTCCTTAAGAAGTCAAGAAAAATACGGCGGGAATTTCATTCGAGCTTCGTTACAATTTCATAATCAACAGGCAATTTGGGGTCGGTATTGGTGATTAAAAGATAGATCTTATCAATATCCTTGGGTTCGAGGCCCTCTTTCTCTATTTCATGGGTCATAGCGAGCCCCCTTGCTGGCGCGTCTCTTGTCGCTTGCCTGCCTATCTCTCTTTTGAACAGCGAGCCGCCCTTGGAGACGATGAATACTTGGACCGCTAACGACCGGCTTTCGCCTTCTTCAATCAGCCCCAACCATGGAAGCGAGACCTCCTTGCCAGCGATATCGATCTGATAAAAATCGGTTGCCCAACCGGACACGTCACTTTTTTCCGTATTATCCCCGGCGACCGAAAGCTCCCCAAACTTTACCCGCTGATCGTCCCATTCTCCGATCCAGTCGGTCCGACAATTCGATCCGAGCGTTTTTTCCCCTCCAAAACCATCCTTCAAAAATAACTGCCCCCGCCGGTAAACCAAATGCGTTTTGGCGATCCCTTTTAAATAAACCTCGTCTTCTTTCAAACCAAAGTCCTTAAAAAGGATGGCGGCGGCAAAACTCTTCAAAAGCTCGGCGAAGGGCGTCCCGGTTACCTCTTCAAGCGCTTGCCTAAAATCCGCCCGGCGGTAGTCCCTGAGATTTCGGCTTAAGCGTTCAATTGCCGGCATGCCATAACGATAATCGATGAACCTCCAGAATAACGCGTTCTCATAACGCAGCTCCGTGAACGCCTGATCGGGATATCTCATAAAATAGTTGGATCCCCCTCGCGAAAAACGGATCTTGTCCGGCAACGTCTGTTTAAACCCTTGAGAAAAGAAATCATGCTTGGCGCCCGCCAATGTTTCAAAGTAGCGCGCCAGCCCCTCCACGTACCAGTCGATCTGTTTCGAGCGTGACCGTTCGGCCTTTTGAGTGTCACCTAAGAATTCAAGGTCCTTGTTTAAATTTTTATTGTAATAAAAAAGGAGCACGTGCAACATTTCATGGACCAATGTGCCACGCAGGTCCGCGCTCAGATGACGCGCTCCCAGCGGAGAGGGATTGATCTTTTCCCAATTGCGGATGAATTCCTTGTAATTGGAAGGCAATAAAATCACCGCCTGATACTGGTTTTCCGCCACTTTGGCAGTATCAAAACAAGGCGCGTCTTTGAATGAGAGTTTGCCCAATCCAGGGCTACGATACGCCCCGTCGTTCTTGGGATGCCCCAGATAAATATCGATGGTCCAGTCAGGATCATACGCGTAGTTCTTGTTCGGAGAAGCCAATGAAAATCCGGCGGAAGAAAAACCCTGAAACTGCGTGATGGTCTGATAAGCAAACACCGCCGCGTCTAGAACTTCTTTCACAAAATGAATGTCCTCGCGGCTTTCGTTTAAGATTTGATCGGTATAATGGACCTTAAGAATGACGCCGTCATGGAAACGGTATTCGAATGCCCTATCGAGCGTCAAGTCCGTTGCGCCATCCGCAGCTTGTAGTGCCCCAAGACAGCTAATTGGCAAGACAAGTACCAGAAACACCACTTCCCAAAAGGAACGCCTGATTCTTTGCATTTTCCTCATTCCTTAATATTATTTGATAACTTATTAAAAATATATAGGAAGTTTACATTAAAAAACCACCATTTTCAATGACAGATTATAACTCTTTTCTATAAATAGACTTAGAGTGGTCCACGCGAGCGCCGAGCGCCGCGCATGCCCCCTAGACTTGCGATCTTCAAACTAATTTCTAAGAGGCCGTCCTGATTGATTTCATAGTTTACCTGCGTGCCTTTTCCCACATAAAGAATGGCGATTTCATTTTTTTGATCGTCTAAAAAAACATAGGGAATGCTATTATCGTCAGATAAGACGTTTTGAATTTTTTGACGCCAGCTGTCTTCGGTCACGGGGTCCTCTTCGCGCCCCCTGGGAGAGTCAATCACGACCAAATGATCCCCGTCATGCCGCCGGGGATACGCAAAATTCCCACCGCCCGTGTTAAATATCAGCCCGTCCGAAAACCGGCCGTACATCGCATCGCGGTGATTACGGCCTAAAATTTCATAAGTGTATTTGCCGGCCAAAAGATGCTCTTTCAGGTTCCCCAGGCGTTGGGAGGCCTCGTGTCCGGTCAACACCGTCAACGCAAAAGCATTGGGAGCGGCGCTGATCAAGAATAACGACAACAAGGTCAACCGCTTAAAATAGAGTTTCATGATGCCTCCTTTTTAAGACTGGATTGTGATGGAAGGGTCTAAAAGCCCGCCAGTAGGATTGACCGCTTTTTGCTTATTTCTGATCTCAAAATGCAAATGCGGCGTGATGTTCGAACGATCCGCGTTACCCGTTTTTCCGCTGGCACCGATGGTCTGATTTTTAACCACCCATTCCCCTGCCCTGACCTGAACGACCGAAAGATGGGCATAGCGAGTCACGGAGCCGCCCGGATGGAGCAATTCGACATAGTTGCCGTAGCCCTTGTTCTCGCCCGCAAAAGTAACACGCCCGCTCTTGGCGGAAAACACCGACGCACCTACCGCGGATACCAGATCAATGCCTCCGTGGGTTTTCCCTCCGTTGCGAGAAGCGCCGAAATAACCGTCCCCGTAAGCATCATTTCTCAGACGCACCGTCGTACCGACCATCTTCACAGGGCACAAGAAGTAAGGTTCGGCGCGCTGATAAAATAGCTTTTCCCATTGCGCCAAAACAGGCGTCATCCCGAAAAAAAAGATTCCAGCGAACACACCCAGCCACGCGGCTTTAATTTTCAACGCTCTGTTATCCATGATCCGTCGGAGCTAGAAGTGAAAAAGGGCGCGCACGGCAGCCACTAAAAAGATGCCGAGCACCATACCCAGGAACGTGTATTTATTGGGATTAAAATCAAAAGGCGGCAACATGGGTGCTATTTTATTACCGCGCGATGGCAATATCAAGAAAAAAACCCCGCCCTCCCTTAAGTCTCAAGACAGTCTTTAGGAAAGGCGGGGCAACAGCTAGCAACTACGGGGCCATCCATTGCCCCGAGTGCTGTGCCGCGAGAGGACACTCGCGGCCTATATTACTTACTATGAATCATTTTGGTGCCGAATAGGACCGCCAAAATGACAATCACAGCCAAGTGAGGGGATAACTGGGTTGTAAATACCAACCCCAGGATCACCCCTATCAAAAGACCGGTTACTAAATCTGTTTTAATCATTGGAATCACCTCCCAATCAGAGGCACTGCACAACACACATTAGTCCTTTAATGATTCGATAGCACCCCTCCCCTCTACATTATTCCACTTATAGTATACGCGTTAAGTGACCCATGAGGAATAGGGGCTAAAATATGATTAATTTATAACTGATTGATTTATAACTACTTATGATTAATATGAGTCAAAATCCACCGCCCTATCCTGGCGTAGACCGCCGAGCGTTCTGTTTCATTCAATACCTCGTGATAAAATTCCGGGTAAATTTCTATTTCTTTGTCTTGGGAACTCAATTCATTGAAAAACCTGACGGTCAGATCCTTTAAAACAACCCTATCCTCGCCTGCCTGGACGATCAAGACAGGGACCTGAATATGTTTGGCAATCTCCTCACGACGGGCCATTGTTCTCACAAGCTCGCGGTAAAGCCGCGCGCTGATTCGATGGTAAATGTAAGGATCTCTGGCATAGGTCTCCAAAATGGCCGTATCATGAGTCAATGTTTTAGGGTCCACGCCGCTAGCCTGTGTGTAGTCGGGAGATACGTAGGAGGCTGCCAGACCAAGAAGGTGCCGCCAAAGTGGGATGGGAACGGCAACACCAAAAATAGGCGAGCTCAAGATCAGGCCTGAAACCTTCGGATGCCGGCAAAATACTAGGTAGGAGGAAGAGAGGAGCCCTCCAAAGCTATGGCCAAGCAAGAAAAAAGGGATGTCTTTGTGTTGTCGAAGAACCCAGGCCTGCAGCGCCGACAAATCCTTATAAAAATCAGTAAAGCGTCTCACGCAGGCCTTTTTACCCCCGCTTCTGCCGAATCCGCGTAGGTCAGGCACAATAGAAATAAGCCCCATTTCCGCCAGGTAATCGCCAAACGCCTGGTACCTTGCCCCGTGTTCACCCATCCCATGAACGATGAGGACAATGCCCTTTAACGGTTCTTTGGTCGTCTGGTAATGGTAAAAGATGGGCGTTTCGTCGAACGAGATGAATCGGTGCTCAGTCCACATAGAAAGGAAGCAATCGGCTCTGGTACCGCTGCCATAAGGCGTCCCGCTTGACTTTCAAGGTCGGTGTAAGCTCGCCCGCCTCTTGGGTAAAATCACGCTCTAATAATGCGAAATATTTTATTTTTTCGAAATTCGCCAGGTCCTTTGTCGCCTCCTCAATTCGAGACTCAAAATATTGATAGATCTTACTGTCCTTCAAAAGCTCCGCATAATTCTGAAAGGCGATTTTCCGGTTTCGGGCAAGCTCGGTCAGCTGGTCCTGGCGAGGAACGATGAGCGCGGTTATAAATTTTCTGCCTTCGCCAAAAAGAACGCAGCGCAAAATAGACGGATCTTTTTCCACGAGCGCTTCGATCGCGGCGGCCGCGACCTTTTTACCCCCTGAGGTGACAATCAACTCTTTTTTTCTACCGGTGATCGTTAAAAACCCCTGCGAATCAAGATTTCCCAGGTCGCCAGTGTAGAACCAGCCGTCTTTTAATACTTTTTTTGTTTCTTCTTCCTTATTCCAGTAACCTTTCATGACGCAAGGGCTTTTGGTCATGACCTCCCCTTCCTCGGAGATCTTGACCTCTACTCCTTTAAGAGGAATCCCTACCGTGCCAAACTTAAACTGCCCTTCACGGTTAGCGCTGATGACGGGTGAGGTTTCCGTCAGCCCATACCCTTCATAAATCATCACGCCGAGATCATAAAAAAACTCCGCAATTTCCTTAGGCAGCGCGGCCCCTCCGGCGACGCAAAACCGGAGTCGTCCCCCAAGACGGCGTTTAACCTTCCTGTATACTAGCCAATCAGCCAAGCCGTATTGAAGCCAAAAAAAGGCCCCCAGTTTCCGGCCATCCGTCAGCCATTCTCTTTTCTTTTTCCCCAGGCCTCTAGCCCATGAAAATAATTTCTTCTTGAATGAGCTGGAGTGGGCCACCGCTTCGGATACGCGCGCCATGATCTTCTCGTAGAACCGCGGCACGCCCAAAATAAATGTGGGCCTTATTTCCAAAAGATTCTGTGGCACCGTGTCCAAATTTTCAGCGTACGCGATCGTCGCTCCGATATAAATCATCAGATAATAGCCGGCCATCCGCTCGAACACGTGGGACAAAGGCAAAAAAGAAAGATGCACATCCCTTTCGCTCATCCGAAGCGCCTCACGGGAAAACACGACGTTATGAATGAAATTAGAATGGGTCAGCATGACCCCTTTGGGAACGCCCGTGGTTCCGGAGGTATAAATGATGCTGGCGACCGCATCGCCTGGGATCGCCTTCATGTTATCGCGGACGGCGTCTTTTGCGCCTTGCACCTTTTTTTCCAGCTCCTTAAGAGAAATCAACGGAACGCTCATTTCCTGTTTGGAGGCTAGGAGCGACGGCTCAAAACCGATCACAAACTTAAGCGCCGGTAAGGAGGACTGAGTCGGAGGGATCTTCTCAAATTGGGATTTGTTGGAAATAGCCAGCGCCGAGACGCTTGCATCCGCCAAAATATACTGAATTTCTGAGGAGCTGAGGGAGGGATAGATCGGGACCGTGATGAGTCCGATATGCTGGGCGGCCAGATCCACCAGCACCCATTCCGGCCTGTTTTCCGACAAAATCGCTATCCGGTCGCCGGATTTTAAACCTTTCTCCAATAACGACGAAGCGATGGACTGGACTTTATCCGCCAATTCCCTCCAGGACCAGGAGGTATATTTACCCTCCTGCTTAAAAAGAAGCGCTTTTTTGTGTGAAAAACGGTTGACGGTCGCTCTGAAAAGAAGGCCTAAGTTCTGAGGCGTCACGAATGAAACCCCCTGCCTTCCGAAGCCAGAATGCGCAGATAAGCGCTGGGCTCGAAGCGCTTGGTATCCACATTTTTTTGAAAACGCTCCAGATCCTTAAGGATCTTGGCCAGACCGATGGAGTCGGCGTAACGCAGGAGCCCGCCGCGGAACGGCGGAAAACCCGCGCCCATCATCATGCCGATATCTACCGTAGAAGCGCTGTCAACGACTTTGTCCTCGAGGCAGCGCGCCGCCTCGTTGATCATCCCATAAATCATGCGCTTCAATGGGTCCTTTAGAGAATCGTCTTTGGGGCATGGTCTCGCCCCAAACTCGAGAGCATTGAAATAGTTCGTCTTTCTTTTTCCGTCGTACAAATAAAAACCCTTCTTCGATTTCTTACCCAAAAGCCCCTTTTCCTTGGCCATTTGCAGAATCGACGACACTTTCATGCGTTCGCCAAAAGCTTCCTGCAACACATGAGCTACTTTATATCCCACGTCAATACCCACCTGGTCGATAAGCTCGATTGGACCCATGGGCATGCCAAAAGACTCAATCAGTCGATCGATATCCGATGGTAAAAAACCTTCGCTCAGCAAATAAGCGGCTTCGTTCATGTATGGCAACAACAATCGATTGACAAGAAACCCAGGGCTGTCCTGAACCACGATCGCTGTTTTGCCGATACGACGCGCAAAAAGTACGGTGCGCTCGATCGCGTCAGATGAGCTTCGCGCGGCACGTATGACTTCCACAAGAGGCATCCGGTTGACCGGATTGAAAAAATGAAGCCCGAGTATCCGCTCCGGGTTTCGGCACCCTTCCGCCATTCTCGTGACCGGAAGCGAGGACGTATTAGAAGCAAGAATGGTTTCGGGGCCGGTCAACTCGGACAGCTCGCGGAATACTTTCTGCTTGATGCCCAGATCCTCAACGACGGCCTCGATGATCAAACCGCACCCGCGGAGGCCCGCGTTCGTCAGTCCCACGGAAACAAGCGCCATCTTGTTCTCGACCTCGTTCCTTTTGAGTTTCCCTTTTTTCAGAGCGTTCCGGTAAATGCCGGCCGCTTCCTTCAGCGCGCCGCCGAGCGCCTTCTCTTGAACGTCCTTCACCCGGACCGGAATGTCCCGGTACGAGAATAGCTGCGCGATGCCGCCGCCCATGACGCCGGCACCGACCACCCCGCATTTTTTCACGCCGTCGGCGGGTACGGCGGAATCTGTCCAGCGCATTTTTTTGTATTTTTCACCCAGATAAAAGGCCTTGATGAGGTTTTTAGAAGCAGGCGTGAGCGCCAGGCGGGAAAAATGCTCGCTTTCCAAACGGAAAGCGGCATCCGGCGCGATTGCCCAGACACGCCGGAGAAGTTTCAGGATTTCGAGAGGGGCAGGGTAATGGCCCTTTGTTTTTTTAAGCACATCCTTTTTGGCCTTGGAAAAAACAATGGCGCGGCCTATGGGAGTTCGCTCAAAAAACCAGCCCGCCGCGGAATTCGGCGGTGGCTTGCGCACCGGATGGCGCGCAAAAACGGCCGCGTCTTCGAGCAGCGTTTTCTCCGGAAAAAGTTTGTCCACCAGGCCCAGCCGAAGCCCTTCCTCAGCCGACAGCAGGCGTCCGGTCAGAATCAATGGAAGCGCCTTTAAAAGCCCGACAAGCTTGGGCAGCCGGACGCTGCCGCCAAATCCCGGCAGAATACCGAGATTCACTTCGGGAAACCCGATTTTCACGTTCGGAGAAAAGGAGGCCACGCGGTAGCGGCAGCTGAGCGCCAACTCCGCGCCCCCGCCCAAGCAAGCGCCGTTCATCACGCAAACCGTCGGAATTTTCAAATCTTCGAGCTTTTTAAAAATAGCCTTGCCGCGCTCGGCTTTTTTAAAGGCGTCTTCCGCGGAGGCGATGGCTTCGATTTCTTTGATATCGGCGCCGGCGATGAAGATCCAGCTTTTGGCGCTGGCAATAAGAAGCGCGTCGAGGTCGTTGCGATGGGCAATTTCCTGTAACAGCTCTTCCAACGAAAACAGATTTTCTGAGGTGAGAATATTGACTTCGGAATCCAGCTGGTCAAAAAGAACGCAGCCTATGCGGTCTTTGACGGAAAACGACCAGGCGCGGTCGGGGGCCAAATTACGGCCTTTCCAAAAGAATGCCGCCGCCCTGGCCGCCTCCCACGCACAGAGTGGCCAAGCCGCGCTGAAGATTTCGGCGCTTCATTTCCTTGAGCAGCGTGAGCACCAGCCGCGCCCCGCTGACCCCTACCGGATGCCCGAGCGCAATCGCGCCGCCGTTCACGTTAAGAAGTGCGGGATCGATCTGGCCAACCGGTCTTCGGGACGGGAAATTTTCTTCGGCAAACTTTTGGGAGGAAAGCGCTTCCTGGCAGGCGAGCACTTGCGCGGCAAATGCCTCGTTGATTTCGAAAAGCCCGATGTCTTTGAGAGTCAGGCTGGTCCTTCTCAAAATTTTTTCGATCACATAAGCCGGGCCCAGACCCATCTCGCGCGGCTCAAGGCCGATAGTGTCATAGGCCGCAATGCGGCCGAGAATCTCGTAGCCAAGCGACTGAGCTTTGGAGCGCGTCATCACCAGCACCGCGCAAGCCCCGTCCGTGAGTTGCGATGAATTGCCTGCCGTGACCGTACCGGAAGCTTTGTCAAACACGGGCTTCAGCTTAGCCAATTGCTCGAGCGTCAGATTCTCGCGCACGCCGTTGTCCTTGATAACGGCCTCTTCATAGTGGGGCGGTACAAAAAGGTTCATGATTTCCTCGGCTAGCCGCGCGCGCGCCGCGATCACGCGGTGGTGGCTTTCCACCGCGAACGCATCCTGGCGCTGACGAGATATCGCGAACTTTTTGGCAAGCTCCTCGGCGGTCTGGCCCATGTTGAGCCCGCATACAGGATCGGTCAGCGCCATTTGTATGGCCGACTGCGGCGCAAAATGTTTCGGACGAAACTTCGTCAAAACGCCGAGCTTCTCGCCTGGGGTCCGGGCGCGCTGGAGTTTCATAAACAGGTTCGCCGCCTCTTTGGAAAATACCAGCGGCGCGTTGGACATCGATTCCGTTCCTCCCGCGATCACGATCTCAACTTGGCCAGAGTTAATTTTTTCAGCCGCACTGACGACCGCTTCAAGACCCGAGGCGCAATTGCGGTTCACGGTGTAGGCGCGTTTCGACTTGGGAATGCCGGCCATAAGGCTGATCACGCGCGCGACATTGGCGGCATCGCTCGGTTGGCCCACACAACCGAAAATAAGCTCGTCAATCGCGTCCGGATTGATCTCGGTACGTTGCAAAAGTTCCGTGACACAAAGCGAGCCGAGCTTTTGGGCGGAAAGATCGTTGAATAAAGTCCAAGCCTTCACGAACGGCGTCCGGACACCCCCCACAATCACTATTTCATGCTGCATCGTTATAATCATCGACTTTCAGAAGACAGACGACAGAAGTCAGAAAAAACAGATTTTGTTATCTGTTCTCTGCCATCTGACCTCTGTCTTCTGTTTTCCGATAAGTTATCAAACATTTTGCTGAGACACAAGCGCTTTAATTTTGGGAAGCATTTTAATCGTTTCCTCCTCGCCCCGTTTAATGAACTGCTCGGGCTTGAAAAATTCCACCCAGTTCGCGTTTGGGACCACCGGACGAAGCAACACGTCCGCGGA
Source organism: uncultured Planctomycetia bacterium (assembly GCA_964374005.1). Classification (GTDB taxonomy): domain Bacteria; phylum Omnitrophota; class Gorgyraeia; order 2-02-FULL-51-18; family 2-02-FULL-51-18; genus CAYJXB01. The sequence continues at coordinate 10,057 of CAYJXB010000031.1, forward strand.
TTCTCCCTCGATTTCCGATATTTCCGTTTCCATGGTCTGGATGGTATTCATCAAAATATCAAACACATTTGGGAAAAAGCGGCGGCCGATCCACTTTTTAGTTTGGAATAACCCTTTCGAGATGAAATTCTTCCGGCGCACCGCCACCGCCTCTTTCTCAAGGGCTTCCTCGGCCAGGAGATGCCGCTCCAAAATATCCTTGGACGTGGGAAATACATTGACCGCGATTACCTTATTGGCGCCGGCCTGATGCAACACCCGAACAGGCAGCGGGCTCAGCATTCCCCCGTCTACCACGAGGTTTCCATTGACAAACACGGGTTTAAAAATTGCCGGGATCGCAATAGAAGCCCTCACGGCATCCGAAATAAAACCTGAATCAAAAACAAGCACCTGGCGGGTCGAAAGATTCGCGCCGATGATCTTAAGCGGAATGCGGCAGTCCTCGAATGTCTTGTCACCGAGATGTGATTTAAAATGCTTCATCACGAGACGTCCATCGAATAATCCCCTGACTGGAAAAAAACTGAAATCCAAAAGTCGGCTGAACGCAAAACGGCTGTTAAGCTCAAGCGCGGCCTGCTCCACGGTGGCCGCATCTTTGCCCACCGTATAGAGTGACCCTATCAACGCACCGATACTGGATCCGGCGATCATATCAATCGGGATTTTTTCACGCTCCAATATTTTCAATACCCCGATGTGGGCCAAACCCAAAGCGGCACCGCTGCCAAACGCCAGCCCCACCAAATTGTTGCTGATCCGCCGCGCCAGATACCGCACGATCCTTGAATACTCCGCATCGGGATGTCCCGCAACAAACGGTTTGGAGCCGGAAGCTTCGGATTCCCTTAGCTCCGGCGTTGCCGGCAGCGAATAACTCTTTTTGCGGCCGAAAAGCTCTTTCTTGGTTTTGTCGGTCGTGCGAATTCCTAAAAACACCTCGTTAATGACGATAGCTATCTTTTCTTCCGGATAAGAAAGACTTTTTTCTATTCCGTCTACGGTGTCCCTGGTTTCAGTAATATTATTGACATTGCTGTCTGTGACAAAAAAAATAAAATCGGATTGGCTCAAGCCTTTGAATACCATCTCATCCACTTCGCTCGGAAGATCGATTAAAATAAAGCGATAGTCAATGGCCAGATGATTCAAAAGAGCCGTAATAATATGTTCGCCTACTTTGTCGCCTTCCCGGTGAGCCACATTCAATACTTCAAAACCGATAGGATGCCGAACCAAAAATCGGGACAGAACGTCCGGCGGCTCATTCTCGATATTATGGAACTGTGTCATCGGCACTTTTTTGGCCATATGCAATCTGGAAGATATCTCGGACCCGGAGGGGCTCATATCGAGCAAAATCGTTTTCTGATGAGTTTCTTGAAAAAGACTCGCGGCGAGGTTGATCGAAAAGGCAGTGCGCCCGATCTTATGTTGATTGCTAAAAATGGAAATCACATCGCTTTTCAAAAGCGACCGTGACCGCGCGTCCCCTCCCTTTAAACGAGCGCTGAGCCGCCGGCTCAGCTCAAGAGCCACGGTCGCGTTGTGTTCGATGACTTTCTTAAAATCTTCCTTTTTCAGCACCAAAAGCAGCGTATCGGACAAAGCACGCAATGTGGCCGAGTGCGCTTCGTTGGTCAGAAGCGACATCTCGCCGAAATAATCGCCACGCCTGAGATAAGCCAAGATTTTCTTTTTGTCGAGCGCCTGGATGAAGGCCTCGAACCGCCCGGAGACGACCACGTAAAAACAATCTGCCTCGCCCCCTTCCTTATAAACGATTTCATCGCGCTTGTATTCCACCAGCCGCATGAGCTGACTGATGGATTTTAACTCCCACTGGTTCAAACCGGAAAAAATGGGACATAGGGAAAGAAAAGCCGCTTTGTCTATCTTTTGAAAGCGGGAATTATCGTCGGGGTTCAATCAGGAAGCCTATGATTTAAGTTTCAGCCGGCGTTGAATATGCTGATTTAAAATTTTCTGATCCGCTGGTTTCATGTCAGAGAAATAAACGGCAAGAAAATACTTGCCGCTGTCCGGGTCCGGTACGTTTCGCACCACCACGCCGGTGGCATGAATCACCTTCTCTTTTGCGGAAGCCGACAGCGTCAACGCAACCTTGAGCCGCGTCATAGCCGGAATGGCGCGATCCACGACGCACAGCGCGCCATGGGCGCTGATATTCAGCGTGGTCGCGGCAATCTCATAACCCTCATGGCCTATCTTAAAAGGGAGACTTTCCGCGATGCGCGCCGATTGCCTGCGTTCCGAAACGCTCTTGGGAGCTCTCATCTTGTCCCTAGCCCGGGGGCCAAGTCATCTTTCGACCGCCCAAAAGATGAAGGTGTAAATGGTCCACCGTTTGACCCCCCTCTTTGTGACAATTGACCACCAGACGATAACCGGACTCTTCCACGCCGCACTGACGTGCCACATGAGTAGACGCCAATATTAAGTGTTGCATTGAATCCTGATTGGAAAGGTTAATCGCATGAACTCCTGGAATATGCTTCTTGGGGACAAACAAAATATGAACCGGCGCCTGAGGATTAATGTCTTTGAAACCTAAAACATCCTTATTTTCATAGACAATGTCGCACGGGATCCGCCGGTCGACCATCTTGCAAAAAAGACAATCCCCCGAATGCGTCATACGTCGGTTTCAAGCGGAGGTGGGGGGCTTTTGCTTTTCGGCTTCTTGAGCCGCATACAATTTAAAACACTTCTTATTCGCAAAATATTTTCCATCACGATAATACCAGTCTTTTCGACGAATCCGTTTGTTCGATTGAATACAATTGGTGGGCCTGGATTTCTTTTTTTCTGCCATTCTCATTGCTCCGTGTTCCTTCCTGCACCATCTTAAACACTATAGAACCAAAATCAAGACTATTTTTTGTTCCCCAACGCGTGAAAACGGCTGTTACCCAATCCCTATGGTATGAACATATTCCAGGATCCGATGAAGATCCTGAGCATCAATATCCCTGAATCTCACTCCCGCTTCGCGACTCTCACGGTCTTTTTCCTTTGAATGGGAAAACCAGACCACCTCCCCTATCGCGCGAATCAAGTCTTCAAGATGAGGGATTTGGATCTCAAGCTCCAACAGATCCCCTGACCGCAGATCCTCCTTCGCCATGATTCGAATCCCGCCGCCACCGATGTCCTTCACCAAGGAGCGGCTCACTTTCTGTTTCTTGTGTTTCTTGATGAGCGTGTAGGTCAATCCGATCGGCGCCTTTAAACGGATATATTTTCTATTTTCCTTCAACGAAAAAATCCCTTTTTTTTGCCGGTTTAAACCGCCTCCGCAAAGCCGCTTTTCTTGGAGACCTTAAGCCATTCTTGATAGACATACTCAAGAATCCTCGCCCGATCTTTTGGAGTGATCTTTGTCAGTTTGAGACCTGCCTCCAAGCCATCCGCCCATGCGACTTTGCCTGTCGCAAACACCGGAAGATTATCGCCCGGAACCGTGAGTGAAATTTCCAAAGCCGTCCCCACCGGGATATTCTGCTGAACCCCTAAGCGCATCCCCTCTCGGCTTAAGTCTTTGGCGAGGGTCTTGCCGAAGAGCGGGTTTAACGTCAGCGTCTTGTATTCAATCGTGAGTGGAGCATTGAAACGCAAATGCTTTCGTCGCTCAGCCATGGCTTTCCTTTTTGTTTTATTCATTTTTGAAATAACGGATCAAATCACTTCTCAGAAACCGGTAATTATCGCCCACCTTCCTTCCGGGGATTTTCTTGGACTTCACCAATTTGTACAGCGTTTGCCGGCTGATGCTTAAAAAATGACAGGCATCCTCTGTGGTCAGCGCCTTGTCCTCTTCACTCATTTCGGTCATCCTATTTTTACCCATAAAGACTCCTTGTGCCGCAAGTAAAAACTTGCGGCGTTGAAAACGAGCTCTATTTAATCAAAATAGTGAATTATTGTCAAGGATATATTATTAGAGTTAATATTGGTTAATTTCCTAAAATAAAAACCCCGCCCTTCCTAAAGGCTATCTTGAGACTTAAGGAAGGGCGGGGTTATCAATTATTGAAAGATTTGTTTTAGAATACGTACTCGGGTTCTAGGATCGGCCTGTAATCTTCGGGCAGAGGGAACGGGAAAGTCACGATTTCATAAATGCCGGCGCCCGTGCGCACAATCGTCATTCCGGCTCCCCTGGCAAGACCGAGCGTAATGCCGGCCAACGCGTTGTCTTCGACGCTGGTCTTATAAATATTCTTTGGCAACTCCACCCAGCCCGTCAACGTATTGGCGACACCGCGGCCAAGCTTCGTGAAAGAGTCCTGCGCAAAGCAAACGGTCGCGCCCGTCACGAGGAACGCAAAAACGACGACCGCAACGGATCCCTTAGATAGGGCCTTGTTCATTCGATCTTCCTCCTCATGTAAAACAACAAAAATGCTTATAAATTTATAAAATCTTATGACATTTATAACTGGGTATAGTTTATTCAAAAAATCTTCCTCTGTCAACTCTTATTTTAAAAATAACCTTTACATTCCCAAACCGCCTTGATAGAATCGTCCTAGTAACGGGCTTATGTATCAATCATTCTTCTGTTTAAAAGAGAAACCGTTTGCGATCACGAGCAACCCCTCTTTCCTTTTCTTAAGCCAGAGGCATCAAGAGGCTTTGTCCTATTTGACCTACGGCATTAAAGAGCGCGTCGGGTTCATTGAAATCACCGGGGAGATCGGAACCGGCAAAACGACGATTTGCCGCGCGCTTCTGAATCAACTGGATGATAATACCAAGACGGCTTTCATTTTCAATTCCACCTTATCGGGTTACCAGCTCATGCAAACGATCATGGAGGACCTGGGGATCAAAACGGAGAAAAAAACCCGAGGGGATCTTTTCTCCGAGCTTAACCGATTTCTGATCGACCAGCTGGTGCTGAATCATAATGTAGTGCTAATCATTGACGAGGCCCAGAACTTAAGCCGGACCGTGTTGGAACAAATCCGAATGCTTTCAAATCTCGAAGCGGAAAATGAAAAGCTGATCCAAATCATTCTTGTGGGCCAGCCGGAACTTCGAGAAAGGTTGAAATCTCCGAGCTTACGGCAGCTTCGGCAAAGAATCGCCGTGAGATACCACATCACCGCCTTGGATGACGCGGAGGTTCCGCTGTACATCTCCCATCGACTGAAACTTGCCGGCGCCAACGGCGCCTCGCCGCTTTTCGACGAAACCGCCGTTAGGGAAATAGGCAAATACACGAAGGGCGTCCCGCGGTTAATTAATATTGTCTGCGACAAAGCGCTTCTCACCGCTTTCGTGCTCGGCAGGCGGGAAATCGACAAAGAGATCATTCAACGGAGCGTTTTGGAAATCGAAGGAGGCGTGGAGCCATGAGTATTATCAATGAAGCGCTGAAAAAAGCAGGTCAAGTTTCTAAGATCGGCCTAGGCATCGAAATGGAAAGAAAGAAGTCCCGGATGAATTGGGGACCACTCTTTGTTTTGCTCGTGCTTTTCCTCATTACGGGGCCACTCATTGCCCCAATTTTTTCATCTCCATTCAGAAGAAGTTTCACCACAAACGAGACGGCAATGGTCGAACCAGCTCAAAGCGCGGGCCTGCCACCGCCAGCGGGATCCCTCAATAGAAAATCGCAGTTTAGCGTTGAAGAAGCGTCTGTTTTTCAAGGGCTGGCTCAATCGCCACTCATCCAAACACCTTACCTCAAGCTAAGCGGGATCATGTATTCCCCTAAAGACTCCTATTGCATTATCAACAACAAAATTATTAAAATCGGCGAAGAGGTTGAAGGGGCTAAGCTGACGAAGGTCACTCCACACGAGGCAATCTTAGAGTACCAAGGCGAGAATGTCAGTCTTTCGGTTTCCCAGTAGGTCAACCTTTCCTCTTCTGCAGTGATTCCGCAATGGCCGAGTTTGGCACGTCCGTGACGATCGTCACTCGGCCCAAGCCCATAGGAAGAACAAACCGGTTCTTTCCCCCTTCTGACTTTTTGTCATAGCCCATCGCCTTCAAGAGGCTTTCAAGGTTCAACCCTCGGTAATACAACGGCAGCTCAAATTTTATCAGTGTTTTCTCCAATCGTTCCGTCAGGCGCCTGTCTTTTAAGATCCCAAGTCTTTCCGCGATTTCGCAAGCGACAAGCATGCCGATCCCTACCGCCTCCCCATGGGTCATTTGCCTCGTAAAACCGGAAACGGTCTCAATCGCATGGCCGGCGGTGTGCCCAAAATTAAGGATCATCCGCAGGCCTTTTTTATCCCATTCGTCGTTTGAAACGATTTTCGCCTTTATCTTAGCGCAACGAAAAATAACTTTTCCAAGGAGCCGTTTATTTTGCCGCAGTTCCCCCTTGCCGTGCTTCTCGAGAATGGAAAACAACGCAGGGTCTTTGATTAATCCATATTTAATCACTTCCGCAAAACCATCGCTCCAATGCCTCTCGGGAAGGCTCGTCAACAAAGAAACGTCGCTCAACACGAGCGTGGGCTGATAAATCACCCCCAAAAGATTCTTGCCTTCCGGCAAATCAATCCCCGTTTTACCCCCTATCGCGGAGTCCACTTGGGCCGTTAAGGTGGTCGGGATCTGAATATAAGGAATTCCCCGGCGATAAACAGAGGCGGCAAAACCGGTCAAATCCCCAATCACTCCGCCGCCCAGCGCGATCAAGAACGGCGACTCATGCTGCCCGCCGAGCGAGGCGATTTTTTTGATTAATTTGAGAAAAACGGTTTGCGACTTCGAGGCCTCTGAGTTTTTAGAAGCGGGCGTGATAAAAAAATCCGCGGTGAAACCTTCCTTGGAGAGCGATTCCAACAGAGTATTTTGGTAATAAACAGCTATTTCCTTTTGGGAAACAATGAGAACGTTGCGGTGAGGGATGGAATAATTCTTGATCAGCCGTCCCGCGTTCGGCAAAATCTCCCTATCCACGAGGATGTCATACGATCGGTCTTTGAGCGCGACTCGGATCTTACGCATTTCTCTCGCTTTTACCGCTTGCGCCCTCCGTGGCCGGAGCGGCAACGCCACCGGCGGGCTTGCCGGCCACAGGGCCGGCCGGCCTTTGGCCGGCATGACCGACAGGAGCCGGAGCGACGGCGCCGGGGACCGCTTCGGCTGCTGGAGCCGCCTTTTCTTTCTTTACCTTAAGCTTCTGCATTTTAACTTTAGGAATTCCAAGAACCGATTTCTGTTCATCCCACAAGCTCTTTCCCTTCAATACTTTGAGCCGTTCATAGCGCTTGAGAACCGAGCGGTGTTTTTTCCCCTTGGCACTACCCCTTAAACTTGAATGAATGGACATCGCTCCCCCTTTTTTGCCGGATCACCCCACCACTTGTTTCGTCCACAAAGTGGACCGATTGCTTCGCAATCGAAAG
>CAYJXB010000032.1:0-3106 GCA_964374005.1 uncultured Planctomycetia bacterium
CCAGACGCGATTGCTCATGTGACCACGCCTACCGTGATTGAAGGAACTCCGCCTCAGCCGATTATAGAAACCGTTGATGAAGAAAAGGGAATTGCTACTGTCGCCATGCCTACTGTAATTGAAGGAGATCCGCCTCAGCCGATTATAGAAACCGTTGATGAAGAAAAGGGACTTGTTCATGTCGCCATGCCTACTGAGGGAGATAAGCCTATCGGCCCTCCGGGAGTAAGGGAAGAGAAGCCGATTCATACTGGGGATGATGTGGTAGTTCGGGAAGGAGAAACGAAGTTTGTGGTGGCGTCGCCTGGTACTCCGAAGGACACCAAGCAGCCGAAACGCGATCCTCGATCAGATCCCCCTGTTGGAGACTTTGGAAACAAGGAGGAATTGAAACTCATAGGCGGAGATAAGCCCATCGGACCTCCTGGTATTGGCCTAGAACCGATCAATAGCGTACCCGGGGATGAAAAACCGAAGGGAGCGGAATTGACGGCTACTTATGAATTGATCCCTTTGCCGCAAGGAGAAGGGATTGATGACCGGACTGCTGACGCCGTGGGACCTGGCGCGGATCCCGCATTGAAGGACGCGTCGGTTGACTCGATAGGTCCCAGGACTCGCCGAGACGGCAAAGACGAAGATGAATGGGTAAGTAAATCTAATAAGCGTAAACTGACATTTTAGATCTGTTTCTGAAGTAACGCATCATGCTCCCTCCAGCCTCTTAATCACTGGCAATACCATGAACGTCGTCACCGTAGAAATCACAACGAGCCAAAAGAACCCGGTATACTGATACAACCACGAACCCAGCAAGCTGCTTCCCTGACCCGCGATGTTGTGGAACGACATCAGAATGGCGAACATCGTCGCCTCGTACTTGGTCTTCTGGCATATCTTCGCAGCGATGGAAAGAGTCGGCACGAAACTTATGTAACCCATGACAGCTCCCACGACACTCACCGCGATGGCGGTCGCCCCGTTGATAATCGCGAGAACTGCCGCGGTATTGACCGCCCATATGAACACGGAAACGTAAAGCAACCTCTTGATCGGCACATGGCTAAGAAACTTGGCAAACACGAGACATCCTACAATCTCGCCCACGCTGGCGATGCTCCCGAGCAGGCCCAAGAACTGCGGGCTAAAGTGAAGCACATCGCGCATACGGAAAAAGAACGGTGTGCCATAGCTAGGACTGAACAGGCTCAACGCCATGAACAACGTCACCCACAAAAGCTGTCTATTGCCGACGAACTCGCTTATAGGTGCTATTAAAGCGCCCTTAAGCAATTGCCAAGCGCCTTTGGTCTTATCAAGCGCAACCTTGCTTTCATTCAGTAATAACGCAAACGGCAGTTGCATGGCGACTATCGGGACTTGCATCCAGAATATTTGGTACACCCCAAAGTGAGCCGCTAGCCAACCGCCAAGCCACGAGGAAGACGCAACACCAACCGCTCGACTCCCCCAGCTCAAATTCTGATACTCGTTCGTCTTTTTAAGATCTGTACTCTGCTGGACCACATAGCCGTCGATGATGACGTCCATCATACAAGAAGCAACGCTCAACAGAAAAAACATACCCGTGTAATACCAAAAACTTGTGTGGTGCAACGCGGCAAGCACACCCGAACACAAAATGGACAGGATTGAACTTAAAACTAAGTACGACTTGCGCCTGTAGCCAAACAACGGAAAGTTGTCGCTCATCACCCCGTACAAAATCTTGAAGAACCACGGGATGGCTGTGATCGTCCCCATCAGCGACATCTGGATGATGTCCCAATGCAGCGTCTCTTTTAAAAAGAGCGAAAACGCCAAACCGGCAAGACCGAAGCCCTGCAAAAAATAAACGAGCGCAACCAACGCTTTCGTCTTATCCAGGATTTTACTTGGCATTCCCCTCTACGGGCGTCTTTGCCTCAGCGACAGGCGCCGCGGCCGTCGCGGGTTGAACTGCATCGGCTTTTTTGGCCTCTTCGGTCGGCATCTTTACCGCTGGCGCTTGGGTCTGCATCACTCTAGCCAGATTTTGTCTTTCCATTAATGACTTGCCGCGATGCGTCGACATGATTCCAAGCGTCAAGGAGGTCAGGATAAAAATGACGGCGCACACTTCCGTCGCGCGAGTCATAAAAGCGTTGGTTTGCGTGCCAAGGATACTTTGGGGCTGGCCGCTGCCCACCATGCCGGACAAGCCGCCGCCGCGGCCGGCCTGCAAAAGGATGACCAAAATCAAAATCAAACACGCAATCACATGAACGATCATCACCAAGGTGTACATTTTAAACCTCCCAGCCCGTCATTTTGTCGCGCTAGACTTGCGCTTTTCACGATCTCTGAAAACTGGTCCGCGTCGAGACTCGCGCCGCCCACCAGCGCGCCGTCAATATCGCCTTCGCCCATTAGGTTTGAAATATTATCCGGCTTGACGCTTCCGCCATAAAGGATGTTTAAATTCTGCGCCACTTCATTGCCAAAAGCCTTTGAAAGCTCTTTGCGGATAAACGCGTGGACTTCCTGGGCCTGTCCGGGGGTCGCGACCTTCCCGGTCCCGATCGCCCAAATTGGTTCGTAGGCGATCACGAGACTTTTCATTTCCTCGAGGGCCAAATTGGCAAACCCGCTTTTCAATTGAGTCTCAATGACCTTGAATGTTTTTTCGGCTTCACGCTCCGCGAGCGTCTCCCCAACGCACACGATCGGCGTGAGATGGCTTTTAAGCGCGGCCTTTGTTTTTTTGTTGATGGTCTCGTCCGTTTCATGAAATAACTGCCGGCGCTCGGAATGGCCCACGATCACATACTGGGCGCCCGCGTCCTTGATGAGACTGGCGGAAACCTCACCCGTAAAAGCGCCTTTTTCTTCCCAATAGAGATCCTGAGCTCCCAAGCGAATGTCGGATTCCAGCAAGATTTCAGATACCTCGGCGAGCGCGGTATAAGGCGGGCAAACCACGACCTCGACATTTTGCAAATCGCCGATCCGGCGTTTTAAGAGCGTCACCAGTTCGATAGCCTCTTTGATCGTTTTATTGAGTTTCCAGTTGCCCGCGATGATAGGTTTTCTTGAACCCATTTTGTTATTTATCCTCCAACGCCGC
>CAYJXB010000032.1:3206-17006 GCA_964374005.1 uncultured Planctomycetia bacterium
GCCCGCGATGATAGGTTTTCTTGAACCCATTTTGTTATTTATCCTCCAACGCCGCGATGCCCGGGAGCACTTTCCCCTCCAGGGTTTCCAATGACGCGCCGCCGCCGGTTGAAATATGAGACATTTTATCCGCGAGGCCAAAACCAATCACACAGGCTGCCGTATCTCCGCCGCCGATCACGGTCACGGCGTCTTTTAACTTCGAAAGTTTTGTGGCGATCTCAAACGACCCTCTGGCGAACGGTTTCATTTCAAAGATCCCCATGGGCCCGTTCCACAAAACGGTCTTCGCAATGTCCAAGGCCTTGCCATACAAATCGATCGTGCGAGGGCCGATGTCCACCCCCAACCATCCGACCGGAATAGAGGGGCCTTCAACCCGGGCGTGTGCTTTCTCATCCACCTTCTGCACACACACGTGATCCACGGGCAGCATTATTTCCACCTGGTTCTGTTTGGCCTTTTGCAAAATAGTTTTGGCTAAATCCAACTTATCCTTTTCAAACCGAGAGTCGCCTATCTCAATGCCCTGAACTTTAAGAAAGGGATAGGCCATGGCGCCCCCGATCAACAGCTTATCCACCTTTGGCAGGATATTTTCTACGACGCCGATCTTGTCGGACACCTTCGAGCCGCCCAAAATCGCGACAAACGGTTTGCGCGCGCTCTCCATCGCCTCGCCCAAGTACCGGATCTCTTTCTCAAGCAAGAACCCGGCGCCTGAAGGCAGAAACTTCGTGATCCCCTCGATCGAGGCGTGTGCCCGGTGGCTTGAGCCAAAAGCGTCGTTGATATAAAGGTCGCCGTTTTCGGCAAGCGCCTTGGAAAAGGCAAGATCGTTCTCTTCTTCTTCCGGATGAAACCTTAAATTTTCCAAAAGCGCGACCGAGGCCCGGCCTTTCAATTGGGTAAGTTCCTCTTTCACCCGCGGGCCGACGCAATCGGAGCATCGCAGGACTTCCTTTCTCAACAATTCCGAAAGCCGCTTCGCCACCGGCGCCAGACTCATCGAGGAAACGGGTTTCCCCTCCGGGCGCCCGAGATGGCTCATCAAGATCAGCGTCGCCCCTTGTTTCAAAGCGTATTGAATCGTAGGCAAACTGGCTTGAATGCGGTTGTCGTCGGTAATGTTTAAATTCCTATCGAGCGGGACATTGAAATCGACGCGTATCAGGACCCTTTTATTCCGGAGATCGAAATCTCTGATGGTCTTCTTCATTCAATAGCTTGCTTAACGGCGCGCTTCCACCGGCAGGGTTTTCCCGATAAACACGCAAAGATCCACGACGCGGTTCGAATAACCCCATTCATTGTCATACCAGCTAAATACCTTGGCTAGCCGCTTATCAATGACATTGGTAAGCTCGGCGTCAACGATGGATGATTTCGGATTATTGGCAAAATCTTTTGAGACGAGCGGCTCCGTGCAAAGTTCCAGGATCCCCTTCATCTTGCCTTGAGAATATTCTTTGAACGTCGCGTTGATCTCTTCTTTGGTCGCGTCTTTTTCCAGCTCGCAAGTCAGATCCACGATCGAGACGTTCGGCGTGGGAACGCGGATCGCAACGCCATCCATTTTGTCTTTCAGTTCCGGAATCACAAGGCCGATCGCTTTGGCCGCGCCGGTGGAGGTGGGAATCATGGAAAGAGCCGCCGCGCGTGAACGCCGATAATCTTTATGCGCCAAGTCCATCAGACGTTGGTCATTCGTGTAGGAATGGATCGTCGTCATGAAGCCCCGCTTGATTCCAAACCGGTCTAAAAGCGCTTTTGCGACTGGCGCCAGACAATTGGTGGTGCAGGAGGCGTTTGAAATCACATGGTGTTTCGAAGGGTCGTATTTCTCCTGGTTCACTCCCAGCACGATCGTGATGTCTTCATTTTTTGCCGGCGCGGAAATGATCACTTTTTTGGCGCCGCCCTTCGTGAGGTGAAACTCCGCCTTTTCTTTGTCGACGAAAACACCTGTCGATTCGACGACGAGATCCACTCCGAGATCGCCCCAGGGAATCTGCGCCGGGTCTTTATAATTTAAAACCTTGAGACGCTTGCCGTTGACATTGAGCGCATCGCCTTCCGTCTTCACTTGGCCGTCAAATATCCCCAAAATAGAGTCATATTTCAGTAAATAAGCGTGCGCTTCCAAAGGCATGGGCAGGTCATTGACCGCGACAAACTCGATGTCTTTGTTGTGGATGCCCGCGCGGAAAACATTGCGCCCGATACGGCCAAACCCGTTAATCCCGACTTTGATTGCCATGACAAACCCTCCTAAAAAATTTAGCCCTTGATTATAGCCCTTCTATTAAACCGTGTCAAAGAAAACCCCGGGCACTAAAATTCTTTATGCAAAAGCGACACCGCGCGCTTGGCCTCCGGGAAATTCGGATCAATTTGAAGCGCCTTTCTCCAGCAGTCTTCCGCCTTATCGAGCTCTTTTAAACGATAATAAATAAGCCCCAAATTGGTATAAGCTCTTGCACTTCTGGGGTTTAGATTAAGAGAAACCTTGAATTCCTCCACGGCCTTTGGATGGTCGCCTACCTTGCCGTAAATCATCCCTAAGTTATTGTGGGCCTGCGAGGAGTTCGGCTTGATTTCAATGGCTCGCATGAAATAGTCCCTGGCCTTCTCCAAATCCCCCTGCCGGTCATACCACAATCCCAAATTATTATACGCTTGGGCATTATTCGGATTCGCGGCAAGAGACCTGGAATAAAATTCCTTGGCCTGGTCATCATGCCCGAGTTTTGTCTGAACAATCCCCATCGCGAGATTCGCCTTATAGGAATTGGGATCGATCTCAAGGGCCTTTTGGTAGAGCAGGGTCGCCCGTTCAAAGTCTTTTTTTTCCTGATAGGCGTCACCCGCGTTGACATAGTCTCTAGTCCAATCGGTCCCCACAAGATGGAGCTGCGTCACCCACACCCCGAGCGCCAAAACCAAACAATAATAAGACGCTTGAGGCCAAGCCCTCCTTTTGATCTGATTCAAAAGGTCAAGCACAGCCATTCCGGCGATCACAAAGAAAATGCTTAAAATGGGCAAACGGTACCGGGCGTTGATGAAAAAAGCAATCATGCCCAACAAATACGAAACAATCCACGCGACCGTAAGTAAACGATAACGAATTGTTTTCATCGAAACGACAAACCCTAAAATGATAAGCGGGCCAAGAACCGAAAAGCCAAGCCACGGAAATTTTAAGATCGGGTTGAAATTTTTCCCGAAGAGATAATCGTCGACGTCGGAGATCTCGTCCACGGAAAAAAACAACAGCGCCTTTCTGACACAAAGCTTAAGAAACTTTGACGGGTTTTGCCGGATGAATTCCCATGCCCTCTCCGACCAGTAGCGGGAAACCTCCGAGGCTTTAAGATTTTTCCCCAGGGCTTTTTCTGCGATGGCCTTGGAGTCCTCTATCTGCGCTTCCACGTTGCTGCCGGTCCCCTCCGGTGCCATAAACACCCCTTCTGATTCCGGGTTATTGCCTATATAAAAATTAAACCCAGAATGCGAGGTCAAAAATACCCTGTCTTTTCCGTAAACCCTATTGTGGAGCCATACCGGCGCTAAGATCAGTAGAAAAGTAACCAGGCACACTCCCAACGGTAAAAACCACTTGCGCGTTGAACGAGTTTCTTTAACGAGCGCGGCGATAAAAAAAACCGGAATGAATAATAGAATCCCCGCCTTTGTTAGAGCCGCTAAACCGAAAAGCCCTCCCAGGATCAGTCCTTTCTTAATGCTAGGTTGATCCATAAAAAGGCAACACGCATAAAAACTGCCCGCGTAGAGCGGCAAACTGAGTGCTTCCGGGATAAAGATTTGTTCATGAAAAAACAAAGGTCCATAAAACGCCGCTAACAATGCCGCGATGAGACCGACTTTCTTGGAGCTCAGTTTTTCCCCGATTTTGTATGTCAGAAACAAAGTGACGGTCCCCAAGAGGGCTTGGACCAGCTTCACCGCAAAAACGGAGCCGTTAAACAGCTTGTAACAGAGCGCGACAAAAAAAGGATAAAGAGGCAGCCCGTAAAAAACCGGATCTCCGACGAAATCGCCCCCCAAAATTTTAAGCGCCCATTGGTGGTAATAGGCAGGATCCAGAAGAAGCGGTTCATAAAATGGGCTTTGCCGGCTGAAAACCAGATACAGGATTTTAATAAAAAGCCCGAGACCTAGAATCAGCCAAAGAAGAGAAGGCAAGGTTACTGGACGGTATCAAACAAGACGGTGACGTTAAAAGAGATTCTCTGAAGATCCAGTTCTTTGGGAAATGGGCCAAATGGGGCCGATGCTTGGATGCATTCGACGGCAAACTTCTGAACAGCCGGGCTGGCGCTGGATTCCCTTGGAACGATGACCACGTTTTCCAGGCTTCCGTCCACCCTTAGAATAAAAACGAGGGAAACAATCCCCTCTCCGGGATTCTTGCGAGCATATTTCTTCTGGACGGTCTGGTGTATTTTTTGTTTGATTTCCTCAAAATAGCCTAAAAAGATCTCGCCACTTTGCGGATCCGTTAATAGCTCGGCGCTTTTTCGAACCACCGGCTTCGGAGTTTGAGGGCGCGGGTATTGGATCTGCCGAACCTTGGGCGCGGAGACAGCCATTTCTTTTATCGGCGCCGAATCAACGGGTCGGGGGGCACTTCGTGCGGCTCTCGCGGGCTCCGTCGTCTTGGGATAAACCACATACGAAATCATCACCGCTTCTTTTTTCACGCGACTGGTTTCCGGCCCGCGCGCGGAAAAAGGAGCCACCGCCGCGGCATGCACGAGAAGCGACGCGGCAAGCGCAATCATCGGCCCTTTGGATGGGATCATATCTTCTTATTATAGATCATAATAAGACTGGACTTCAATGAGAAGACGAAGGGGTGTAAAAATCCTTTCCGATGGCAGCAGGCGGACGGCCGCTTTTTTTTCTCCATTCATTGGTATCGCGCAGAGAATAGACGCACCCGCAGTACTGCTGCTGGTAAAACCGCTCTTCCTTGGCGAGTTCAATCATACGATTCGATCCGCCATGTTTTCGCCAGTTAAAACTCCAGTACGAAAGTTCCGGAAAAAGCGACGCGGCCTTGACACCGGCCCTCGTCACCTGGTCAAAATCCTTCCACCGCGAAATGCCCAGCGAGCTCGTGAACACCTTAAACCCATGCTCGACCGCATACTCGGCGGTTCGCACAAAACGCATCTCAAAACAAATGCGACACCGTTCCCCGCGCTCCGGATCCTGTTCACGGCCCTTGGTCAAAGAAAACCAGCATGCCACATCGTAATCGGCGTCCACAAACGGGATGCCGACTTTCTCCGCATAGCGGACGTTCTCGTTTTTACGGATCAGGTATTCTTTTTGAGGGTGAATATTGGGATTATAGAAGAATATCGTGAGCGCGATGCCGGCCTCATGGATCCTTTCGATCAAGGGGCCTGAACAGGGGGCACAGCAGGAATGAAGCAGAACCTTTCGCTCCCCATTCGGGGGCTCCAAAACGGACTCAACTCCCACAGGCAAGGCAGTCGTCTTTATTTTCAAGCGAACAGGAAGTCTCGGCACCATGACCGTTGCTATTTCCGTTTATTTCGGGCGTCGGGATCGGGAGGAGTATTTCTTCTTTTTCAACCGTGAACTTGATTGCCTCAGCGGCAGATTTTGTCCTCAAATAGTACATGCCTGTTTTTAAACCTTTTTTCCACGCGTAAAAATGCATCGAGGTGAGCTTTGCGAAGTTCGGCTCCGAGATAAAAAGGTTGAGAGACTGGGATTGACAGATGAAAGCGCCCCGTTCGGCGGCCATGTCAATCAAGGACCTTTGCTTGATTTCCCAGACCGTGCGGTAGATATCCTTGAGTGGGGCCGGGATTTCCTCGATATGCTGGATCGAGCCGTGGCCAGACAAGATCTTGTCCTTGATTTTCTGGTTCCAAAGGCCAAGTCCCATTAGGTCTTTCATCAGATATTTATTCACGACGATAAATTCACCGGACAAAACACGTCGGTTGTAAATATTCGACGTATAAGGTTCGATGCACTCGTTGTTGCCCAAAATCTGAGAAGTGGAGGCTGTCGGCATCGGCGCCAAAAGAAGCGAGTTTCTCGCCCCGACTCTTTTCACCTCCTCACGCAGGGATTCCCAATCCCAGCGCGGAGAGGGCGTCTGGCCCCATAGGTCAAATTGGAAAACGCCTTGCGAAAGCGGCGAGCCTTGAAATGTTTCATAGGGACCGTGGACTTTCGCAAGATCTTTGGAAGCGGTCAGCGCGGCAAAATAAATCGTCTCAAAAATCTCACGATTGAGCCCGCGTGCCGGTTCGGAATCAAACGGCATTTTGAACATAATAAACACATCCGCCAAACCTTGCACGCCGATCCCGATCGGCCGATGTCTGAAGTTCGAGCGACGCGCTTCCTCAACCGGATAATAGTTGATGTCGATAATCTTGTTGAGATTTTTTGTGACGACCGTTGTCACTTCATACAGTTTTTGGTGGTCGAATTCACCGTTTTGCACGAAACGCGGCAGCGCAATCGAGGCGAGGTTACAAACCGCCACCTCATCCGGCGAGGAGTACTCCATAATTTCCGTACACAAATTGGAGCTTTTAATCGTGCCGAGATTTTTTTGGTTTGATTTTCGATTGGCAGAGTCTTTGTACAACATGTAAGGGGTGCCGGTTTCAATCTGCGCTTCCATAATCGCAAACCAAAGCTCCTGGGCCTTGATGGTTTTTCGCGCCTTTCCTTCTTTTTCGTACTTCTCATAGAGCGCTTCGAACTCCTCACCCCAAGTTTCCGCAAGTCCTCTCGCCTCGTTCGGACAAAAAAGCGACCACATCCCATTTTGCTCCACGCGCTTCATGAAAAGATCCGGGATCCATAGCGCATAGAACAAATCCCTCGCCTTGGCTTCCTCTTTGCCGTGATTCTTCTTGAGTTCCAGGAATTCAAAAATATCCGCATGCCAAGGCTCTAGGTAAATCGCGAAAGCACCGTTTCTCTTCCCGCCACCCTGGTCCACATAGCGAGCGGTGTCGTTGAAAACACGAAGCATCGGAACAATCCCGTTCGACGTGCCATTGGAACCGCGGATATAGGAACCGGTAGCGCGAATGTGGTGGATGCTGAGGCCAATACCCCCGGCCGACTGCGAAATTTTTGCGCATTGTTTAAGCGTGTCATAGATGCCCTCAATGCTGTCGTCCTTCATGGTTAAAAGAAAGCAAGAAGAAAGCTGGGGTTTCGGAGTTCCGGCATTGAATAACGTCGGTGTCGCGTGCGTAAACCATCGCTCGGACATCAAGTTATAAGTCTCAATCACCGCCTCGATGTCCTCGCGGTGAATGCCGACGGCCACGCGCATCAACATATGCTGGGGCCGCTCGACCATCCGGCCGTTGATTCTCAGAAGATATCCCTTTTCGAGCGTCTTAAACCCAAAATAATCATAGTCGAAATCACGGTCATAGATAATCGTCGAATCCAAGACTTCGGCATTTTTCTCGATAATCTTGTAGACATCCTTTGCAATGAGCGGTGCTTTTTGACCGGTTTTCGGATTCACGTATGTGTAAAGGTCACGCATCGTTTCAGAGAAAGATTTTTTGGTGTTTTTATGAAGATTGGAGACCGCGATGCGCGAGGCTAGCAGCGCGTAGTCCACGTGTTTGGTGGTGAGCGAAGCGGCTATCTCAGCCGCCAGGTTATCGAGCTCTGTCGTTGTGACGCTGTCGTAAATTCCTTGGATGACTTTCTTCGCAACATCCGCGGGATCCACGTGCGTGGGGTCTAATCCATAGCAAAGCCGATCAATGCGTGAGGTGACTTTGTCAAATTTTACCGACTCCCGCCTCCCGTCTCTTTTGATGACAAACATTAGAAATCCGACTCCAGATTAAACGTATGGGCTTCTCTGTGACCGTTCATGACACCGGCTTTTTGATACTCCCCGACCCGTTTCTCGAAGAAATTGGTCTTCCCCTGCAACGAGATCAGTTCCATGAAATCAAACGGGTTCGTGGCCCGGTAGAGCTTAGGATATCCGAGTGCCACGAGCAGCCGATCGGCCACGAATTCAATGTACTGACTCATGAGTTTCGAATTCATACCGATCAAATCCACCGGCAACGCGTCCGTCACAAATTCCTTTTCAATGGCTACCGTGTCGCCGATGATTTCATGAATCCGCTCCAAAGAAAGCTTGTTTTGGAGCATCGAATACAGCAAACACGCAAAATCACAATGCAGCCCTTCATCCCGAGAAATGAGTTCATTGGAAAATGAAAGACCCGGCATAAGGCCCCTTTTCTTTAACCAAAAAATAGAACAAAAACTGCCGGAAAAGAAAATCCCCTCAACCGCTGCAAACGCCACGAGGCGCTCGGCGAAGCTGCCTTTCTGGATCCAGCGAAGCGCCCACTCTGCCTTTTTCTTCACACAGGAAATCGTTTCAATCGCATGAAACAGGCGATTTTTCTCCTCAGGGTCACGGATATAATGATCAATCAAAAGTGAGTAGGTCTCCGAGTGAATGTTTTCGATCATGATCTGAAAGCCGTAAAAACAACGGGCCTCAGGAATCTGCACTTCCCGGATGAAATTGACCGCGAGGTTCTCATTGACGATCCCGTCGCTTGCCGCAAAAAACGCGAGCACATGCTTGATAAAATGCCGCTCGCCGTCGTTCAGCTTTTCCCAATCCTTCCGATCATGGGACAGGTCAATCTCTTCCGATGTCCAGAAACTGGCCTCGGCTTTCTTATACATCTTCCACACTTCCTCATGCTTAATCGGAAAAAGGACAAAACGGTCTTTGTTTTCCTTGAGGACAGGCTCCATGTCTTCCTCCTTGAGCTTATTTCTTGGGATTGCGAGTTCAGTATAAACCCGAGAAAAAGACCTGTCAAGAAAAATACTACCTATTGTGGTTTTTAGAGCTATTTAAACAGCGCGGCCACTACTCAACCTTTGGCGTTTGCACCAAAGATACAAAAAAAGAAACCGGAAAAAACGAATCGTGTCCTTGAAAGGATGAATGCTGCTTTTTTCGCCGGCGTAAACGGATTGAATTCGGATCGAGCCGATCCGGTAACCGCACCGGGCCGCCTCGAGCAGGATTTCGGATTCGATTTCGAACCGGGAGGTGTGAAGTTCCATTTTTTCCAATAACTCACGCCTGAGCGCGCGATAACCGCACTGGCTGTCGGGAATTGGCTGTCTGGCCAGAGAAGAAATAATCCATGACATCAAGTGATTGGTCGCGCGGCGAAGCCATGGCATGCCTTTTGGATCCTGCATGCGATTCCCCACGATCACGCTGTTTTCATTGTCACGAAGCGCCTGGATAAATAAATCAAGCGCGTTCGGATCATGCTGGCCGTCCGCGTCCATTAGGATAAGGCCCGAATAGTCTTTCGTAAGAAACCATTCAAAACCCCGCCTTAACGCGCTGCCTTTGCCGTGATTGACATTCGTCGTCAAAATATTAATGCCAAGCGCTTGAACTCGATGGACCGTGTTGTCGCTGGAAGCGTCATCCACCACCAGAACAGGGTAACCCAGGTCCCGCGTTTTTTGAATGACCTCAAGGATGTGTTTTTCTTCATTGTAGGCGGGAATCAAAACCAACACTCGGTCTTTGCTCAGAGCGGCCATTGAGGGGGTTTCCAAAAGGCTTGAAAGATAAACCACTGATCAGGGTACCGTTTGATCTCCTCTTCGAGCCTCGCCGCGAAGGCCTGGGTCAAAGACTCAGGTCCGGATTCTTCTAAAGGCGGTTGGATGTCCAATAAGTAACGGCCTCGGTGTTTCATAATAAAAAAAGTGGGGATGACTGCCGCCCCTGTAAACAAGCTGAATCGAGAAATGCCCTCCGGGAAATACGTCATTTTATTCATAAATTTCACCGGGATGCCATCCTCGCTGAATAATCGGTCGGCATTGATCGCCAAAATCTCATTTTCACGAAGAACTTTGTAACATTCCCTGATCGATATCCCCAAGTGAATAATCCGAAGGCCATTATGCCGGCGGCGTCTTTGAAAGATCTCTTCAATCCTCGGATCTTGATGCTTGATGGCAATCGCGTGAATCGGATAGCCTATTTTTGATAGCGTCATCCCTCCCATTTCCCAATGGCCCAGATGAGCGGATGCCAAAATAACGCCATGGTTTTTCAAGAGCGCGTCGTCCAAATACGCCAAGCCCTGGATCTCCACATGTGCCTCAATAAAATCTTTGGATAATTTCTCTGTATAAAAAAGGTCGACGAGATAATAAGCGTAATTTTCGATCACCCTTTTCGCGACGTTCTTCAACTCATTTTCATCCACGCTTTTCGGCAACGCCTGCCTCAAATTTGAACGAATGGCCCCCAAGTCCTGAGAAATGATGCCGGCGTAAATGCGCGATAAGTATTTCGCCATGGCCCAGGCAGCTTCTCGCGGTAAAGCCCTCGTGATCGCCTCGCCAAGTGCGTAGTACAAAAAAGTTTTCGTCAAGTTTCAACACCCGATCCCAATACCGACGCGGCTATCTCCATCGCGGCTTCGGGGCGCGCCAGAGAAGCCATGCTCTTTTTCATCAATTCCACACGCTCGGGCGTTTTTAGAAGCTGCGACACCAACAAACTTACCTGATTTTCAGAGCGAGCCTCGATCGCCGATCCATGCCGAAGCAAGAAAGAGGCGTTCTTTGCTTCTTGCCCAGGGATTGGATCAATAAAAATAACCGGCAGTTGACTCGCCAGCGCTTCGGAGATTGTCAACCCGCCGGGCTTTGAGACTAAAATCGAGGCGTTTTGCATCAGGGTCGCCGTATTCTCGACATAGGAATAGAGCGTGATTTTTTTGTGCAGTTTTCTTTTCTGCCTGGTTAACTTTCGATAGAGTTTAACGTTTTTGCCCGTGACAACAATTATTTCAATAGGCTCGACGAGTTTATCCAGTGCCGATACTATTTTAGCAATCGGCCCCATCCCTTCACCGCCTCCCATAATTAAGATCGTGGGGACTTTCTTTTTGCTCGCGACATTGACGGTCTTGGCGAAAACCGGATCGATCGGAATCCCTGTCACCAAGACACGATAATCCGACACGCCGTTCTGACAGAGCTTTTGTTTGGCCTCTTCGGTTGGCACAAAATACCGGTCGACATGATCCATCGCCCAATACGAATGAGGCAAAAAATCCGTCAAAATACCGTACAAAGGAACCGTATAGTGATAGGTAGATTTATAATCGGACACGATGACGCACGGGAATGCCTGCGTACAAATAATCGCATCCGGTTGAAACTCACCCAGAAGCCTTCTAAACTTATGAGAATGATAATTATGAATGACGTGCCTTAGGTGCTGGGTACTTTTCACTACCCGGGGGTTGTCATAAAGGCGCTCCCAAACCTCAGGCCTCCTTTTAACAATCCCTAGGTAGGTGCGCAGGATAAGCCGTTCTAGGATCGGGTGGGTATACCGCAACGCATCCACGAGCCGGCACTCCGCCTTAGGCTGAACGGCCTTGACCGCTTTGGCTAAGGCGAGCGCCGCTTGATGATGGCCAGAGTGTTCATGCACATACATGAGAAGAAGTCGCTTTTGTGACTGGGGCAATTTTCTATTCGATTAGTCTTTAGTTTCTAAGAGGCGTTTGATTTTCTTGAGCGCGATCTTGATTCTTTCCGTGTCCTCAACCAAGGCAAATCTCACAAACCCTTCGCCGAATTCGCCAAAGCCCGTGCCGGGCGCGACCGCCACGCCGATCTCGTCTACCAAAAGCGTCGCGAACTCAAGCGCAGTCAGCGCGGAGTATTTTGCGGGGATCTTCGTCCACACATAAAAAGTGGCCTTGGGTTTTTCGGTTTTCCATCCCATCTCGTTCAGACCGTCCACCAACACATTCCGTCTTTCCTGGTAAAGCTCGACCATCTTGGCCACATGATCTTGGGGCCCTTCGAGAGCCGCAATGGCCGCTTCCTGCACGGCGCGGAAAATACCGAAATCAAGATAACTCTTAGTTTTGGACAGCGTTTTTAAGAGGGTGGCGTTCCCGACGACAAAACCGATCCTCCATCCCGCCATATTGTAAGATTTTGACAAGGTGTGAAACTCAATTCCGATATCCCTGGCTCCTTTCACTTCGAGAAAGCTATGGGCCTTATAGCCGTCAAACACGATGTCCGAATAGGTACAATCATGCGCGACGATGATATTTTTCCCATGCGCCCATTGGACTACTTTTTCAAAAAAACGAATGTCACAGACAGCGCCCGTCGGATTATGCGGATAGCTGATAAACATGAGCTTTGCCATCCGGATTACTTTCTTCGGAATCGTCTCAAGATCCGGCAGAAACCCTTTCTCAGGGACAATGGGAATGTTGTAAAGAATGCCCCCGGCGATGATGACGCCGTTAAAGTGAACCGGGTAGGCAGGGCTCGGCACGATCGCGATATCATCGTTATTTAGAAAAGCCAGGCAAAGATGCGCGATTCCTTCTTTCGAGCCGATCAAGGGCAAAACCTCGGATTTTGGATCGAGTGACACGCCAAATCTTCCTTGATACCAATGAGCAATCGCTTCCCTTAGCCGCCTCTCCACATCGCCGTCGGGCCTCGAATAACGGTGATTTTCAGTGATCCGCGCGGCCTGGCATAATTTCTCCACGACATGAGGCGGGGCGGGCTGGTCGGGGCTCCCCATCCCGAAATCGATCACGTCAACGCCCTTTTCTCTGGCGCGCTTTTTCAACTCATCGATGATCGTGAATAAGTATAAAGGCAGTCGCTTCAGGCGATTTGCTTCTTGCATTTTCTTGTTTCCTCCCGTAATAAAGTTTTGAGTGCCTCGAAAGACTCCTTGGCGTGAAAGGAGCTTCTCACAAAAGGAGCGCTCTCCACCCAAGTGAATCCCATCGGAATCGCTTCTTTCCGATAATCTTCGAATACGCCCGGAGGAATATACTCCTCGACCGGAAGCCCCAGGGCGCTCGATTGCAAATATTGCCCCAACGTCAACATCTCACACCCGACGCTTCTCAGATCCCGCATAACCGCGAAGACCTCTTCCCGGGTCTCACCCAGGCCAAGCATCAGTCCGCTTTTCGTGAGCACCTTGTTCGCGGAGTTCCGAATCTCCCTGAAAATTTCAAGGGTCTTCTCATAATTCCCTTGAGGCCGTACACGCTTATAAAGGCGCGGGACGGTTTCGGTGTTATGATTAAAAATATCGGGGCCGGCATTCATCAGGAGCCGGACGGCGGTTTTTTGAGTCCTTTTAAAATCGGGCGTTAAAATTTCTATGATAATACTCGATGAAATCTTCTTGATCTCTTCAATGACGTTCACAAAATGCCTCGCTCCCTCATCCTCAAGATCATCCCGGTTGACGGAAGTAATCACGACATGCTGTAGTCCGAGCCGTCGAACCGCCGCCGCCACGCGTCTTGGCTCATCCAATTCCAACGGCTGGGGGCGCCCCGTGCTCACCGAGCAAAATCCGCAACGGCGCGTGCAGACATCACCCAGGATCATAAATGACGCCGTTTTCTGCGAATAACACTCGTCGCGGTTGGGGCACCTTCCGCTCTCGCAGATGGTATGAAGCCCCAGTTCCTTCAGCAGTGCATCCGTGCCAGCCGCTTCATGACCCGGCACCAGACGCTTATTGAGCCACTCAGGGAGACGCCTAGCGACTACGAGGCCATCCATTGCCCCGAGTGCTGTGCCGCGAGAGAAGACTCGCGGCCTAGGCATAATGAAGCCCTTCTTTAAAAAATAAATGTGCGGCCTCCACGACCG
>CAYJXB010000033.1:0-16736 GCA_964374005.1 uncultured Planctomycetia bacterium
CGACTCCTCTTCCGCCCAACGCTTTGTTTTAAATGGTTGCGTTGGGACGGATGCCGTGGGGTGTTTAAACGATCGGCGCCGCCCAAGGCTTTAGAAGAAATTTTTATGCGGGAGTAACTCAGTGGTAGAGTGGCCGCAAGCCCACTGCTTGCGGCACTCCGCGCTGATCTTGTGGATCAGCGCTTCGCAACCTCAGTACTCCGGTGAATGCAATCGTTGTCGTTGTGCTTTTGGTTGATATGAATTTCTAAGCGGGAGTAACTCAGTGGTAGAGTGGCCGCAAGCCCACTGCTTGCGGCACTCCGCGCTGATCTTGTGGATCAGCGCTTCGCAACCTCAGTACTCCGGTGAATGCAATCGTTGTCGTTGTGCTTTTGGTTGATATGAATTTCTAAGCGGGAGTAACTCAGTGGTAGAGTGCAACCTTGCCAAGGTTGAGGTCGAGGGTTCGAATCCCTTCTCCCGCTCCATAATTTGCACTTAAGCGGGTCAGGGGATTCGAACCCGTCCCAGTTCGAATCCTCAGCCGACGGCCGGATATTCATTTAGCCGGAGGACTGATGCCATGGGGAATGAACGGGCTGGCTTCGCCGAAGGCCACAGTTTTTGAATAGCCTGAGGACGAATGCCATTGGGTTTTTGAGAGGTCTGGCCTTCTCCCGCTCGGTTTTAATGAATGGTCTCATAGATTAATTAAAATAAAAGATAAGGAGAAAGTGCGTGGCATGAAAATTGTAGACTTCTTGAACGAAAAGGCAATCTCGGCCGATTTAAAGGCAACGACCAAAGAGGGCATTATCCGCGAACTCGTGGATTTATTGGCAAAGGCGGAGGGGATCAAGAATAAAGAGGAGCTTGTCAAAGTGCTTCTGAACCGCGAATCCCTTGGAAGCACCGGCATCGGCCAGGGAGTCGGGATCCCTCACGGCAAAACAAACTCCGTGAAAAAGCTTGTGGCCGCTTTTGGCGTTTGTCATCAGGGAGTCGGCTTCGACGCGCTGGATGGAGAGTCGGTTTACCTTTTCTTTCTCCTGGTCGCTCCGGAGGACTCGGCGGGGCCTCATCTGAAAGGGCTTGCCAGAATATCACGGCTTCTGAAGGACAAATATTTCAGGGAATCTCTAAAATCTCTCACAGATGAAAAGGCCATTCTAAAACTGATTCGCGAAGAAGACGCGAAAAAGCCATAATAGGGTTCTAAGAAATCATGGGTCTGTTTAAGTGGTTATATCCCGGAATGCGTGTGAAGCGCTGGGTCTTTCTATGCTGTTTTGGGATTATTTTGTGTTCGATGGGTTTTGTGCTGACCATTGTTGACAACCAGACGACCAGCGGCAGTCTGATCGTACTTTTGGGTGTCGGCGTCGTAGCGGTCAGTATTCGTAAAATCATTAAATCGGTTGTCACCGTGATCTTGCCCCAGCGGGAGGGCGAACTCGTCAATATCATGTACCAGAAACGGTATTTGGAAAGAGGGCCTAGAATTGTCGCCATCGGCGGTGGGTCCGGCCTGCCGGTATTGCTTCATAGCTTGAAGGAACTGACCTCCAACATCACGGCGGTGGTGACGGTCGGAGACGACGGGGGTTCTTCGGGGCGCCTTCGAAGCCAGTTCAATATGCCGCCGCCGGGAGATATACGCAATTGCCTGGTCGCGTTGGCGGACGCAGAACCCATGATGAGCGATCTTTTTCAGTTCAGGTTCCAGGAATCGGGCGAACTGGAGGGCCATAATTTTGGAAATTTGTTTATCTTGGCGATGTTGAAAGTCACGGGCGATTTTGAAAAAGCCATCAAAGAATCAAGCAAGATTCTCGCGATCCGCGGGCGGGTCGTTCCTTCGACGCTCAAGCGTATCACGCTTGTCGCGCAGCACAAAGACGGAAGCCAGACGGAAGGAGAAAGCAATATTTCAAAAGTAAGAAGCCGCATCGAGCGATTGTATATCAAGCCGGAGGGGTGCGCGGCGACCGAAGACGCGCTCGAGGCCATCCGCACGGCCGACGCCATTGTGATCGGCCCCGGAAGTCTTTACACCAGTATTTTGCCTAACCTTTTAATCGACGATATCAGCGACGCATTGGCGCGTTCACCGGCCCCTAAGATCTATATTTGTAACGTCATGACCCAACCGCATGAAACGGATTTTCATACCACGTTTGATCATGTCAATGCCATTATCGAACATTCAAAGCCTGAGGTTTTAAGCCATGTCATCGTCAACACAGGGCATATTCCCCAAGGCATTCTCGATAAATACGCCAAAGAAGAGGCTTATCCGGTGGTCTTGGATCCGGCAAAAATAAAAGCGCTGGGCTACACCGTTATCGAATCCGATATTATTACCGCAAAGGATATCGTGCGTCACAATCCGAGAAGATTGGTTAAGATCATCGCGGAGGTTATTAACAACGCCAAAAAGATGACCCAAGATGTAAAAAAGAAAAGGCGGAGCGTCAATGGCAGACCCCGTTAAGAATCTGATTCTTTGCGTCCACGCGCATCAACCGGTAGGCAACTTTGGCTGGGTTTTCGAAGAGGCCTATGAAAAGTCTTACCGGCCTTTCTTTGAGGCGCTGGACAAGCATCCCAAGGTTTCACTGTCTTGCCATTTTTCCGGCAGTCTTATCAATTGGTTGGGGAGCACCCAGCCGGGATTGATCCGCCTTTTGAAAAAAATGGCGGAAAGAGAGCAGTTAGAATTCATCGGCGGCGCTTACTACGAGCCCATTTATGGAGTGATTCCGAAAAAGGATTTAGCGGGACAGATTGAGTTGATGCGAAACAAGCTTAAATCTCTTTTTGGATGCCACCCTGAAGGCGCGTGGCTCACGGAGCGCGTTTGGGATCCGGACCTTGTGAAACCCTTAAAAAGGGCGGGAGCCCAGTATACGATTTTGGATGACTTTCATTTGGAAAAAGCGGGTGTCCGCGCGCCGGTGACCGGTTTTTACCAGACGAAAGACGGCGCGGACGTTTTGGATTTGTTTGCGTCGATAAAGGATCTGCGGTACCTCATGCCATTTCACAAAGCTCAGGAAACGATCGATTATATTCATAAAACGGATGCCGGCACCGAAAGCGTTTTTGTTTTTGCCGACGATTTGGAAAAGTTTGGGATGTGGCCGGGCACTCATCATTGGGTTTACGAAGAAGGGTGGCTGGACGAGATGCTGCGGCTCTTGGAAGAGGATAAAACGATTAAGCTCTATACGTTTAGTCAGTTCAGGCGGCATTTCCATGCGAAAGGATTTGTCAGTGTCCCGCACGCCAGTTACAGCGAAATGATGGAGTGGTCGGGCGGAAGTTTCTACAATTTTTTTGATAAGTATCCCGAAAGCCGGTACATGCGGGACCGGATGTGGAAAGTCAGTAAGGATTTAGAGAAACTAAGCGCCAAGAACGGCGCTCTCCCCGCGTCGGAAGAAGCAAGGGCCGCGCTTTACCGCGCGCAATGCAATTGTTCTTACTGGCATGGCGTTTTTGGCGGGCTTTATTTGCACCACCTGCGCTCGGCTGTTTTTGAAAACCTGATCCAGGCGGAGGAAATCATCACAAAACTGTCGCATAAATCTCGAAAGAATCATCCGCCGATCATCCAGAGGCAGAAGCTCGATACGGGCGATCGTTGGCAGATTCGTCAAAAGGAGATCGTCGCGTTTTTTAATCCCAGGTACGGCGCATCACTTGAAGAGTTTGATTATCTTCCGAAAGCCGTCAACCTCATGTGCAATATTCAGCGCCATAGAGAGTCCTATCATGAGGTCGTCTTGAAGAAGAGGCCCTCCGCCGCTCGGATCCCATCCACGGTGCCGTTGTCCATCCATGAAATGCTGGGCGCGAAAGAAAAAGATCTCGAGAAGCATCTTTACTACGATCCCTATAAGCGATTATCGTTCATGGATCATTTCTTTCAGGAAGAGATTGGCACGGAAGAGTTTGGAAGAGCGTCTTACGAAGAAGTCGGAGATTTCATAGGCGCTTTATACCGGTTGCATCCGGGCTCTTCCAAAGCCGCAAAGGCGCTGCACTTTGAGAGAAAAGGCTATCTCATGCTTCATTCCCAGAGGCATTCTTTGCGCCTCAAGAAAGTCATGACGCCTAGGGGTGCGTCCGCGCTAAGGGCCCATTACTATTTGAAGAACCAAAGCGCTAAGCCCGTCCAATTTGTGTTTGGCGTCGAATTTAATTTCTCGATCGGCGATGAGTACGCGAGGAAAGGGCTCTATGAGAAAAATATCAAAGAATGGATTTTTAACGATTCCTGGCGCGGGCTGCGCATTAAGTTAAATTCAAAAGACCCGTTGACATTGATCGCCTCGCCCGTGGAAACCGTTTCCGAATCGGAGTCGGGCCTCGAGAAAACCTATCAGGAATTGGGGGTCTTGATCCAGAGGCCGTTTTATTTGGCCGCAGGTGAAATCAAAGAGCACGTTTTAGAGCTCGGAGTCACATGTTGATTAAGAAGAAGATTAAAATCAAAAATCCCCAAGGGCTTCATGCGAGGCCGGCTTCCATTTTTGTCCGTATCGCCAATAAGTTCGAATCCGAAGTCACGTTGAAAAAAGGGGCAGAGAAGGTGAACGGGAAGTCCATCATGGGCCTTCTGACTTTGGCCGCCAGTGAGGGCGACGTCGTGGACATTGAGATCAGCGGTCCTGACTCTGAGCAGGCCATGAATGAGCTTGAAAGTTTTTTCATGTTTAATAAGAATGAGGATTATCCGTTTGAAAACACTTAAGGGGATCGCGGCCTCTCCGGGGGTTGCCATTGGGAAAGTCCTCATGCTCGACAGCGAGGAGATGTCCATTCCAAGA
Source organism: uncultured Planctomycetia bacterium (assembly GCA_964374005.1). Classification (GTDB taxonomy): domain Bacteria; phylum Omnitrophota; class Gorgyraeia; order 2-02-FULL-51-18; family 2-02-FULL-51-18; genus CAYJXB01. The sequence continues at coordinate 4,818 of CAYJXB010000033.1, forward strand.
AAGGAGATCAAGGATTCGATGATCCCCAAGGAAATCGCGCGTTTTGAAGAGGCACTCACGAAAACACGCGCGGAGATCCTAAGTATCCGGGATAAGATTTCTCAGGAGATCGGCAAGGAACACGGCGATATTTTCAACGCGCACCTTTTGGTCATCGAAGACAGGGCGCTCGTCGAAGAAGTGATTGGCAAGATTAAAAAAGAGAAATTGACCTGCGATTATATCTTTTCGCAGGTGCTAAAAAAATATGTCAAGTCGTTCCTTAAAATTGACGACGAGTATCTCCGGGAACGGGTCAGTGACATCAATGACGTCGGCCGCCGCGTGATGCGGCACCTCGTCGGCTGGCAGAGGGCCTCTTTGAGCGACCTCCAAGAAAAGGTGATCGTGGTCGCTTACGATATATCTCCCAGCGACACGGCCATGATGAATCGAAAGAACGTGATCGGTTTCGCCACGGACATCGGAGGCCGGACGTCTCACACGGCCATTATGGCAAAATCTTTGGAAATTCCCGCGGTGGTTGGTCTTGAATCCGTGACGCGCCAGGTCAGAGACGGAGACAAGGTGATTATCGACGGGGTGAACGGAATTATCCTAGTCAATCCCGGCGCCGCTGAGATTCAGAAGTACAGGGAACAAATCGTCCATTATGAGGAAATCAATAAAAGTCTAAAAAAATTAAAGGGGCTGCTTTGTATCACCAAAGACGGCAGGCGCATCGAACTCTCCGCCAATATCGAGCTGCCGGATGAAATCGTATCCGTCATTTCGCACGGCGCGGACGGCATTGGGCTTTACCGGACGGAGTTTCTCTACATGAACCGCGTCGGACTTCCATCGGAGGAACAGCAATACTATGCTTATAAAAAGGTCATTCAAAAGATAACGCCCAAACCGGTGATCATCCGGACCTTTGATCTGGGAGGAGATAAGTTTCTTTCGCATCTGGACATGCCTCATGAGATGAACCCGTTTTTGGGCTGGCGGGCTATCCGCTTTTGTCTGGCGCGTCCCGACATTTTCAAAGTGCAGCTCAAAGCCATTTTGCGTGCCAGCGCCCATGGGAAGCTTCGGCTCATGTATCCGATGATTTCCGGAATCACGGAACTTAAACAAGCCAATAAGATGCTGCATGAGGCGAAAGTGGAGCTGCGCTCGAAAAAAATTCCGTTTGATGAGCGGATGGAGGTAGGCGCGATGATCGAGATTCCATCCGCCGCGTTGACTTGCGACGTCCTGGCTCCGGAAGTGGATTTTTTCAGCATCGGGACCAACGATCTTATCCAATATGCGCTGGCGGTTGATCGTATCAATGAAAAGATAGCCTATCTTTATGAACCGGCGCATCCGGCGATCTTGAGGCTTATTAAGACGATCATTGAGACGGGCCACGCAAAGAATATCTGGGTGGGGATGTGCGGCGAAATGGCCGGAGATCCGATCTTGACGCCGGTGCTACTGGGTCTGGGTCTGGATGAAATCTCGACTTCGCCGCTCCTCTTGCCGGAAATTAAAAAGATCATTCGTTCGATGTCCTATGATGCAGCCAAAGAAATCGCCCGACATGTGTTAACTCTTTCCACGGGTGCGGAGGTCGTGCAGTATTTGAAATCACTGTATACGGAAATTATCGTCAAGCCAAAAGGCAAGAATAAATGAAGGCGGTAATTCTTGCCGCCGGCTATGCGACGCGGCTCTATCCGTTGACCTTCAACACGCCCAAGTGTTTGCTCACCGTTGCGGGAAGGACCCTATTGGACACTCTTTGTGAAAAAGTAAACGCTTCCAAAGAAATAGACGAAATCATTGTCGTTACGAACGCGAAGTTTTATCCGCAATTATGCGTATGGCAGGAAAAGGCGCGCCCCGTGCTCTCCAGCGGAGTTCCGGTGCGAATTTTGAATGACAGGACACTTTCCAATGAGACGCGGCTGGGCGCGATCGGCGATCTCGGTTTCGCGATCCGTAAGTGCAGTCTCGATACGGGCCTCTTGATGCTGGCCGGCGACAATCTCTTTGATTCCACGTTCGCCGATTTCCTAGGTTTCTCGAAAAGTCACAAAGAGGCGGTCAGCATCGCGCTTTATGATATCCAAGACGCGCGGCTGGCTTCCGAAAAATTTGGCGTGGTGGAAATAGATGCTTCTTCAGAAGTGATCCAGATTGAGGAAAAACCGGAGCATCCTCGTTCCAGTTACATCGGCATGGGGGTTTATTATTTTCCCAAAAGCTCTTTGCGCTTTGTGAATGAATACTTAAGCGGCGAGGTGGCCAAAGACGCTCCCGGATACTATATCCAATGGCTTTTAGGGAAGGTGAGTGTTTTTGGGTTTTTGTTTCAGGGGATGTGGTATGATATCGGAAATTTAAGTGCGCTGGAGGAAGCGAACAAAGCGTTTGCGAGGAAAATTTCGAATTAAAAAGGGCTAACCGATGATATCGAAGAATTTTTTATTCACCTCAGAGAGCGTGACCGAAGGCCATCCGGACAAGGTGGCCGATCAGATTTCCGACGCGGTTTTGGACGCGATCTTGGATAAAGACACGAAGGGCCGCGTGGCTTGCGAGACGATGGTCACCACTGGCCTTGCGTTTGTGGCGGGCGAGATCACGACGACTTGCTATGTGGACATCCCAAAAATTGTTAGAAACACGATTAAGAAAATCGGCTACGATAACCCCGCTTTCGGCTTCGATTACCAAACATGCGCCGTGATCACGGCGATTCAAGGACAGTCGCCCGATATCGCGATGGGGGTTGATAAGGGCGGTGCCGGAGATCAGGGCATGATGTTCGGGTACGCGACCAACGAAACGCGGGAATACATGCCGCTTCCGATCACTCTGGCGCACCGATTGACCCGCCGGGTCGCTGAAATCCGGAAAAATCAATCCCTTCTTTATCTAAGGCCTGACGGCAAATCTCAAGTGACGGTGGAGTATCAGGATGGCAAACCGATCCGGGTTGACACGATTGTTTTGAGCGTGCACCACCTTCCTCACGCGAATCTCAAGCAGATCACGCGCGACATGAAAGAATTCGTGATCAAGAAAGTGGTCCCCGAACGGTACGTTGATAAGCGCACCAAGATTTATATTAACCCAACAGGGCGTTTTGAAGTCGGCGGGCCTCAGGCGGATACCGGCCTCACAGGGCGTAAAATCATCGCCGACACTTACGGTGGTTTTGGCGCGCATGGCGGAGGCGCTTTTTCGGGCAAAGATCCCACGAAGGTAGACCGCTCGGCGTGCTATATGGCCCGCTACATCGCTAAAAACATAGTCGCCGCGAAGCTGGCGGATAAGTGTGAAATACAACTGGCTTATGCGATCGGGGTTGTTCATCCGGTTTCGATCATGGTGAATACGTTTAGTACCGGCAGAATTCCAGGCGGCGATATACGAAAACTGATCGAGAAGAATTTTGATCTGACGCCGCTCGGAATCATCCGTGATTTAAAACTGCGGCGCCCCATTTATACTCAAACGGCCGCGTATGGCCATTTTGGAAGGAATGAGAAAGATTTCACCTGGGAGGCATTGGACAAGGTCGCGGCGTTAAAGAAAGGATTATAGAGGATTGCACAGAACTAATAATTTTTGAAACAATTATGAAAAAATACGATATTGCAGACATCAAACTAGCTTCGAAAGGGAGGTCCCGGATTGAGTGGGCCGGCACTCAAATGCCGGTATTGGAGCTTATTGCAAAGCGATTCTCCAAGGAAAAACCGTTGAAAGGCATAAAACTATCAGCTTGCCTGCACGTGACCTCTGAAACGGCGAACCTGATGGTGGCGCTGAAGGCGGGGGGAGCCGATGTGGTGCTGGTAGCCTCCAATCCATTGAGCACACAGGATGAGGTGGCAGCCTCTTTGGTGAGGGATTTTGGGGTCCCCGTTTTCGCGATCAAAGGGGAAGATAGGAAGAGTTACTATTCTCATATTTATGCGGCATTGAACCATCATCCGCATATCACGATGGATGATGGGGCGGACCTGGTGTCGGCGATCCATAAAGCGCCGGATAAATACAAACGCAATATTTTCGGTGGCACCGAGGAGACGACGACCGGTGTCGTTCGTTTAAGGAGTCTCGAGACGCAGGGAAAACTTTTGTACCCGATCGTGGCCGTGAATGACGCCCAGACAAAACATTTTTTTGACAATCGCTATGGTACGGGGCAGTCCACGCTGGACGGGATCATCCGGGCCACCAATGTGCTTCTCGCCGGGAAAAGTTTCGTGGTCTGCGGTTATGGGTGGTGCGGACGAGGGGTGGCGCTTCGCGCACGCGGCATGGGTGCGAATGTGGTCGTGACTGAGGTGGACCCGTTAAAGGCGCTCGAAGCGGTCATGGATGGCTTCCAAGTGGTGCCGATGGGCGTTGCCGTGAGATTAGGTGATATTTTTGTCACCGTGACAGGCAATACTGGCGTTTTAAGAAGAGAGCATTTTCTGCAGATGAAAGACCGGGCGATCGTAGCTAATTCAGGCCATTTTGACGTGGAAATTGACATTCAGGCCCTCAGGAAAATTTCAAAGAAAGTAAGGACGATGAGAGACTGCGTGCAGGAATTCACGCTCGTGAACCGCCGCCGGGTTTATCTCCTGGCAGAGGGGCGGCTTGTGAATCTGGGAGCGGCCGAAGGCCATCCCGCGATCGTGATGGACATGAGCTTCGCCAATCAAGCGCTTTCCGCGGAATGGGTGACTCAGAATCATGAATCGCTCGACAAAAAAGTTTACCGCGTGCCCCAGGATATCGACAGCGAAATAGCCGAAATTAAATTAAAGAGCATGGGCGTCTCCATCGATGCGCTTACCAAGGACCAGAATGCGTACCTCGCCGCCTGGGAAACAGGGACTTAGAAACTTAAAACTTAGAAGTAAAAACTCAAAACAATGGTGTCGCTTGCGCGACATGGGATCATAAATCACGAAGTGATTCCACAGTTTTAAGTTTTGGTCTTTGAGTTTTAAGTTTAGTTAGGCGCTGTTTTTGATCAGGTAGATTCCGGCCATCGCGAAAAAAAGGTTCCCAAACCAAGCGGCCATGATGGGTGGCAGATAACCGCCTTTTCCGAGCGCCAGACAGACCGAATCCAGCGCGTAATAAAATAAGACAACCAATAGACTCGTTCCGATTCCCACCATGGCACTGGCGCGTTTCGTGGTCATCGCCAGCGGCGCTCCAATCAGCATCACAATCAGGCTGGCAAACGGCAAAGCCATTTTATTGTGAAAATCCACCGACAATCTTCTGATGAGGTCGCGGCTCGTCCCTTTTAAGTGATCAATGTACCGTCGAAGCTCTTGGGAGGTCATGAATTGGACCTGTGAGCCTTCTTTCAGAAAATCCTCCGGTTTCTCGGGGATGTCCAGGTTCATCGTGGCTAAGAAGTGGGGCTTGCCGAGAATGTCCCCGCGCCGGTCCAGTTGATATTTCATCACCTCATAGCAAATCCAGCGGCCATTCTCGTAGCGCGCTTCCTTTGCGGTCAGTTTTCCTTGAAGAATCTTGTTGGCGTTGTCCTCCAGAATATTGACGTCGTGAAGCGTCTGGTTTAAGATTTCATATTCCCTGGCGAAAATGATGCGGTTCCCTTTTCCGTAAAGCGTCACGTTTTTGATCGCGCGTTCGTCCAAATTCTTTTTTCCCTGTTGGATGAGCCCCTCCATGATGGCCGTCGATGTCACAGCCGATTTTGGCGCGATCGTTTCATTGGTGAAAAGAATCCCGAAACTGATGATCGTTCCTAGACATAGATAAGGCACCAAAAGATGCGTTGCGCTGACACCGCTGGCTTTCAGCGCAATGATTTCGTTGTGCCGGTTGAGATTCCCAAGGCCGTAAAGCACGGCCACGAGCGTTGAGATCGGTACGATCTGGACGAGCAGCGTCGGGAAGAGAAACAAATAGTACGACAGGACGATCTTGAAGTGCACGCCGTGTTTGATGAAGTCATCGAGATTATTGAAGCCGTCGACCACAATAAACACCATTGAAAAGATCGCCACGCAATAGCCGAACGGCCACACGAACCCTTTCACCAGGTAACGGTCAACGATTCGCATTTAGCTTTTGGCCAACTTGAAAAAGAGGTAGGTACCGGCCCCTCCGACGACGAAATTCGAAAATTGAAGCGCCAAAAAAGGCGGCGCCAGGCCTTTTTGCGCCAGCGCTTTGCCTCCGATCAAGAGAATCCAATAGAGGGTCATCAAAGCCAGACTGATTCCAAAGCTGATCGGTTTTTCATGGCGTCTTGTCGTGATCCCCAGAGGCACACCGATCAAAAAAAACGCCAGACTTGAGAATGACAACGCGATCTTATTATGGATCTCCGCCGAAAGAGGATAGGTCGCTTTGATTCCTTCTTCCCCGAGCCGTTCTATTTCGGTTTTAAGTTCTTTGATGCTCATGTCCTTCGCTTTTTTGCTTAAAGTCTGCTCCGAATCTTTCAAGCCGGAGAGGTTGAGGGGAAGATCATAAGTCTTGAAGTTTAGCTTATAGAGCTTGGAAGGGTCCTTTGGGTCGGGTTCGTCGCTTGTGCCGTGGATCAGTTTTAGTTTAATGATGTTCTTTTCCGCGATGGATATCAATTCTCCTTTTTGGGCGATGATCGTCCGCGTGGGCCGGCCTTCCTGCGGCTGATAAATCCGGATGCCCTTGAGCTTATTCTTGTCAATTTCATAAATGAAGATGATGAAATTCTTGAATTTCTTGATGAAAGTCCCTTCTTCCAGCGCGGCCTGAGGGCTTTCAATTCCGATTTGGGCGAGTAACCGGCGATAGGCATAGTGACTGGAGGAGGCGATCCGATCGGACAGAATAAACGAGACCAGGCAAAGCACGACGGTCAACGCAAAGAGCGGCTTCATCATCTGTTTGAACGTGACACCGCTGGCTCGCATCGCCATGATCTCGTTGTCGAAAGAGAGCTTTCCGAAGGTTAAAAGCGTCGCGACGAGAACGGACATGGGGATCAGGAATGTCAAAATGAAAGGAAAGGAGAAGAAAAGCAGTTTCAGGATCAGGAAAATATTCACGCTCTTATTGAAGACCAGGTCCGCCATTTGGACAAAGCCGCGCCCCACAAAGAAGACGAGTAAGAGCGATAAAAGGCAGAAGAAGAAAGGGGTCAAGAACTCCTGCAGGATGTGGTCTCTTAAAATTTTCATTCTAGCAGCCTCTCGCGCAGGCCATCACGGTGACAGAGGTGGCGCCCGCGTATTTAAGCGCTTTCGCGCACTCGGAAGCCGTGTGCCCCGTCGTAAGAATATCATCGATCAAAAGCACGCGTTTGGCACGAAAACCGCCGATGTTTTTTACAGCAAAACGATCCCTGACGTTTATTTCTCTGTCGGCTTTCGCTAAAAGCGCCTGCGGAGATTCCGACTTTTTTCTTGTCAGTTCTTTCGAGACATCAGGGACTTTCAGTTCCAGAGCGATTTGAGCGGACAGAAGTTCTGATTGATTGAAACCCCGCGAGCGTTTTTTTTCCGAGTCCAACGGGACGGCCGCGACCGCGTCAAACCGGCTATCGGATAAATGACGGCGAATGAAACGCACGAGCGATCTTGCGAAGAAATTTTTTAAATATTTTCTGCCGCCGAACTTATAGGCATGGATCAACTCCTTCATCTTTCCCTCATAAAACGCGCACGCAAACGCGCGATCGTAGTGAAAATCCTCGTCCCGGCACAGCCCGCATTCTGGAGAGCGCGGGGCATTCCACTGCCCCGGCCGACGTGCCGCAAGCAAGAGCTTGCGGCTTTGCACCTCGTACCGCAACGGGCGGCCGCATGAAACACAGGAAGGGGGCTCGAGCCACCGAATCTCCGATTCGCACCGCGCGCAGACCCCGGACGGGAGAGACGAAGGTAGCGTCGCGTGGCAGATCTCGCACTCCAGAGGGAATACCAGCGCCGCAACATTTTCCGCCAAATTTTTCAATAACATACAGGCACTATAAACGCCCGAGCTTAGAGTGTCAAGTAGGCCCGCCGTTTACCCTTCTGTCCTCCGTGCGCGTGGTTATTCCGTAAGTGGCGGGAGCCCTCGGGTCGTCGCCGGCTAGAGTGTATTTTAGGGCCGCTCTCCTCACCGTCTCTCTTGCCACTTACCTCATAACCACAAGCGGCGCTAAGTCGGACAAAAGGATAAACGGCGAGGCCTAAAGAAACTCTTCCCTTCTCCTATGGTATAATGCACAGGCGATGACCCCACCACTTCTTTCTTGCAATCGCAACGCAATTAGTCCGCATACGCGGACGAAAGGAGTGGTGGGGTGAGTAAAATTTTGCGGGATCTGCCTGAAATCTTGAGAATTCTGCGGAAAGAGATAAAGCCGTGGAAAGAGCCGGTGGTCGGGACCTTTGCCCACGGGGCCAACGCGCCGTTTAAGATTTTAATCTCTACGGTTTTAAGTCTCCGGACCAAGGACAAAACCACCGAAGAAGCCAGCCACCGTCTTTTTAAGCGGGCGGAGACCCCTCAAAAGATGCGGACACTGAGGGTCGGAGAAATCGAGCGGGCCATTTATCCGGTCGGTTTCTATCACACAAAAGCAAAAAATATCCTGAGTATCTGTCATGATTTAATCGAGCGTTTTGACGGCCGCGTCCCGAATAATCTGGAAGATCTCTTGACGCTCCAAGGAGTGGGTAGGAAGACGGCAAATTTGGTGATGACCGTCGGTTACCATCAACCCGGTATTTGCGTGGATACGCATGTGCACCGAATTTCCAATCGTTGGGGGCTGGTTAAGACCAAAGCCCCGGACGAAACCGAACAGGTTTTGAGGAAAATCCTGCCCAAGCGCTATTGGATCACGTTCAACGACATCCTGGTCACTTACGGGCAGAATTTATGCGTGCCGGTATCGCCGTTCTGCAGTCGCTGCAAAATACGGTCCTTTTGCCTGAGAACCGGCGTTCAGAAAAGCCGTTAAGGCGTCGCCTTGACAATCACAGTGATTAAAGCAATAATGGGAAAAAATTAGGCCGTGAGCTCTTGCTCACGGCACGTCGGCCGGCCACAGGGCCGGCCGGCCCTTGGCCGGGGCAGCGGAATGCCCCGTGCTCTCCAGGACACGATACGATGAAAGCATTGATCACCGGAATCACCGGGCAGGATGGTTCTTATTTAACGGAGTTTTTGTTAAAAAAGGGCTATGACGTTCATGGAATGGTCCGGCGTTCAAGCTCCATGAACCGATCAAGAATAGACCCGATCCATCGGTCTCCGCTGGCAGGGAAACGTCTTCATCTGGTCTACGGGGACCTGAATGATGCCAGCTCGATCAATCGTATTATTCGGACCGTGAAGCCTAACGAGATTTATAACCTGGCCGCCCAGAGCCATGTCAAAGTAAGCTTTGAAATCCCCGAATACACCTCCGAAGTCACCGGTCTTGGGGCCTTGAGGATTCTCGAGGCGATCCGCGAATCGGGCCTTAAAACAAAATTCTATCAGGCCTCTACGAGCGAACTTTATGGCGCCGCCGATGAGTCGCCCCAGAACGAATATACCCCTTTTAAGCCCGTTAGCCCCTATGCGGTGTCAAAATTATTCGCTTATTGGACCACCGTCAATTACCGGCAGGGATACAAGCTATTCGCCTGCAATGGGATTTTGTTTAATCACGAGTCCCCCCGGCGCGGGGAAACGTTTGTCACTCGCAAGATCACACAAGGAGTGGTAAGAATCAAGAAGGGGATGCAGGACCGGCTTTATTTGGGAAATCTTGACGCCAAGCGCGATTGGGGTTATGCGAAGGATTACGTGGAAGCGATGTGGCTTATGTTGCAGCAGAAAGAAGCGGAGGATTATGTGATTGCGACAGGCGAGTCGCATTCGGTAAGAGAGTTTGTGCAGGAAGCGTTTCAAGTCGTGAAATTGGATTATAAAAAGTACGTCCGTGTTGATCCGCGTCACTTCAGGCCTCTGGAGGTATTCAATCTTTGCGGCGACTATACCAAAGCGAGAAAAAAATTAGGATGGAAACCCAAGACGAGTTTTAAAGCGCTTGTCCGGATGATGGTCGAAGCGGATATGAAGGCCATCCAAAAGTGAAAATTAAAAAACGCCCTTGGGGAAATTATAAGATTTTGCACCAAGAGCCCGGCATGCAAGTCAAACGCATCGAAGTCAAGCCCGGTTTGAGATTCAGTCTTCAGAAACATTTGAAAAGATCAGAAAAGTGGATCATCGTTTCTGGGCGAGGCATCGTGACACTTGGAAAACGTAAGGTTTCGGTGCAGCCGGGATCTTTTATCGATGTCCCAAAAAAGAAGATCCATCGGATGCAGAATACCAGAAAGACACCTTTGGTGTTTATCGAAACGCAGTTCGGAGATTATCTGGAAGAGGACGATATCATTCGAATTGAAGACGATTTTGGCAGAAGCTAAATCCTATCTGCTGTCCGTTACGAGGCTATCCACTGCCTCGAGCGGCGCGCCGCGACAGCGACGTCGCGGCCTATCCGCTAAACGCTATACGCTATTCATTGTGCTCGTTGCTGTGCTCGTCCACGGTTGCGCCAGAACCCCGAAGCTTCTTCTCTCGCCGAATTTCGCGCCCTATCCGGTCTCCGCTACAGGCACCGCCGCTTATCATACGGTCGAACGTGGCCAAACCTTGTATCGCATCTCCAAGATGTATCATGTGGAAGTCAGTGAACTCATGCGCGCCAATCACATTGACAGTCCGAGCCAACTCGCCACAGGGCAACGATTGTTTATCCCGGGGCAGGTGGTTCCCGTCATCCCCAGGCCGTATGAACCTGTCCCGATTGAAAAAATGCGAAAAATAGTCGGCCCCAATAGAAATGTTTACCACTGGCAAACGATCACCATTCATCACAGCGGTACTTTGCGAGGCGGCGCGCGACTCTTCGATCGTGATCATCGCCGCCGTCGTATGGGAGGATTGTTTTATCACTTTGTGATCGGCAACGGGTCCTACACCTCGAATGGAGCGGTTGAGGTGGGTTGGCGCTGGAAGAAGCAGGTCAAGGCCAACCGACCTTACGATATTCAACTATGTTTAGTGGGCAATTTTAACAAGCACGTCGTCTCGGAGGCGCAGCTCAGTTCTTTAGTCAACTTGATCAAGGTTTTGCGAGTAGAGTATAATATTTCACTGAAGAGTATCCGAAAACATGAAGATATCAAGGGCACACGCACGGAATGTCCGGGCAAGAATTTTCCGTTCGGTCGACTCTTATCCGAATTATCAAGAAACCACTGATATTATGTCCGACGCAGTCCCACGAGCCACCGTTGTCAACGCGAGCGACCCGCTTGAGATCGAAAAAGCGGCACGGGTCTTGAAAGAGGGCGGGCTTGTCGCGTTTCCCACCGAAACGGTTTACGGCCTGGGCGCGGATGCGTTTAACCCCAAGGCGGTCGCACGCGTATTTGAGGTCAAACAACGCCCGACCTTTGATCCGCTGATCGTCCATGTAGGCTCGCGGGAAGAGGCCGCTTCTCTTTGGACCCAAACGCCGGAGATCGCCAAGACCTTGATGGAAAAATTTTGGCCCGGGCCCCTGACTCTTGTTTTGCCAAAAAACGATAAGATCCCTGATATCGTGAACGCGGGCCTTTCGACGGTGGCCGTCAGAATGCCCGATCATCCGGCGGCGTTAGCGCTGATTAAAGCCCTTGGGAATCCGATCGCCGCACCCAGCGCCAATTATTTTGGCTACACGAGCGCAACGACGGCGGCGGATGTATCGGAGGATTTAGGAGCGAGCATCGCCCTTGTTCTTGATGGCGGGCCCGCGAAAATCGGTATCGAATCCACGGTGCTAAAGATCGAGGACGGCCGGTGCCTGTTGCTGCGTCCCGGAGGAATTCCTGTCGAGGAAATTAAAAAGCACTTTCCTGTTGTGACGAAGCTCCAGGC